>JAQRMW010000119.1 GCA_028599075.1 Urechidicola sp. | reverse complement strand
AGTCTAGATTTATACCACGACTTTGTGCGTTCAAAACTTTCGAAAATTGAAAATATTGGTTTTTTAGAAAGCTCATTTGTCTTAAAGGAAATTTCTCATACCACCGAATATTTTATTTGATTATTTATCTTATTTTTATTTTCTGATAAACACCAATTATGTACGTACCCGATATTCCGCCATTAATATATTTTGCCATCCCTTTCTTTGTAATCACAGTAATAATTGAGGGTTTAATCATAGCGAAGCATTCACCAAAATCATACAAGGTTAAAGATGCGGTAACATCAATTTCTACCGGACTTATAGGGAATGTCTTTATTGGCTTAGCCTCAAAAGCAATCGTACTCTTTTTGTTTACTTATGTTTGGGAATATTATAGAGTTGCAACTATCCCATTTGAATGGTGGTCTTGGTTATTGATTTTCTTCTTAGATGATTTTGCTTACTACTGGTTTCATAGAATTAGCCATAAAAGCAGAATCTTTTGGGCATCGCATGTGGTGCACCATTCATCAGAAGAATATAATTTAAGTACCGCTTTACGACAAACTTGGACTGGTGGTTTTTATAGTTGGATATTTTGGATTTGGTTGGGATTTATCGGTTTTCACCCATTGATGATTTTAACTCAGATGTCAATCAGTTTAATTTATCAATACTGGATACATACCGAACTTATCAACAAAATGCCAAAATGGTTTGAGTATATTTTTAACACACCATCTCACCACAGAGTTCATCACGGAAGTAACCCTTTATACTTAGATAGAAATCATGCAGGAATCTTGATTATTTGGGATAGAATGTTTGGTACTTTTCAACCTGAAATAAAAGAAGAAAAAGTGATTTACGGATTGACCACTAATATCAAAACTTATCATTTATTAAGAATCGCTTTTCAAGAATGGGGTAATATGTTTGCTGATGCTTTTAAAGCAAAAACATCTTTTGTAAATAAACTAAAATATCTCATTAAACCACCAGGTTGGAAACATGATGGTACAGGAATTTTATCTGAAGATATGTTAGAGGAGTGGAAAAAAGAAAATAGTTGATGGCTGTTGGCTGTTGGCTTACAAAAGTTACTCAACATAGCTACTTAAAATGTTTTTTTTAATCCATTTTTGATCCTTTTTTTCAAGTATAAGACTTTGTCCACTTGGACCATGTCTTGTTCTAATAAAAGCTAAATCGAATGATTTATTAAAAATAGGTTTTGAAATATGCAATACTCTATATGATTTCTTTCCAATGTTTAAACTATCAATCATATCATTTCGAGTTTGCCAATCAATTTCTGGATGTTCATTATAGTACTTATTATCAAATATCCTAAATCCGTAACTTTCCAATTTATCCATATCAAAGTAGCGATTTTGCTTAATTTGCTCTTTAATAAATATCGTGTCGTTAACTCTTAAAGAATCAGATATATATTTTATGACAGACCCACTGTAAACTTCTATGTTATCATCTTTATCTATAGTCCAAAAAAAAGGTTTAATTAAAGAAGCATGATTAGAAATTAATTGATCTTTTGATTTAATAATTTTCAACTCTGTTGTATCAGATAAAATTTCTACTAAAAAATCTATCCTATCACTATTGGTAATTAAGACTTCCGTTTGCTCATCACAACTAATAAACAGTATTACCCCAACAACTAACAACCTATATCTATCAACCATTTTTATAATTCTAAGCTACTCCCAATTTTTAGCAAATTCAATTTTTTACCAGCCTCTTTAAACTTATTAATGGCTTGTTGATGATCAATTTCAATATATCCAAAAGTATCGTAGTGGTATCCTAAAATTCTATCACATTGTATAAAATCAGCAGCGATTACTGCGCTTTTAATTCCCATGGTAAAATTATCACCTATAGGTAAAATGGCTAGGTCTAATTTACATTGCATCGGAATCAATTTCATGTCCATTGTCAAAGCTGTGTCTCCTGCAATATAAACATTCCCTTCTGAGGATTCAATAATAAATCCTCCTGGTTGCCCTCCATATTTACCATCAGGAAAAGAACTAGTATGAATAGCATTGGTATAAGTAACTCGACCAAAATCGAATTGCCAGCTACCACCATGATTCATCGGGTGACCTTTTAAATCCATAGCACCATAATGCATCACGATTTCATAATTAGATACAATTATTGCTCCTGTATTTTTTGCAATAGTTTCTACATCTAAAATATGATCTTGATGAGCATGGGTAATAAGGATATAATCTGCTTTTAATGAATAAACATCTATTGACTTTGCCAATTCATTACCTGTAATAAATGGATCTACAATAATGGTTTTATTGCCAATTTCTATTTGTAAGCTCGCGTGTCCTAAAAAGGTGATTTTCATGTGTCTAGATTTATTGTTTTTTAAAGGTCACATGCTGTTCGCTATTGGCATCCTCTAGGATGAAAAATATTTTGCATGCTCGTTTCATAATAAAAAGATTGTATCATGCAATTTACAAAAAAAATCACGGTAGTTATTTCAACTACCGTGATTTAAATTTTAAAACTATTGAAGTATATTATCCTCTATCTATTTAAAAACTATATTTAATATAAGTAGTGAAGTTTCTACCTGGTTCATAGATTTTACCCATTAAAGTATTTGAATTTGCATAAGAGAAATTTAAATGCTCATAATAAGTAGTATCAAATATATTTAACACTGCTGCACCTACTGATAGATTTTTAAATGGCTCATAGCCAACTCGTAAATCTACAGTTGAAAATCCTGGAGCTTCTTGTTCCATAAATGATTCTGAGACTCTTGTTTGTTCAGCAACTAGCCTAGAACTCAAAGACACCCAATATTTATCTTCTTTAAATTCAACTCCTAAAATTGCGGTAAATGGTGGAATCTGAGCAAGAGGTTCGTCAAAATCAATATTCTCAGCTCTTGTATAAGACATATCAGAAGTGAATTTAATTCGCTCAGTTGCCTGTACATCAAAAGAAAATTCAAATCCTACTTGTGAAGCTTTATCAATATTAATGAATTGCTTAGCATAAACCGGTGGAGTTGTTGGCATAAACTTTCTCGGTATATCCTCATTCACAAAGGCTGTAATATAATCTTGTAAGAATGAATAAAAAACAGAAGCACTAATATCAACGATACCCATCTTTTTTGAAAAAGATGCTTCTATTTGATTATTAATTTCTGGTTTTAAATTAGGGTTGCCAACATATTCATACGGGTCAACTCCTACATTAAAATGGTTTATATAACGCTCTACCATAGATGCAGTTCGCATACCTCTACCAAAAGCTAACTGTGCTTGGAAGCCATTTTTTTGATATTTTACAGATGCATTTGCACTGATGTTAACCTCATTCTGATCATCAATAATTCCGCCATATAAATCTTCAAAATCTTGAGCAGGGTCATCTAAAGAAGCTGAAATAAAATCTGATCTAATACCTGTAGTTAATGTTGTAAAATCTGCAATTTTAAATTTACCTTCAGCAAATAATCCTACATCATTTAAGGTAGCATCTTGCCAAATTTTATCAACAAAAGTCATAGGTTGTGGTAATGGCATACCATTCATCATTTTAACAATTCTAGTTCTGTTTCCTTCTCTTCTAATTAAATTAGCGTCGATACCAGTATAAATTTTAGATTTATCTGAAGGCTTATAAACCAACTCTGCTTTACCGCCATACATCCAAACTTCTACAGGTGATTGAGAATCAACCATCATAAAATTAGGTCGTCCACCATTGGTCATTAAATGATCTACATACGAGTGAAAAACTTTAGCTGAAATACTTTCTATTTTGTCAGATACTTCGTTTATTTTATAATCTAACCCAAGTAAATAACTGTCATCATAAGGTGAGTCCATCGGTAAACCAGCATGATCTATATCTCTACCAAAAGATTGTCTCCAATTCAATTGCAAGCGTTGATTATCTGATGGGTTATATCCAAGCTTTATAGAGTAATCTGTAGTTTTAAATGATGAAGGCACTTCAACACCGCCACCATCTTTATAATCTCCAAAATCACGATACGAACCATTGATGTTTACATCAAACTTTTTAGCGACATAAACTAGAGAAGCACCCGTAACAAAATTGTTTCCGTTGGTTTCGTAACCTCCTTCTATACTTCCTTGAAACCCAAGTTTATCTTTTGAAGGAGTTTTTAAAACTAAGTTTATAATACCTCCAAAATTTTGTCCAAATCTAACAGTAAAAGGTCCTTTTACAATTTCTATTTTTTCAACTTCTTCAGGAATAATATGCGTTGTTATAGGGTCCATTCTATTAGGGCAAGCATTTAAAACTTTCATCCCTCCATCTATCTGAATATTCAATTGCTCATATTTAAACGAACGGAAAACAGGTTCTGAAGCATAGGCTCCTTTTTTTGTGATTCCGAAACCTTTAATATCCTTAAACAAATCACCAACACTTCTAGGTTGACTGATTTTTTTTGTAACATCGTTAATTACAGTTGACTGTGAAATATCTTCTAACGGATTTGCCGATACAATAATTTCGTTTAAGTCAATTGATGCTAATTGTAATTTGATAACTAACCCATCACTTAGCTCAATTTGTACCGTTTTGTAACTAACATGTGATATTTCTACCAAGTCACCTTCAGAAGCTGTAATTGTGTACTCCCCATCTAAATTAGAAACGGCATATTCGTTTGTTCTAATAACTTTTATTGTTGCATTTTCAATGCTTTCATTGGTGTGCGCATCAACAATTCTCCCCTTAATTGATTGGGCATATGAAGATGCAACAACTAGTAATACTAAAATATTTAGTAGTATGTTTTTCATTTTATAATGTTTTTAGTCATGACCCATTTAGTTAGTATTGAGCCATAATATTTTTGTTTGATTCATAAAATAAATGACTTTATGAATCAGGTAATTTTAGCTTTTGTGAAATTTAATGGTTGATTGATAAACTCTTTAGAATTTTTAAATCCATATTAGGGAATTCTTCTCGATACAATTTTTTATCAAAAATTACTCGAACTTGCATAGCTAATAATTAAACTATAATTTTAGCTAGCTAAAATCAACCTTACTAATTAGGAAATTAATTGTGGAGGTTTTAAAAGAGAAGTGTAAAAATTTTGTGTTGCTAATTCTTGAGCTGAAAATTTTTCAACTTTAAAAATTATAAACTCATTTATATTATAATTCGTATAATTTAGTGGAGAAACAGGATACTTTGACAAATCTATTTGTGGAACTGAATGGTCGTGTGTATCTTGTTTACTTGCTTTTTTCAATTGTTTTTCTAAATAGCATTTTCCGTTACAAGCTAAAGCAGGTTTATCACGATTCTCACATAACACACTTGCTATATATTCTTTGTTAGAATAGTATTCAATTAAAGGAACTATCGGTTGCAGCATAGCGAACAGATAAAGCATATAAAAAAAGGTTCCTAGAATTTGTTGTTTCAATGTTTGGTTTATTTGCGACAAAAATAAAATACTTTTTGTATTTTATTTATGATAATTGTCAGTTTATTATATTCAAATAAGAAACCCTATTCCAAAAAGTATTGAAAATAAAAAAGTACTCAGTGCTAGCTTTTTTAACTCAGGGTCTAAATCCTGCGGATTCTTATTTTTCAGCACTACAACCAAATGCTTATAGATTGGGATGTATGCAATCATAAATAAAAATTGCATTGGCGAACTATGTTGAATTGTCACAAATAATAAGGCACATAAAAATGAAGCAATAATTAAATAGTAGTGGTAATATTTTGCAAACTCCTCACCAATTTTTACTACCAACGTATTCTTTCCAGATTTCGCATCAGAGAGTTGATCACGCATATTGTTTAAATTCAACACTCCTGCACTTAACATTCCGACAGATGCCGCAGGTAAAAAAATAGTAAAATTCAATTGCTTTGTGTACAAGAAATAAGACCCTACTACACTCAGCAATCCAAAAAAGAGAAATACAAATACATCTCCCAATCCGCTATACCCATAGGCATTTTTACCTACTGTATATTTTATTGCCGCAGCAACACTTGCAATACCTAATCCAAAAAACAGTAAAGAATACAGAAAACTCTCTTTTCCGAAAGAAATATAAATGAGTAGCATTGCAATAACTAATGTTACGATACTCGTAATAATTATAGCTGTCTTCATTTGCCTTGGTGTTATGACACCACTTTGCAAAGCACGTTGAGGTCCAACTCTATCTTTATTATCTGTTCCTTTTACACCATCGCCAAAATCATTGGCGAAATTTGATAAGACTTGTAAACCAAGAGTGGTGAATATCGCTAATACACAAATTTGCCAATCAAAGTGATTGTCTGATACTGCTAGAAAACTCCCAACTATAATCCCAGAAACCGATAATGGTAGCGTTCTTAATCTAGCTGCTTGGATGTAGTGTTTAAACATAAATAATAGGGTCTCGATTGAGTTCGAACTGATGACTCTTTTTACAAATAAATGATTTCAAGAATTTCTTTACGGATAATGTATTCTTTTAATTTAGGAGAATAACATTCAGTATTTTTATATGTAATACCAACATCTAACCCCTCAATAGAATCGCTATACATAATTTTATCTGAGCCTGCAAAATTAGCAAACCATAAAAACTTTTGAATTCTACCTTCCGTATCTACTATTAGTATATTGCTAAACTCTTCCCCTTCTAATTTTAGCAATTTACCTTCAGCATAAAATTCTTCAACAACTTCATATTCATCATCATCGTAAAAAGCTTCATTCTCAGCTAAGGCCATAAGTACTTCTGGGCAGAATTTTATCATATTGATTCCAACTTTTTCACCAAAATATTCAGCTCCATTAGCATCATCACTAAAATCAATATTAAACCCTTCAGCGTTTAATTCTTCTTGATAATCAGAATAGAGTTTAATAATATATAAGCCCAACTTAATAGTTAATTCATCAGATGATAAATCTTTAAGGTCTTCGCTACTAAGATGCTCACAGGTTTCTTGTGCAATTTTATCTAAAATTGAAACACTCTCTTCTTGAGCAAAAAAAGTAAGCGGTAAAAAAATGAGGCTAATTACTAAAAATGTCTTTTTCATATTGGTTTGGTTGATTATTCGCTTGTTTAAAGACTCAGCTATAAGCAGAGGATGATGAATGTAAAGTAGGTGAAATTTATAATCCCTCTGCATTTGCAATTAATTCTGCAATATCTAATACTTGAACACTATCTTCTTTATTGGTCGATTTTATACCATCGGTCATCATAGTGTTGCAATAAGGGCAACCAGTTGCAATAATATCTGGATTGGTTTTAATGGCTTCTTCGGTACGTTCTACAAAAATTTCTTTATCACCTTTTTCGGCATCTTTAAACATTTGTGCTCCACCGGCACCACAACACAAAGCATTGTTTTTGTTTCGCTTCATTTCTACAAGGTTTACTCCTAATTTACGAATCAAATCTCTAGGTGATTCATATTCGTCATTCGCTCTTCCTAAATAACAAGGATCATGAAAAGTAATTCGCTCTCCACTCATAGATTGGTTCAATGTTAATCTACCCTCATCAATCAGTTGCTTAATAAATTGTGTATGGTGATATACTTCATAAACACCTCCAAGCTCTGGGTATTCATTTTTAAGTGTATTGAAAGAATGTGGATCACAAGTCACAATTTTTTTAATTTCATAAGCATTCATCACCTCTATATTGGTCATGGCTTGCATTTGAAATAGAAATTCATTCCCTGCTCTTTTCGCGGCATCGCCCGTAGAACTTTCTTCGGTACCCAACACTGCAAAATCTACATTTGCCTTGTGCAATATCTTTACAAAAGCTCTTGTTATTTTTTTAGCTCTGTCATCAAAACTTCCTGCAGACCCAACCCAAAACAACACTTCTGGTTGCTTTCCTTGGGCCATCATTTCTGCCATTGTTGGTACATTCATACAATTCTATTTTAAAAATTAAACGATTTAAAAACTGAATGATTAAAAGATCCGTATAATGACTCTTATCATTCAATTATTTTAATCCATCTTATTCATGAGTACCATCATCAAAAACTTCGATGGTTACTTCTTTTTCAATTAAATCGGTAAACTCGCCTCTATATCGCGTAGCTTTTACCAAGTGATTGTCTATCCAATGATAATTACCTCCTCTTGGTTTTCCCATTAATAAACTGTGGAATTTAAATCCATTTCTATTTAACCACTCTGTAGTTACCTCTCTATGAGCTTCTGTTCTCGATGTAAAAAAACAGATAATATGTCCTTCGTCATACCATTTATTCAACGTTGCTAAAGCATCCGGGAATGGTTCACAAGTCCCCATTCTTTCTGGCTCTTCATTAGGGATATCATCAGTTATGGTTCCGTCTATATCAATTAAATAATTTTTTACTTCACCAGATAAAATTGGGCTTAACAAATTTCCTTCTGCATCTTTTAACTCACTTAATTCTTTGTCTGTTTTTGTCTTCATTCTAAAAATTCTGTATTGTTGTGTTTATGGTTTTTTTTTTGATTATTCGTCTTTCCAATTTAGGCGATCCATTTGGCTATATTGCCATGGAGCACCATTATTTTCAATATTTGTCATCATCATATTTAATTCTTGAGGTGCAGCCGATTGCTCCATCACCAAATACCTGCGCATATCCATAATAATGGATAATGGATCTATATTTACAGGACATTCCTCTACACAAGCATTGCAACTTGTACATGCCCACAATTCTTCTGGAGTGATATAATCATTCAACAATTGCTTGCCATCATCTTTAAATTCTCCTTTATTTTGGTCGATATTTTTACCTACTTCTTCTACCCTATCACGTGTTTTCATCATAATAGCTCTCGGCGATAATTCTTTCCCAGTAATATTTGCAGGACATACAGAAGTACATCTACCACATTCGGTACATGTATAGGCATTCATTAATTGCACCCAATTTAAATCTACAACATCACTTGCTCCAAATTTTTCTGGCACTTCATCTTCGGCACCTTCAGGAGCTGCCGCAAAAGAATCTACGTTTGGATCCATCATCATTTGCACTTCTTTGGTTACATTCTTATCGTTCGGAAATTGTCCTTTCGGATTTAAATTCGCATAAAAAGTATTAGGAAACGCTAATAATATATGTAAGTGTTTAGAATAGTATAAATAATTAAGGAAAATGAATATTCCGATAATATGTATCCACCAAGCAATCATTTCTATTAAATGAAGTGTGTCGTGACCGATACCATGAAACAAAATTGCTACAAATTGACTGATGGGGTTTCCTGCATTTGTTTCTTGAAAAGGAACATCAGTAGCATTCATAATTAGGAATAAACTCATCAGTACCATTTCGAAATACAAAATATAAAGGGCATCATTTTTAGGAAATCCTTTCATTTCTTTATTCCAAAATCTTGGTATGCGAAGTATCATTCTTCTAATCCAAAAAACAATGACTGAAACTAAAACCAATCCTGCTAAAATCTCAAAACTACCTATGAGAAAAGAATAAAGTCCACCCATAAAACTAAAAGCGCGATGTGTACCAAAAAGTCCGTCGATGATAATCTCAACAACTTCAATATTGATAATAATAAAGCCGAGATATACAACAATATGAAGAATTCCCGCTACTGGACGTCTCACCATTTTTGATTGTCCTAACGCAATGAGCGTCATATTAGCCCATCTTTCTGATTTTTTATCAGAGCGATCTAAGTCTTTTCCTAAAAAAATATTTCGCTTTAATTTTTTGATATTTCTAACAAAAAATCCAATTCCGAAAATTAATAATACCGCGAATAATATGTTATCTATATACTGCATATCTATTTATTGATGGTTCCAATTATTTTCATCTGAGTTGTCATTTGGCGATAATCCAATGATATCTCCTTCTGTTGATATTCCTAATCCAAGCACTGTTCTATTAGCATAATTAAAATAGGCTGTTACTTGGTTAATTTCTAAAATCTCACCATCGGACAAATTTACGGATTTCATCCGTTCTACATCTTCAAAGCCTAAAGTATCTAATGATTTTGTGAGTTTTTTAGCATATCGCAATCCTTCGACATATTTTTTTTCTAATATCATATTAAAAGTGTCAGTTTTTAAACCTTCTTTTAATTCGTTGGATTTATTGCTGTCTTCTAACAGCCTTTTTAATCCTTCAAAATGATGGTCAATACAATAATTACAATGATTTAAAATACTCACATATACGCCTATGGTTTCTAGATACCATTTTGGCAATGTGTTATTGCTATTGTGTAGTGTGTTTTTGTAAAGCGCCATATGACCTGTCATAGTGTGTGGTCTTAGGCTATGTGCCAACATAATGTTATCGACATTATTATTGGGCCCAGAAACTTTTTTGTATAATTTTTGAAGGCGACCTGTTGCTTTATGGAATGGGATTGTTTTGATCCAAGTCATACATCTTACTGGTTTTCGACTTCTTCTTTAGGTTGATACCCTTTATCTTTCTTTCCAAAAACTGAAAGATGAACAAATCTTTTTGGATGCTCTTTTACTTCGCGTAATAATTCTTCTAATTCTTTAGAGGCATTTTCTAAGTTGATGTACAGTCCATCATCCTTTAATAGTTTTCCGATAGAGCCTTCTCCGTTTTCTAATCCACCTAAAATAGTATTCAATGAAGTTACCGTTGTTTCTAACTTCGCTATTGTTTGTCCTAGATTAGCATTGGCTAATGAATCTGACAACTTCGCAAAGTTATCGGTCATTAGTTCTAAATTATCAAGTGAGTTGTCTATTTTTTCTTTATTATCATCTATCAATCCATCGAGTGATGAAGATACTAGTTCAAAGTTCTTCATAGTCTCATTTAAGCTTGCAAAAGTTTTACGCAGATTTTCTCTGGAATTTTGATCTAGTACTTGATTTAATCCAACCAATAATGAATCTGCATTTACAATAACACTTTCAAGTTTATTTTGCAAAGGTCCCAACTCATCACTTAAAGACGAAAGCATATCTGACTCTACATGCCCTCTTAAATAATCACCCGACACCGCATTTTCGCCATCATAAGAAGGATCGATTGCTAAAGACATGCCTCCCATTAAACTTGCGCTATAAATTCTAGCAACACTTTCTTTAGAGAATTCAAAATCATTCTCTACACCAAACTCAACAACTAAAGTTCCTCTTTTTTCAGGATTCTTGTTAAACTCAATACTTACAACTTTACCAACTTGATATCCATTAATCGTAACCGCACTTGCTGTATTAAGGCCTTTGATCTCGCTGTATTCAGCAAAATATGTTCTGCTAGTATTTTCAAAAAGGTTTTGACCTTTCATATAATTATAGCCCCAAATAAAGGCAGCAATAATAACTACTGATACAACTCCTGTTTTTAACTCTCTTGATATTTTCATACTTGGTTTTTAAAAAACAATAATACTAATTTTTTACGAGCTACTCTTGTTCAATTCTGAGTTTTTAGAGCTTCGCTAACTGATACTTTTTTACCATCTTTAAAGGCAACAATGAACGCATCTTTATAACCTTTCTTCTTTGCTTGTTGATGAAAATCTTTGATAGCTTCAAAATTAGAAGTTTTACCTAAATAATATTTATACGCATTACTCACTTTAACACGTTCAATTCCTTTAAGCCCTTTAAAATTGTATGATTTAGTCGCCAATTTTTTTGAACCTGACGCAATTTGTACTTTAAAAACAATATCAGATTTACGCTTTGTATCATCAAAAACTACCTCATCATCTACAACTGTATTCATTGTAACCTGCCCAAAATATTCTTGAATTCCTGAAGCAATCACCTTTGCAAATTTAGATTGCCCATTTTTAGAATTCAAATAAGCTCCCTCCGTTTTATTAGAAAGAAATCCTGTTTCAATCAAAATACTTGGCATGTATGTTTGATGCAATACCACAAAACCTGCCTGCTTTACTTTTCTATCTTTTCGTTTTAAATCTTGCGTCATATTATTTTGAACAATACTCGCCAATTGCAAAGATTGATCTAAATATTCTTCTAACAGGATCGTAATACCGATGAGTGATTCTGGAGAGTTTGGGTCAAATCCTTTATAATTTTCTTTATAGTTTTCTTCTAGTAAAACTACTTCATTTTCCTTTTTTGCAACCTCTAAATTTTGTTTGTTAGCATGTAAACCTAATACCCAAGTCTCTGCACCATAAGCTTGCGAAGTGTGGGCATTACAATGAATTGATACAAACAAGTCAGCATCGGCTTTATTAGCTATTTCACCACGCTCCCATAAATCAACAAAAACATCTGTTTTACGTGTATAGATAACATTTATATTTTCTGATTGTTCTAAAATTTCGCCCATCTCGAGAACAATATTTAAGGCAATATCTTTTTCCTTGTATTTTTTATAGCCTACTTTACCAGGGTCATGTCCCCCATGACCAGCATCTAACACTACCGTAAAGGTTTTATCTTGAGCAAAAGTTGAGTATGGAATTGCAATAAAAAAGAAGAATAATACGAAAACCAATATTGCATTCGTTTTGGTATTAAATTTGTTAAACATCTCTAAGGTCATCAATATATTTTAATTATTTTTGCCTCAAGTGGCTCAGGATTCTAAGATTGAATTATTGAGTAAAAAAAAGACAAAAATTAACGGTCAAATTTCATCAGCTAAAGTAATAAAAGTTATGAGTTTTTGAACCTTGTTTTTAGATAAAAACGATAAAGTAATCAAAGCATTGCAAAAAAATATACATAAAATACTTTTATCATTGTTTCTTTTCAGCTTTGGGATACTTTCTTCATCTGCACAAGAGTTTGAACAGCAAAAGACAATAGAAGCTCCTATTAAAAATACTTCTTTAAAATCAAGGGATAGTGTGCGTCATATAGAAGAAGAATTAGTACTGCTTAAACCCGTTGACTCTATTTCTATTGATAGCATTAAACCAAAAGGGGCTATTGAAGATATCATCACACACAATGCTAAAGGCTATATGAAAGAAGATATGGTCAATAGTATTTTAACTTTATACGACGAAGCCGAAATAGATTATGGTGATATCAATATTAAAGCGGGTAAAATTGTTATCAACCATAAGACAAATGTCATTACTGCTTTCGGAATAAAAGACAGCTTGGGTTATGTGCAAAGACCAGTGGTTATACAAGACGGACAAGAATCTGTACACGATACTATAAAACTTAATTGGAAAACCGAACGCTTAATTGCACACGGAACAGATGCACAAGACTTAGGTGGATTTATCACTAGCACCCGCGTAACTAAAAAAGTAAATGACTCTACCATTTATATTAGAGATGTAATGCTAACAACCTCTAAAAAGAAACCTATCCCAGATTATCACATCCTTATTAAAAAAGGAAAAATGGTACCTGATCAAAAAATAGTTGCGGGTATGTCGCAAATGTATATTGCCGAAGTACCAACACCTATCATATTACCATTTGCATATTTTCCGCTTACAAAAGGACGCTCTTCAGGTATTCTTTTACCATCATACGGTACATCTCGAGAGCAAGGTTTCTTTTTACAAAACGGAGGATATTATTTAGCTATTAGCGATTATTTTGATTTGGCTATTACAGGAGATATTTATACAAATAGCAGTTGGGCCTTAGGAGTTCAGAGTAATTATGTGGTGCGCTACAAGTTTAATGGAAGCTTTAATATTCGCTATGAAAATCTATATACTAGCTTAAGAGGTTTTGACGATTATAGTAGAGCGTCTAACTACAATATTAGATGGAGTCACAGTCAGGATGCGAAAGCAAATCCAAATGCACGATTTAGCGCTTCTGTTAATGTAGGATCTAGTCAATATTACAGACAATCACTAAATGAGTATAACAGCAATGCCTTTTTAAATAATACATTTAGTTCTTCTATATCCTATCAAAAAACATTTGTTGGCACTCCTTTTAATATGTCTGCCACAGCTACTCACACTCAAAATACCAATACCGAAAGCATTATAATGTCGTTACCAGCTGTACAATTTAGTATGGATAGAATTTATCCTTTTGCTCCAAAAACAGGCAGTAAGAAAAATGCTTTACAAAATATTGGTGTGGTATATAATTTCTCTGGAGATTACCGCATCAACACAAAAGAAGAAAACTTCTTTAAAAGTGAAATGTTTGAAGATGCTAAAGCTGGGGTTCAACAAAATGTTGCCTTGAGTACAAGTACAAAAGTTGCTAAACATTTTACACTATCACCTAGTGCAAATTATAAAGAAGTATGGAACTTTGACCGAATTAAAAAAGAGTATGAGGCTGTTACAGACTCTATAGTTACTGATACCATTAAAGGATTTAATTCTTTTAGGGAGTATAGTGCAAGCCTCTCGCTATCTACAACCCTATATGGTGATTTAGCTTTTAAAAAAGGAAGAGTTGAGGCTATAAGACATACCCTTAGACCTAGCCTTTCGTATAGCTATAGGCCAGATTTTGGTTTTTACTACGAAGATGTTCAACAAAGTGTTGACCCAAATGATTTTGAAACTTACTCTCCTTATGCAAATGGAATTTATGGAAATCCAACAAACGGACTTACAAATAGTGTTGGTCTTTCTATTGCAAATACATTAGAAGCAAAAGTAAAATCGAAAGACTCGACCGAAACAGAATCTAAGAAAGTACAATTACTAAGTAATTTCAATATAAACACTTCTTATAACATGGCTGCAGATTCCTTAAAATGGAGTCCAACTAGTTTAACTGCGGGGACCAATTTGTTTAAGAATAAAATGAATATCAATTTACGAGCAACACTAGACCCATATGCTATTGATGTCAATGGTCGTAAAATAGATAAGTTAAACATAAATAACGGTGGGAGTCTTTTTAGACTTACTGCTGCTGGCTTAACCATGAACTACTCTATCTCTAATAAAACTTTCGAAAAAGGGAGTGATAATGATACCAAATCTAGAGATACCTATAACAATAACGATGCTACCCAATCAGATGGAATTTTTGGTAAAGATATGAGAGTTACAAACGAAGATGACTTTGAAGGTAATGAAGATGGTAAAGGCGATGTAAAGACTAGTAAACTTTATCGATCTACAATTCCATGGACTATGCGCTTGGCTTATTCAATGAATTATAACAACTTTGCAAGGCAAGAAGAAATAACCTCGCACTCTATCATGTTTTCTGGCGATGTAGAGTTAACTCCAAAATGGAAAGTTGGTTTCAGTTCTGGTTTCGATTTAAAAGACAGAGGATTTACCTATACACAACTACGTTTTAATAGAGATTTAGACAGTTGGCGTATGAGTTTTAACTGGGTTCCTTTTGGACCTAGATCTACTTACAACTTTTATATTGGTATAAAATCTGGTATTTTAAGTGATGTTAAATATGACCAACGTCAGCAACCTGATAGGAGATTGTTTTAGTTGATGGTTGATGGTTGATGGAATTGCAAAAATATTTAAACAAATCAGCATGAAAAAAATAATCAATACAGCGAATGCTCCTGCTCCGATTGGCCCATACAATCAGGCAATATTAGTTAATGGCACCTTATACACTTCTGGTCAAATTGCAATTAATCCAAAAAGCAATGAGTTAGTTTTGGATTCTATTTCTAAAGAAACTACCCAAGTAATGGAGAACTTAAAAGCGGTATTAGCTGTTGCTGCTATGGAATTTAAAGATGTAGTTAAAACTTCTATTTTTATTGCTGATATGAATGACTTCTCAGAAATTAATAAAGTCTATGCTACTTATTTTGATGCCAAAACTGCACCAGCAAGAGAAACTGTTGAAGTTGCTAATTTGCCCAAATTTGTAAATGTTGAGATTTCTGTAATTGCCATAAAGTAAATTATAGTTTGTATTCGGGATGAGTGAAGCATGAATGACGTGGCGATCTGTATAACTATAGTAACATTTATAATGAGATTGCCACAGTAAATTTTGAATTTACTTCGCAAAGACGTATTTACTCTTCTCTTTTTTTGTGTAAACTATTGGGAAAATGAAAACTTAATACCTAATCAGAATTAGTGCTGAAATTTACTGTTGAGTTTTTTGGTTTTACTAGAGTTGAATCTTTCTTAACCTCAACAGTATCCTTTTCAACTTTTTTCTTTCTAAATCCTAATTTTTCTAGTAATTCTTTTCCATTTTCAAAATCAAATTGATAGGTTAAACCAACACCTTGGGTGTAGCCTTCTTCCTCTTCTGTATATTGAATTTCATTTTGTCGGTTAAAAATTGTAGATCTTAAAGTACCCTCCTCATTCAATAAAAACTCAACACTTGCCTCACCAACCAAGGTAGTTTGTTTACTAGAGCCAACAGGAACTCCTACAGAACCATCTAAATAAATACGATCATTGATTTTAGTTTTTACAGAAATATCTACTTGATCATTAGTATTTAGTTCTTCTATATCCGACTGGTTAGATGCTGATCTATAATCAACTGCCAATTTAAAATTGTCATTACCAGAGCTAATTAATCCTGAAATCGCACTTGATAAAATTTGATAGGCTGTATCTTCTCCTAAACCTCTTCCGTTTTGGAATAAATTAGCTTGATCGTTATAAAAATTTCCAAGAATCAACAAGTTTCCAAAATGCATAATCTTATTGTCATTTTGATTTATTTTAAAATCTAATTCTGATTTTACATCAGAATCTGCATCAGGAATTAAGACATCAAAATCAATATTAGAGTTATACAACTCACCTGAAAAACGTGCTACCAAATCAACAGCAATATCTCTATTGGTATATATACTTTCTAAAACAACTTTTGGGTTTGCATAAACACGATATAGTGTTTCTATATTAATCTCTGCTGTATATGGATTTCCGTTCCATGAAATTGTCCCTCCTTTTGCAGCAACAAATTTTTTGTTAGCGATACCTGCAAAACTAAAATTATAGAGTCCATTATCAATTACAAAATCACCAAACATATTAAATTTTCCATTCGTATCTAGTTCTATTTGCAAATCCCCAGTTCCGCTACCTTTTAAAGAACTTCCAGTTGTCTTATCTATAATCATCTCAATAACAGCATCTTTGGTAACTTGAAGATCGAAATTGATTGCCAATCCTTTAAACTTGTCTAATAATATTTCATTTGGTAATTTAAAATCTACTTCTTCATCGTCTGTAATAAAGGTAACTAGTTTAGAATTACTAATTGTTTTTATATCACTTAACGGAATTACAAAGTAGGTCCCTTTATTCGTTTTACCATTTACATCAATAGTTAAATTATCTGTAAATCCGTGAATTTTGGCACTGCCATCAATAAATGCATCGCCATAATACAGTTCTTCTTCTGACTCTTCAGTATTTAATACCAGTAGGTTTTGAGTAATTAAATTCAAATCTAATTTCCATTCAGCAAAATTAGTATGTGATATAGTTCCGTTTAATTCACCTTTTGTTCCTTCTTTAATATCTCTTAATGAAATGTCTACAACTTCAAAAGTTTGATCGTGTAGCTTTACAACAGAAGTCCCTTCAAAATCATAATCAACATTAAGGTATGGAAGCGCCACACCAGCTTCATCAATTCTTAGCTCACCATTCATCGTTGGATTTTCTAACAAACCAGACAATGTAGCCTTACCGTAAACATAACCTCTCATATTGGTAAAATTCTCATCACCAATCGGGCTTAATATATCTAACTTTAGTTTCTCAAAGTCTATATTCATTCCAATTGTTGGTTCTTCTGGTGTAAAATCTACAACTCCATAAGCTAGCAAACTTGTATCTCCGTTTTCTTTAATAGATACATCAACATCAAAACGCTGTAGAGAATTTTGCCCTTGAATACCCAACTTTAAATCACCCTGATAAGATTCGTTTACAAAGAAATCTTCAATAGTGATATTTGCCAATGGAATGACATCATTTTGACTTTCATTGTATTTTAGCTCTCCATTAATAAGTCCTGCAAAATTCCAATCTTCAATATCCGGAGTAATACCTGCTAAATCAACATTATTAAATGTTACGTTTATATTCTTTTCATCGGCTCCAAAAGTGGTTCCAAAAAATTTAATTTTTTGCACTCCAGATACCATATCAAAATCTTGAATTTCAAAAGCCGAAAAATCACTTTCAAAAACAACTTTATTCTTTTTATTTTCATCTGGGTTTAAATACCAATTCTTGTTTTTATAATTGATGTTAGATTTTTGAATCCCAACAACTGACTTGTTATTTTCGTCGATAGTATGATAAAATCCTAAGTTATAGCTTTCTGTTTTATCAACACCACCAAAAAATTGTGTTCTAAAATATAAGGTGTCATTCAAGGTTATATTTACTAGCTCAAGATCGGACAATTCATAATTTTTCATCGCAATATTTTCAACACTCAATTGCGTATTAAATAAAGGGTTTTGGTTATCAATTTGTAATCTGATACTATTTACCTTAGTACCATAAGCATTAATACTTGGCGAGCGCAAAGTTAATACCAATGCATCTGTATCGGCATTCAAAGATCCCTTAATAAAAGTATCTGGACCAATGGTTACTTCAGGAAAAAGTATTTCGACAATTTTATCATCAATGTCAAAAATAAAATCTAAATATTGCCCTTTACCAACACTATTTGGGTGGTAATTAGTATAGATACTTCCTATCCCGTTTTGAGCAATTTTACCTAATTCATTAAATTTAAATACTCCTTCAATCTTTCCGTTAATAATGTCTGGAGAGTTCAATGTAATTGTTCTAACTTTCTCTTTAAAAGAAGAAGTAATATCAAAATCTTTGAAAAAATATTGATCGTTTTGATTTGTGTATGAAGCTTGGGTAATATGAATGCTACCTGATAAATCTTCTACTGTATTACCTTTTAGCTCTATGCCTATATCTCCTCTTAAAACTGATATTGAATCGTGCTTAAATAAATTGAGCTTGTTAAAATCTACATAATCTATAATAGCATCAAAATCGAATTGATATACATCAGTTGATAAATCTGCTAAGCCAACAAAATCTAATCTAATATTTGGATCATTGGCAAATAATTTACCGTTGAATTTCTTATTGGCAAGTTCTCCAAAAATATCAATGTTTTGATATGTATAATTCTTGTATTGATGTTTAGAAATTTTTCCATCAACAATAACACTCATATTTTCGATAGTAAAACCTTTGCCATCAACATCTGCATCAATAGAGAATTTACCAACCAATGAATCTTTTATAATTTTACCCAACTCTAAGTCAATCACTTTTACATGCCCTATATATGATGCCTCATCAATATTATCAATATTTGTCAATTCAATATCTGTAATTGCTGACCCCAAATCTGAATTCATTTGCACTTGAGCATCAATCATATCAGAAGTAATGAAAGTATTTCCTGAAATTTCGAATCTACCAAAATCTTTTACAATTGTTGGCAAAGACTTTTCTAAAATATTTGGCAAAAAACCTTTTAGTTGATTATAATCGGAAACTAAATTTGACAATCGTGCATCGACCGAGAATCCTTGGTCTGTATCAAATGCATTTATCACATGAAAATCGCCATCGAAAATTAAATTTGAATCAGATTTTAATTTCAATCGTTTTGCAGTAAAATTATTTAGAGTCCCTTTTAATTTGGCATTAAAGTGTAACACATCTCTATCTCCAAATTCTCCATAAAAATTATTTAAATCGCCTAGCGAAATATCAGCTTGGTGAATTGTTGCTTCGAACTTTACTTTATTATTAAAATCTGCAAAAGAGCCATTTCTGAAAAAAGTAATATCTGCTTTAGCTATTGATGTATCAGTTTCTAGAGTTGAATTCAACAACTTCATTTCTTTTCTAGTATAGGAAAAATCAGTTGTTAAATTTTGAACTTCAATCTGATGATCGTCTATAAAATGTAGCTTTCTAATATCTCCAGAAAAATTAGGCCCATCAACTAATAAGTTATAAACTTGACCATGAATCTCTTTAAAAGTTACTGGGTCGTCATCCTCATTTTCATCGCGCACTTCAAAATAAGCATCACTCAAATTAACCAAAGTTGATGTTAACATAAAAGTAGAAGGAACCGTGTCTTTTTCTTTATCAAAACTATCAACAAAAATGCTAAAGGCATCATCAGTCTCTCCTTTATAAGTTTTAATAATAAAGTAAACGCCTTCTAATTCAATTTCGCCAAATTCCAATTTATTATTAAAAATACTGCGATAACTAAAAATAGAAGTTTCTAAACTTTTCACATTAATCATTGAATCTAAGTGGTGATCACTAATTTCAATATCTTTAAGCTCTACTCTTCCTAAAAAGGACAAATCAATTTTATCTACAACAATATGTGTGTCAAAATTTTTATTAAGTAAATCAGTAGCCATAGATCCTAATTTGGTTTGCACCGCAGGAATGGATAAAGTAATTGAGAGCAACACCAAAAGAATTACGAGGAATCGTAAGAATCGAAATACTATTTTTTTAAATCGTTTGATAAGCCTTAACTTTGCATTTTATATGACAATTTTCGTGCCTTATTTGTTTTAAAATGAACTCTGAACCAATATATATATTAGGAATTGAATCATCTTGCGATGATACAAGCGCTGCTATTTTATGCAACGAAAAAGTCTTGTCTAATGTTGTGGCAAATCAAGAAATTCACACAGCATATGGTGGTGTGGTTCCAGAATTAGCTTCACGGGCACATCAACAAAATATCATTCCAGTAGTTCAGCAGGCAATCCAAAAAGCAAATATCGACAAAAATCAGTTAAATGCCATAGCTTTTACACGCGGACCTGGATTAATGGGTTCTTTACTTGTAGGCACCTCTTTTGCAAAGTCATTTGCAATGGGTTTAGACATTCCTTTAATTGGTGTTAATCATATGCAGGCACATATTTTAGCTCATTTTATTGATGATGAAAATCACAACAAACCTCCCTTTCCTTTTTTATGCTTAACCATAAGTGGTGGACATACGCAGATTGTAAAAGTGAATGATTATTTTGAAATGGAAGTTCTTGGAGAAACACTAGATGATGCTGTTGGAGAAGCTTTTGACAAGTCGGCAAAAATATTGGGTTTACCTTACCCCGGAGGACCATTGATTGACAAATATGCGCAATTAGGAAATCCAAAAGCATATCAATTTACCAAACCAAGAGTGGGTAAATTAGAGTTTAGTTTTAGCGGATTAAAAACCGGGATTCTTAGATTTATTGAAAAGAATGTAAAAGAAAATCCAAATTTTATAAAAGAAAACCTACATGATATCTGTGCATCCATACAGCATACAATTGTTGAAATACTACTAGATAAACTAAAAAATACTGTAAAACAAACTGGTATAAAACATATTGCTATTGCGGGTGGAGTGAGTGCTAATTCTGAAATTCGTAAAGTATTAAAAGAATCAGAAACTAACTTTGGGTGGACTACCTACATTCCAAAATTTGAATACACTACAGACAATGCTGCTATGATTGGAATAAGCGGTTATTTAGCTTATCAACAAAATAAATTTTCTGATATTGATACCGTTGCAACTGCTAGATTAAAAGTAACAGAATAAAATTAGACTAATAATAGACTAATTACCTTTAAAATGGATTCCCACTTTCGTGGGAAAGACAATACATTATTTATTAGCTTTATAAAATGTATTGCAAATATAATTATCTATGTCACACTGAGCTTGTCGAAGTGTTTTATTAAATGGTCTTCGACAGACTCAGACTGACAATGTTTTTAATTTTAAGCTCTCTTTACTCCTTTAGGTAATTTAATTGAGCCGTCATGTGTGTTAACTTTCACACGAGCATCCTTAGGTATTTTGATGGTAATTTTCTTTTTCATCTTCATGCTTTTTTCAAGCTTAGCCTCAATTTCTTCTTCTAACTTCTTCATCTTTTTCTCTTGGGCCTTTAATTTTGGCTCTATGTTTTTCTCAAAATCTTTTTCCCATTTAGCCATTTTTTCTTCATGCTTCTTTAGTTGAGGTTCAATGTTCTTTTCAAAGTCTTCTGCCCATTTCTCCATCTCGGCTTCGTACTTTTCCATTTGAGGCTCATACTTCTCTTCGAATTCTTTTTCCCACTTCTCCATCTCAGCTTCATACTTTTTCATTTGAGGCTCAAACTTTTCTTCAAACTCTTTTGCCCATTCTTCTTGCTGCTTTTCAAATTCTGCTAAGTATTTCTCTTTGTCTTTCTCATACGCTTTTTGATCCCATTCGATTTTATTCAAATGTTCTATCACAATTTTTGGCATTTGTGGTTGCGCTGGCAAGTTCACAGAATCAAACTTAAAACCATAGGCTATTACAGGTTCAAAATCGAAATCTATTTCTGGAAAATCAAAGTCCATATCTGGCATATCGAAGTCGAAATTAAAATCACCTGCCAAAGCATAATGAAAATCTGGCTTAGAGTTGATAACTACTTTGCTTGAATTACCTAAAGCTTCTACATTCCAAGCGTCAAAAATTTCTTTTGACTCTTCTACTGTTACTCCATCTATTTCTAAAACAGTTTCTACCAACACCTGATTTTTGTTCCAATGTTCTACGATAATATCACTATCATGTGCATTTATTTCAACTATTACATCATTATCTACATTAAATGATTCTATTGATTTTTGCGTCTTGACTTGTGCAAATACTACCGATACACTCAATAGTAATACAGCTAATAAATTATGCTTTATTGTCTTCATTTTGTTGCTTGTTTAAATTGTCTATTTTCTTTAATTGTGCTTTTAATTGATACATTAATTTCAATCTCATTTGCAAATTTTCTATTAAGGCATCAATTGTTTCTTCTGATATTTCTTCTTCAGAATCAATCTTTGCCATAGTACTCTTATAAGATTCTTGTAATGCTCCCATCTCAATAAAATACCCTTCTAATAGCGTCCTATTATCATCTGTTATTTTAATTTTTGAGAACTGATAATTGATATGTGATAAATAATATTCTTCAACTTTTTTTAAATCTGGAGAAATATCAGCCATCGAATTGATTCCATTACTTGTTTCATCTTCAAAAGAGAAATAATTAAACCCTGTTATTCCTAAACTTACAATGAGTGCAATTGATGCTGCAATCTTCATCCATGAGAAAGAAGGTTTTTGTTTTGGAAATTCTTCTTCCAAACGATCTTCAAATCTACTTTTATGACCTTTAGGCAATTCTCTTGAAACCATTTCTGGTGCTTCATCGAATAATTTTTTAATATCCTGTCCCATTGCTAGTTTGTTTTAACGATTCTTTTAATTTCTTTTTACCTCTTAATAACTGCGTTCTAGAATTCACTTCCGAAATTTCTAAAATTGATGATATTTCATTATGATCATAGCCTTCTATCAAAAATAACGAGAGTACCAATTCGTATTTTTGAGGTAATTGAGAAATTGCCGACTTTACTTCTTCAATAGAAACTTGACCTTCAACTTCCCAATCATCATCACTAACCACATTCAAATAGTTTTCATCTACATCAGTAAATTTTAACTTTGCTGACTTTAATAGATCAATACTTGTGTGAATCACTATCTTTTTTAACCATGCGCCAAATGTTACCCCACCTTTATAAGAATCAATTTTCTTAAATGCTTTTATAAAAGCTTCTTGCATCGCATCCTCAGCGTCCTGAGAATTTTTCAAAAATCGGAATGCAACATTATACATTGCACCACAATATTGATTATACAATTTTAATTGTGCTCTACGGTCGTGCTTCTTGCACTGCTCTATAATTCCTAAATGGTGAATTTTCACTTTACGCTTGATCAGTTAGTGTTCATTATTAAAGACGATACATTTATTGGGATGTTGCAAATTAGTGAGATTTATTTTAAAACTATTTTTTTGCCGCCTTACATACACTCATATGTATTTGTCTTTCCCGCGAAAGTGGGAATCTATATATACATCTGTTCTGGATTCCCGCTTTCGCGGGAAAGACAACGTTCTTTATTTACTATTTAGAAAAGGATTTAAACAATACTAAATTAATATTTAGGATTGATTATATTTGCTAGACGAAACTAGAATTAAACTGTTTTACTTATAAATAAATATGGAAAAAATTAGTTGCATAATAATTTTAGCAATCCATTTTATGGGTTTTGGGCAATCAGAACATGATACTTTGATTTTAAAGGAGAATGAAAACCCAATTTTGAATATAATTGAAATTAAGGACAGCCTTAAGTTTACCTCTAACTTAGAAAATGATAAAATTTTAATGTTAGACTCTCTATTTAAAAATTTTATTGAAGAGTTAAATAACAATGATTTTTCAATTCCAAAAAATTACATGTCCGATTTGATTGTTAATAAAATTAAAGATGATAAACAAGATTACTTAAAAGAGTTATTATCTTCTGAAAATAAATTAAAAATAACGTATTACGGAATTCAAATGTACCCTGAAAATAAAGTATTCAAAATTTTACACTACACATACATTTTGGAAACAGATAACCCTAAATTTGAAAAAATTAAAATAATATTTGACGATGAAGACAAAATATATGCAATAAAACCAATCTATTATACTAAGTTTTACAAAGCCAATTAACTATGTTTATTTTTTAAAAAAATTCTCTTTTCTCTTTCTTCTTTTATCGCATTTTAATTTTTTGAAGTCAGTAATGACTGCCAAACTTTTAAACTTATATTACAATCATACAAATTAAATTATATGCAAAAAAGCATATATATTTGGTAAAAATTAAAGTTGATGATTGCAATTATAACTGGTGATATTATTAATTCTAGAAGCATAGACGCACATAAGTGGATACCCGAATTAAAAAAGGTATTGAACAAATATGGTACAGAGCCAAAAAATTGGGAAATTTATAGAGGTGATAGCTTTCAAATAGAAATAGTACCAAGCGATGCTTTAATAGCAGCAATACTAATCAAATCAACAATAAAGCAATTTAAGGGATTAGATGTTAGAATAGCTATTGGTATTGGAGAAAAAACGTATGAATCGGAAAAAATAACTGAATCTAACGGAAGTGCATTTATTTATTCCGGAGAAGCATTTGAAAAACTAAAAAAGCAAACGCTTACCATTAAAACCATATGGCAAGATTTTAATAAAACAATGAATTTAATGTTTGATCTTGCTTCACTAACAACGGATAACTGGACACCCAATTCTTCTTTAATCATTAAAACCGCAATAGAATCTAATACCAATCAAAAAGAATTGGCTGATTTACTTCATAAAAAACAAAGTAATATTAGTACAAGTTTAAAAAGGGGTGGGTTTTATGAAATTCAGAAACTACTTGATTATTATCAACAAAAAATAAAAAGCAAATGTTAGCACTAGCCATAAAATTTATTTTAGCTCATTTAATGGGCGACTTTTTATTTCAACCCGATAAATGGATAGCTAACAAGAAAAAAAAGAAACACAAATCTCCTTATTTATATTGGCATCTATTAATACATATAGTTTTATTATTAATCATATTACAATTCAATTTCTATTACTGGAAAGCTATTACCTTAATTATTATTTCTCATTACATCATTGATTTAATAAAACTAAATTTAGATGCTAAAGTTAGTACACAAATATTATTTTTTATTGATCAAGCTCTACATATAATGGTGATTTTGTGTGCTGTATATTTGTATTATCCTTTCAATATAAATATAACTGCTTTTTTTAGCATTGGTCCTTTGCTTTTTATAACAGCTATTTTAATAACTACTTATGTATCAGCGATTATAATTAAAATACTCATTTCTAAATGGAAAATAAAGGACAAGTCTCCTAACCAAGCAGGAAAGTATATTGGTATGTTAGAACGTATAGGGGGTAATACTAAAAGTACACTAAAATAAAGGTATTCAAGTATTTTTTGGTTGAATTTGTTTTAATTATCGTTTAAACTATCTTTAATCTTAGTTATTTTTTGGTCGAAATTTGTTAAGTTCTCTTGTTTAACCACCCATGAATGAGCCAAATATTACGAATTGATTGCTTTGGCATATCAAAATCATCATAGTCTGCATTCTCTGAGCGTAATAAAAACTCTTCTTTGTGCTTATCTGCTCTACGGATGTATTTTAGATATCTTCTACCATCATTACAAACAATACCATAAATCTGCCCATACTCTAAGTGTTCTAGCCATGATTCAATTTTTGTAGCGAAAAGAATCGAACCACTCTTGATTAGTTTTTCCATACTGTCAGAGTACGCTCTAAATGCTGTACAGCCACTAAACTCAGGTATATCCATGTAGTATGATGGTGCAGCAGATGCATCGTCTATCATCTTAATATCGGAATTGGCTGCAAAATCGGTATCATAATAAGGTACTAGTTCATCATTTGACAAATGCCTAGGGACTTTACCTTCAGGACTCATAATAATATCTGAAGTGTAACTTTTTTTGTCCTTTTGGTTTGTTACACTTTTTGTTACACTTTTTGTTACACTTTCTTTATGTAACAAAACTGGTTCATTTGGTTTCTGAATTCCTAAGGCTAAAAAATCAAGGCTTACATCAAATTCATTACAGAATTTCTGTAAAAAATTAAGATTAAATTTAGTCCTACCTTTTAATACTTCATTTAATTGTTGTGGAGTAAAACCAATTTTTTTTGCTAACTCTTTATCTGTATGAAATGCTCCACTAGACCTAAGAGCACTATATATAAGGTTAAATCTTTTTTTGATATGTGATTGGTCAATCATTGAAATACAAAATTTCTTTATTTTTATACAGAATAATTTGTTAATACAGTTTTTCTGTATGTATTTGTTATCGAATTTAGTAACAACTAAATGCAATATTTCACAAATATATCACAAAATAATATATAAATGCAAACGGAAACCCGCAAGAAGATAAAGACTGAGTATTTCCACGGTATTGGCTCTTTAATTGCAAAAAAATTAAATGTGTCAGAAAAGTATGTTAGGGATGTGCTTAACGGGTTACACGATGAACGTGATACTCAATTGGTTAAAGATATTAAATCGGAAGCTGATAAATACGTTCCTAAAGCCTCATGAATTTTCGTATTAATGACATATTAATTAGAAAATCTAAAGATACCCAAACAGTATGGGTAAATCAACGTTTATTAATGGATGTTGTTCAATTATCTGATGGATATATGAGGCGTATAAGAAGTGGATACAAGAAATCTGTACAACCTTGCCATCAGCATCATAGTATTTTACCTACTACGGGGAAAAGTTGGAGGTATGCTAAAATTAATAATCAAGTTTACTACGATTTAAAGCACCTCCCAAACCGTAAACCTCATTTTATTAGAGACCTTTTTGGTGATTTAGACACACTCCTTATTAACTACAATAATTCTGTAAATAATCAGCATCAAAATTCGCTAGAGCTCCATTTTAAATACCATCAAAAAAAGACTTATAAAGACTACCTTAATTTTTACTCTGACTGCACTTCTATTCAACAAAAATCACTTTCAATTGCTTGTGCAATAATAGAGAGCTGCATTAAGTGGATTGATGATAACGAAATAGACTTGTCAAAAAACACATTATTTAAAGAGTATAGCGAATTACTCGAAAAATACGACATCAGATATCTACCTTACAATTACCGAAAATTTAAAGCAAAAATTTTAGAAGTTATTGAAAATAGCACTCCAATAGTTGAAGTTGTAAAATTACCTCGTAGTGGTAATAATAATGCCTTAACATATATTGACGAAGAGGTTAATTCATGGGCCTTGCAATTAAGGTCTATGGGACAAAATTACTCCAATGATTCTATCATAAGAAGAGTACGCTTTTTATGTCGCCTTACCGATAAAGCAATGCCAAGTCGAAGATGGTTTGGACAAAATGTGTTTGAAACACATAACACCAAATTTTTAACCGCCAGTTCTCGATTTGGCAAAGGTGAGCGCGGATCACATTTATACGAGAGCTACATCCCTTTTAAAAACGCATTGTTTGCAGGTGATTGTTGGCAAGTAGATGCTACTCGTATGAACTTGGTAGCACATAAAACTGAAGCTGGAGGCAAAAACTTCTTATTTATAATTGCTGTTCGTGATGTTCATAGCGGTGATGTTCTTGGTTATAATTTTGATTATAAAGAAGATAGATGGTCTGTTTTAAACGCCGTCAAAATGGCAGTTAAAGAGGCTCAATATTTACCTTATGAAATTGTGTTTGACCGCTTTCCGGGTCATAATACAGAAGAGGCTAAAAGGTTGTTTGCAACCTTAGAGCAAATGGGAGTTAAAATTACATTTACTCACAAAGCTACAGGGAAAGCAGGACTTGAGCGTTGGTTTGGAACACTACAATCTGTATTTATGGATTGTTCTGAATACTACTATGGTGAGGGTGTAAAATCTAAACGACTATTTGCACATAGGAGTCCAGAACATTTAAAAGAAGTACGCAAAACAGCACATAAAAGTGGATTTGACATGCATGACTCTTGGAGAGAGTCTATGTTGATTGTAGAGGCTTACCGTGAGACAGCGTTCTCTTATTACTCACGTAAATACCGAGACATTAACAAATCACCTAAAACACTACACGCAGAAAGTGATAAGCCGCATGTAAAATTCTTAAAAGAGTGGCAAATATCAATGATTTTTGGACTTAAAAAGAAGAAAAAAATGTCTAACAATGGTCTAATTCACACCGAAATACAGAAAATAGACTACTGGTATTTAATAGATAATTATGATATCATAAGCCAAGAAAGTGAAATTATACTGAGTTATGACCTTGATGACTTATCTAAAGTACATATTTTTAAGAAAAAGCACCATTTACTTGTTTATTTGGGCGAAGCAAAAGAACATGAGCCTGCTCAAATTTATGGGCCACAAGCAGAATTCAATAAACTCGCCGCTTCAAAAAGCAGAAATAAAGCCATCGATGATCGTAGAACTAAAGAGTTAGATTCTAAAACGAAATCTCATGATGAAGTAGCTTTATTAATGGGTGCATATACGGTAAAACAAGAGGCTGAAGTAGCTGATACCGTTCGCTTATTAAATCAATCTGAAGATGAAGTATTTGAACATAAAAAAACTGTTGGGAGTGATGTAGTCACAACCAACAGCGATAATATAGATCCCGTAACTCAATCACGAACTCAATATTAAATTTATAGATATGACAAATGTACAAAAAAATGAAGTAACCCTAGCTGTTAAAAATGAAATTAGCAGAATAGGCAGTGCAAAAAAAGTAAGCGTAAAGTGTGGTGTATCATCTGCCACAATTAGCCAAATGATTAACTACAACTGGAAATTAATTTCGGTAGAAATGTGGCATAAAGTAGCCTCGGGTCTTCATGTTAGTTTTAGCGGTTGGCAAATTGCACAAACCACCAATTTTAATATGCTTTATCAAGTATTTAACGATGCTAAAGATGAGAAGTTATTTATTGCCGTAAGTAATAGAGCTGGTAGCGGAAAAAGTGCTATTACAAAGGTGTATAGCGATTCTTATAACGATAGAGCTGTTTTTACAATTACAGCGCGCGAATGGGCACGAAAAGAGTTTGTACAGAACTTATGCCAAACACTCGGTATTGAACGCCCAAAAGGTCTTATATCGATAGATAAATTAAGTGAAAAAATTGTAGAATTTTTTGAAGAGCGCCAACATTTAAATCCTCTACTAATAATTGATGAAGCAGATAAGTTAAAATCACCTGCAATTCGATTTTTAATTCCTCTATATAATAGGCTTGAGGATAAAATGGGATTAGTGATCCTGGGCACAGATAACCTTGAAAAAGAAATACGAGCTGGTGTGCGATTAAATCGTAAGGGATTTGATGAATTAGACTCACGTTTTGGTCGCCGATATATAAAACTTCAAGGGGCAACTAAAAAGGATGTTGTTAAAATTTGTCAAGCAAACAATATTATTGATCCAACAGTACAAATAGCCATTTTTAAAGAGGCCACACCAATATCAAAAGTGATTAAAGATGTTGCTAGTAACACTCTTGTAAATATTAAGGTAGTTGAGGATATGCGTAGAATTAAACGTGCAATTAAAAGAGAAGCCTTAAACATGAAAGCAGCTGCTATAAAAAATGAATTAAGAAGGGAGGCTGCAAGTGCTTAACATATATTCAAAATTAGGATTAGAAGAAAAAATAGCAGAGTTAAATAATTGGTTAAATCATCACACTGCTGCACATTATAATTATGCACGAAAAGAGCGAAATAGAAATTACTATGTAGGTAAATTAATTGAACTCGAAGAAACCAACTCAACCGTAATAAGAGCATGAAAACTGAAAACATAGAAGTAGAGTACAAAGAAATTAGTAATAACCATAAAAATCAAAAACAAATGAGTGAGACATTAAAAAACAAAGATTTGAGTATTGAAGAGCTAGAGGTAATATTAGCTCAAAAAAAACTACGCCAGCGTAAAAAAAGAGAATCGGAGCAGCAGGCTTATGTTAAAGATCGTGATGACAATATTGATTGCATAATTGAAGAGTCAATACATCTTAATAAACAGGTAAAACTTTTTAAAGAAAAAGTTGCTCGTGTTATGGTGTTACAATCAGAAAAATTAGCAGGATATGGTAAAATACGGAAAAACTCAAAAGGAGGTTTTAGTATTACTAATACTGAAGGAAACCAACGTATTATTAGACGTAGAGATACGGAGCCTACTTGGGACGAACGTGGCGATAAAGGAGTTGCTATGTTAAAAGAGTTTTTGGCTGATGTTGTAAAGAAAAGAGATGTTAAAAACGTATGAAATATTGATGAGTTTTCTTATCCGAAATAAAAGTGGTGATTTAGAATATAGCCGTGTGATGGATTTGTTGAGCCATGAAGATAAATATACTGATGAGCGTTGGGTTGAAGGCTTACACCTTGTAAAAGAGAGTTACAGCAATGTTATGAAAGGTTATGGGTATCAATTAATGCATCGCCCAAAAGAAGGTGATAAATGGGACAATATAAATTTGAGTTTTTCAAGTATTTAGTAAGATTTCCCATGACAAAAGGAGTACTAAGGTACGATGGTTCGAGTCCATCCATGGGAGCAAAATTATAAAGTTATGAGTATTGAAATTACAAATTACAAACAGACCGATGTTTCAACTAAATGGCGCAGATTTAAGTCTAGGCTAAAATTAGCATATAGAATATTTACAAAGAAGTATGTGATTTATATTGATGTAGAGCCTTTAGAAGGCAGTTGGGATGCTTACCAGTTATACTCTAAAGTAGCAGGATTAAATCATAAAGGTGTATCTGATATTCTTAATAATTATAGCGCAACAACAGATGCACGCTTAAAGCATGAAAATGGAGTAGATGACCTTGTTTCTAAAATTTTACAAAATGGCAACACATAAAAAATTAATGACATTATTCTCTAAAAATGGCTTTGATGAGTTAACTCGTCATGAGTTGGTGTATGCTTGGTCTAGAGGTAGAACCAAGAGTACTAAATTTTTGAGTCCTAATGAAATTGATGCGCTTTGTCATAAACTAGAAACCAGTTTTAAGTTTGCTACTAATGTTGATGCTGCTATTGAACTTGAAAAGAAAAAGAAGCGCAGTATTATATTAAAAATTGCTCAAAACGTGGGGATACATACACCTAATGATTGGAGTGTGTTTAATGGCTTTATGAAACGTAGTAGTATTTTAAAGAAACAACTAAATAACTACTCTTTAGAGGAACTAGATAAACTGATAAAGCAGTTTAGAGCCATTGAGAGTAATTATAATAATTCTGCCAAAAAATCAGGCACAAAAGCACACAACCATAAATTTAAATTACCTCAAATCATTTTAAATTAATGGCATACAATAGAAGAAATTTTTTGAAGCGAGTGATTAAGGTCCAGGAGATAACATTAGAGTATCAAAAGTTAGGACTCTTTAACACTAAAATCTTTAAGGATCATATAAAAGAGCAATTCAATATGTCTAAACGAACTTTTGATGAGTACTTGGGCATACCTGCCAAAAAAGAATTAAAAGAACTAGATGAAGCTGCTAGAAAGCAGTTAAATATGTTTGAAAATGAATAGTAATTGCCAACATTCAAAAAAAGATAAAACCATAAAAGTGCTTTTTGCATTTGCAATGGTAGAAGTTGTCGGAATTCATTGCAAAGTGTGTAATAAAATTGTTGAAACTATAAAAAATTGACCTTTAAAGAACTAAGTATAGAAGAAATGAACATGGCACTAGAACTAGATAAATTTTCTTGCGAATCGCCTCATAATACAACTACACGTATGATACTACATGCTGAAGTTGGTAGGCTATACACTAGTAGTATGCGAAAAAGAAAAATGCGTAAGGATTTATTAGAAGTAGAAGTAAAATTTACACACCAACAATTTATAAGTAAGCTATGAAAATTAAAATAAAGATAGAGAAACCACAATTAGACAGTATAATACAGGTACTTCAAAAGGAACGTCAACCGGCAGTTGTTAACTCATTAGTTGAAAAGAGTGAAATGTATTCATATGCCTCTGCGTTTCAAAAATTACTAAAAAAGCAAATAGAAAAAGCACTGGCCTTTGATAGCAAACCATTTGTAATTACATTTTGTTTTGCAGAGGCTTATGCTTTATGGAAATACTTAAAATTATCTACAACAACAGATGTTTATAGAGCTAATTGTTGCGAGATTGTTAGAAACCAACTACACCCACAGCTCGTATGAAACAACCACTAAAAACATACAACATTATTGGCTCGTCATTTAAAGGTGTAATGGTGTTTAAATACGATTTAAACGGCATTTTAGTAGCGTTTGAGTTGCAAGATGTGGTAATGAATCAGCAACAAGTTGCTTGGCTCTTCAGTCGTCACTTTCCGTACAAAGAAGGTCAGATTAATAATTACAGAGCTTACCGAAATTTTACAGTTACTGAAGGCGAATTTGATTTGACTTTTGACATGTTTTGGGATGCATATAAGCATAAAGTAAAACGTGAAATGTCTATAAAGGCATGGAATAAGTTGTCAGATTCTGACAAAATGAAAGCACTTGTTAATATAAAGCACTACGATGGCTATTTAGCACGAAAGCGTAATATGGAAAAAGCACATGCCAGTACCTATTTGAATCAGAAATATTTTAACGATCAATGGGGAAGTACGAGTTAGCTTATTGCAATCTAACGTATTTGCGTATGAAAAGTACGTAAAAGTTGACCTAAAATTAGCAAATAAGCACAAAAAATAAACCCTTTTTTAGCGTTGGGGATTGAACGCTATAACTTAAATACAATTAAAAAAAATGGAAGATGTAACTCCAAAATTTGAAACGTGGGCAGTAGTTGAACTCTTTAGGCATACGCAATTAGCTGGCAAAGTAACAACGCAGACTATTGCAGGACAAGAATTTGTTAGAATTGACGTACCTAAAACAAAGAGTGTGCCTGAATTTACTAAATACCATTTACCAAGTGCTGTTTATGGTATGACTCCTGTTGATGAAGATTACGCTACAAGAATGGCTGACAGATTAAGTGCTAAACCTATAAATGACTATAAGCACAATGAAGTTATTAGGGAAATTATTAAAGAGAAGTTGGCTGAAATGGCAACCACTAAAGCACTTGATTTTTAAGCGTTGGCAGAAAAAAGGGTTTATTTTTCATTGGATAGAGAACTGACCTTAATAGTTAAACCAGTACATAGCATTTTTTATACGCATTGTTATGTACTGGCGCAACTAACCGTTTTGAGTGCGTACAGATATTGCGCTTGTACATAACTACATGATAAACCTCGTTTTAATGAGGTTTATGAGAAGTTAGTTGCAGTAAGAAAATATATCAAAAAACAATATAAAAAATCAAAATACAAAAAACTAAAAGAGGGTTATTATGACAGATACAGATTCTAAAATCACGGAAAGGGAATTACAGGGTTTAGGCTTTGAATTGAAAAAATCATTTGAGCATGACCAATTTATTACGAATCGATATGTAAAGGGAATTTTACAAATGGAGTTTACTTATGAAGATGACTTGTTAGTTTCATCAGATATAACAATTGAAGAAATTAATTGTATGCAAATTTCATTAGATGAAGTAAAACAACTTGATAAAATTTTAAACGAATAACTGTAGTTAAGGCTACGCAAAACTAAATAGAAAATTATGAAAACAACATTAATCATTATCGGAGTAGTAGTAACAATTATTGCAATTGGAGTAATAATACTTAGAAAAAACTTTATGAAATGGTAGATATAAATTCAATTGAATATTACCAAGCTCTTGTATTTAGTATAGCATATTCATTAGTTGTATTAACAGCTATTGCTATGGCGGTTCGCGCTTTATATATATCGCACAAAGCGTATAATCAGCATAAAAAAAAGAGGATTCACAACGAGTATTTAATGAATCAGTTTCTCAAAGGAAAAATCAACCTTCAAGAATTGGAGGATAAATCAATAATTTAAAATAAATCAAAATGAACAAATTAATCAACATCAAAGGTAAATCAGCAATCATCTATGTTTATTTAAATATAGAAAAGGAGAGACATCCAAATGGAAAATCATTTCATAGGATTGTAGTAGATGGAAATAATAATGAATATTTCAAAGAAAAAAAAATAGATGCTTCTCTCAATTTAGAAGATGCTGTTTTACAGGAAGAGCAAAAATTTATTGATTGGGTTGAGAATTTACCGGTCAAAAAATGTAAAGAAGTAGAAATTTTAGAAAATTTAGGCTTTTCTAATTAATCCAAAACTATAATAAATTATGAACGAATTAGAAGAAAAATTAATCGAATATGTAGAATGGTTGAGCCAAAAAAACGATGTTTTTTATGCGTTTGATAACCCTAAAAAAGCAGCTAAAGAATTTTTAAGCCAAAACCAATAACTGTAGATAAGATGGAAGAAAAAATTAAAGACCTAATTAAATGGTATGAAGAAATTAATGAGAAGTTAGTAGAATCAAATCCAAAAATATTACATGAGTTTGATTGGAGTGGTGAAGCTTATCAGTATTCACACAATCAAGATTTCATTTCACAACTTAAAAAATTACTGTAGAATTATATGCTAAAAAGAATATAAATCAAATTATATGCTTATGAACCTGACCAGATGATTGAAGTTATTAGGCTAGAAAAAAAGCAGCACCAATTATTAATTAAAAATTAACATCATGAAAAACAACATTAATTTAGAACAGTTTGGACAACTTTTGTCCAAATTATGGAAAACAGCTAAATGGATTGTAATAACAGCAGTTATTGCTTTACTAGGCTTAATATTTATATTTTAAGATGAAATATTTAAACACAACAGACAAGATAGTGTTAGGGGTTCTACTATCACTTGCCCTCGGATCACTGATACTTTTTATAGTGCTACTTGCAAATTATTTTATGATAACATGGTTAGAAATAACACTATTTATTTTAGTACTGGTAGTTACAAGTGTACCAGTAATGTGTATTAGACATCAAATTATAATGAGAAAACTACGCCAACTATGATACGAGAAAATTACAGAAACTCACCAGATTTTAAACTTGGATTTCAGTTAGGAGTTTGTATAGGCATACTCATAATTAGTTGTGTTTCATTAGTAATAATTACATTTTTATGGTAAATATGAATTCATTAACCAAGCAATTAGAAGATTTAGGTATTGACAAAAAAGAAGTACCAAGTATTGTAACTACATTAGAGAAAGCAAAAAACAATTATAAAAATGCAGGCTTTAATGTGTCACAAAAAACAGTAAATGAGTTCTTTATTTCACAATACAAAAAGGCGAAGCATAACAAACGTAAAACTGCTATGAATGCTGTTTTTAAAGCCAAATTTCCGCCCATAAAAAAAGAAGCAAAAATTGGCCGTAATGAAGATTGCCCTTGCGGTTCTGAAAAGAAGTATAAAAAGTGTTGTTTATAACTATATTTGTAAACAACTTAAAAATTAGAAATTATGAAAAAAGTATTATTTATACTATTGATCGGAATGACAATAGTATCTTGTTCAAAGTCAAATGAAACTGAAATTGTTAATGATTTTGTCTTTAAGTCAATCAATGACCTCACTACAAAATATAATCACCCAGAAATTGATAGCATAACTAATCGAGCTGAATGGCATCTTGATAACAATTTAATTGTTACTGTTTTTTATCGTGATAAAAACTTAATTCTACCAGAAGTTATTAGATTTAAAAATTTAGATGTTGATTATGAAATTTTTTACTATGATTTAGGTTGGGATTTACCACATTTAGATTGGCAACCAGCATTTGGAAAAACTAAAACAACAGAATTATATGGTATGAAAGAAGCTACATACCATAGAAAGGCTAACATATTAAGTATCGTTTTAGATGAACCAGTAAAATCAACATTTGGTAAAAGGAAATAATTTTGTAAGTTTGTCGTGTCTAAACGTTTCAAGAGAAATCTTAAAACAAATTTTTCACGATAAGGAGTTATCTCATGGATAACGATAGCGAAAGCATTGTATTCTCGTTCTTTTGAGCGTTTAGACAATCCTAAAAGGTAACTCCGCTTACAAAATTTTCAATTATGTCTAAAGAGAAAATTAGTACACCAATGGCGTTTCAATTTAACGCTACCAGCCAAGAGGTTCGGAGTCTTATCATAGATTCTGAACCTTTTTTTGTTGCAAAAGATATTTGCGACATTTTAGAACTATCACACACAACTAAAGCCCTTAAAGTTTTAGATAATGATGAAAAGTTGAATGTACCAATAGTACATTCAGGTCAAAACAGGAAAATGCTTGTGATTTCAGAGAGTGGACTTTATAGATTGATTTTTAAATCAATTAAGCCAGAAGCAAAAGCATTTCAGAAATGGGTAACCAGTGAGGTTTTACCGAGTATTCGTAAAAATGGCTATTATGGCAAGCGAACTCGAAAATCTGATTTTATTGATGCACGTGATGTGCCTTTTAAAACTATAAATTTTAACCAGAAGCAATTACGTGTCATACACCTTAATGGTATAGATTGGTTTAGTATTACTGATTGCCATAAGGCGCTATGTTGTGCTACAGATGCACACCAAACAGCACGTAAATTAAATGTAAAACAGGTTTTGAGTTGCAAAATATGGTTGTTTGGCAATACACATCCATCTTGGTTTACTACGCAGTTAGGTTTAGAGCTTATAGCATCTGGTTCCTGTAAATTTAAAGCAGAAAGTCAATTAAATTTAGCGATATGAGAGCCACAAAATATTTTAAAAACAGTACAGATATGGCAATATTTGCTGCACATTTTACAGCCAAACAAAAAAGCAATTGGTATATACGCACTACTTTACGTTGCGACCATGTTTTAAACCAACGCCGTAAAGCTATTGTTTTAGTTACTGGCGAAACAATAAGGCAACGCCTTATAACATGTAAAGTGTGTAATACACACGGTAATGCAGTTGATGTTAAACGTTTAAAAACCATAAACTAATGGCAGTGCATGTAAATAAAAAAGGAAATGTAGTTATTGAGGATAAACAATCTTTTAATGGCGAAGTGCATTATATGCGCATTACTGCCATACTAGATTTAATTAAGTTGCAAGATGAAGCTGTAATGAGCCATAGTGCCACTTACTATGCTATAGATTTGGTACAAGATATGCTACCAAGTAGAACCGATTTTATAGAGTTGTTAAAAGAAAAAGAGTAATTTATACATCTCAATTAAAATCATAAGTAGGGGCCTCAACAGGGGCCTCTATTATTTCTTCTACCAAGCCAGTATCGGTTTCAATCTCATTATCATCTTCAGTATAATTGTATTTGTCAGTAACATCTTCTGTCATGCCAGTATAACTAGTGCTATACGTTAAAATAACCACATAAATAACCGTGTCATTTTTACTGGTTTGCTCGTTTGTTAACTCAAGTTTTCCTGTAACTTCAGTTTCAATTGTTTTAGCCAAGGTATTAACAACTTTAACAAAATCTAAAAATTGTAAGGCCTCTTCAGTAACTTGTTTTGGCCCACCAGTACTCCTAACTTGCTCAAAACAACAATGCATACTTATACTTGCTGTTCCGGGTTGTGTATTGTTACCATAATCGATGCTATACTCCATCAATACTGCAGGTAATGCTAACACCTCAAATGCTTCCTGGACTAAATATTGCGACTTGTAAAAATCAACCGTTTTAACGGCTTTTAAATTGATAGCTGTTAGCATATCTTTTGCTTCCTGGCTAAATAATTTTTCTTGTAACTTTAAATAAAAAGTTTTCATTTTAATGCGTTTTTAAATTCTCGTTCTACTTGGCGCTCAATACGTCTCATAAGTACAGCACTTGGTCCTATAAACCTGCGAGGAGGCAATGTAAGATTCATTTTTCTTGTATGTTCTTTTACATTACTAGTTCCTGTTCGGGTTCGGCGTTTGTGCCCTCGCACACGCGCATTGGTTTTAATAGTGCTACCCTCATTATGTGCTTTTGCATACGGTACATCTGTACCAATTATAATACGGTCACGACTTACAGCTATTTTACGAATAGAGCGTTTTAATCGTCCAGTTCTTACCATTAAACTTCCCCGGTCTTTTCGCTTTCTTTTTACCCATGGTTGTCTAGTACGGTCAACCCAATTTTTGTTTCTAAACCGTTCTTTAGAAAAATTTACTGCTACAACAGCAAGTCTATTTGGCATCCGATCTACTGCCCTAGAGATTTTATTTAATTTGGCAATGAATTGGCTCATATTAACTCATTTCTGCATTTCTAATTACTCTCATCATAGACTCGTTAAACCACTCTTCAATCTCTTCTTTAGACATGTTATTAAGTACCGTATTTGTGGTATTGATACCACCCTCGTTAAAAGTAATTTTTTCAATAATGATGGTTTTTGGTGCAGAGCCCGCACTACTCACTTTATTAATATCGCCTCCAGTATTGGTATTGGTGGTTGTAATTTCTTCATCAGTATTGTTTGGGTCTAGTAAGTTTTTTTCTTTCTCTTTTTTATTTTTGGCAGCAGCACTTTTGTCCATTTCTTTATCATAAGCACCCTTAAAGGCCTTGCCATACTCTTTACCATTTTTAATAGCACTACCGAGAGGATTCATATCTATGGCTCCTCCAACACCTCTTTTAACAGCATCTCCAAACTCACTAGCACCTTCTTTCACTTTATCCCAATCCATATCCCAAAGACCTTTAAGCATTTTTCCAACAGCACCTAGACCATCTATAATGCTTCCGAGAACATCTTTAAACCCTTCCCACATATTTACAAAGAATGCTTTTAAAACTGCACCCAACCCATTGATTACAGCTCTAAATTTATCGAATCGTTTATAGAGCAATACTACTGCCGAAACTGCTAATAAAATCCACCCAACAATAGGAATACTGAAGATAGCCGTTTTAATAGCGTGGAGTCCTAAAGTTACCATACCCAATGCACCACTTAAGCCAACAGATGCGAATGTTGATAATAATGCCATTCCTTGAAAATAAAGTAATCTTGCACCGAGTACACCAAAGCCAAAAGCTACAGATTCAACAATATCTTCTAACAACTCAAAATTATCATAAATCCATGTGAGTACGATATTTACTTTATTAAGCACTTTAACCACCAATGGCATAATTTTTTCGCCTAAGCGCGCCATAATAGTATTGAATCTATTTTTTACCATCTGTCCTAATACGGTTGCATCAGCATGGGCATTTTTTAGAGCATCATTTAAGTTAAATTTAGAGGCGTCAAAAGCGTAAAATGTCTTGAATAAATCATCAGCTCCAGTCTTCATTTTTGTTAGTAAAGCTCGGAGTCCTTCTGGACCACCAATTTTATTGATGACAGCATCAATTTGTTTAGGAGTTAATTTTTTGAATTGCTTATCTACATCAATCAAAATTTTGCCCAAATCTCTAACCTCGCCGTTTGCATCATAAACACTTACACCAATATCTTTAAGTCCTTTTAATGTTGTTTTTTGGGTCAATCCCATAAAAGCTGTCTTGGTCATGGTAGCGGCAGTTCTACTATCTTTTGCAATTGACGTAAAGGCAGCAAATAGTTTATTAGCACTATCAACTTCTTGTCCAGCACCTGCAGCTGCACCCGCATACTCGGTTTGTACTTTTGCCAGCTCTTTAAAGGTTGTAATACCTACTTGCACAGTTTTAGCATTGCTATCTAACAGCATTTCGGTATCCTTTGCATCTAGGCCAAAGGCTTTAATAGCTTTTGAAGTTTGATTTATAGAATCGTTTAAATCTGCACCAGTAGCTGTACTAAATTTGGCTACTTGCTTAAATACTTTTTCGGCATCTTTACCATAGAATCCAAGAGCAGATTGAATGTCGTAATATGCCTTGGTTGATTCTACCAAGCCTCTACCAGTTTCAAAAGAAGTATCCCTGATAAGCCCTTTATAGGTTTTTAAATCTGCATTGTTTTTATCGAGATTCAAGTTTTGTACCTGAAGGAACTCATGATTGAATTTTTTGGCTTCGACAGTTGCTTTACCCATCAGCGTGACGACCGCAAGGAGTCCTGCGGTTAAAAGAACATAGGGGTTACCTAACAAGTCCATTGCCCTGCCAAATAAAGGGACTTCATTACGCATAGCAGAAAAAGCATCTATAGATGATATTTTAAGGCTTTTTAACTTGCCTTTCATTTTATCAGTACTCTTTCTTAATTTGCGTTGAGTTTGTACTAATTTATTGTTAAAGAGCTTGTTTCCTAGTTCTAAAATCAATCTTAATTTTGCTGTTGCACTCATATTTTTTATATATTTGTTGTCTAATGGGTTTTACTCATGTCTTTGAATAGGTTTTAAACGGTCACTGATTGCGAACAAACCGACCTACTATCCGGTGATGGGAGACAGAGTTAAACCTTTCGCTTTTTTAATAACAATCCTTTTCTTCTATCAATTTCGTCAGTTTTCATTTTATACCATGTTTTAATTTCATTGCTTTTTGCTCCGATTTCGGTTTCGATTATCAAAACTTCATCTGCAAAAAACTTGATATATCGCATAATGTATTTCTTATCACTTACAGAAATTAACCATACTTCATCAGCATCATTCAATACACTTTTTACGTGTGGAAAAAGCTGGTGTCTCACTTCGCCTTTTTGTAAGTATTTACCCGAAGTATGTGTATCAAAAACATCTTTTTTAAGTATAACTTTACGTTGTAAATGGTCTGTAAAGCCCATAAAATCTACTTTTCCACGTTTTCCATCAGATCTAAACAACTCATCCTTATTACCAGGAACAATCGTCTTGTCAATTTTTAGTTTTTTTAACTTGCTTTTAAATAATTTCCAAGCGGTTAAATTTTTATAAGACTCGTAACTGATATCATTAATTTTTGTTAGTACCTCACCATCATCTGTATAAAATTGACTGCGTTTAAAAACTTGTTTAGCATCAGCTCTATTAAAATTAAAAGCAGAGCCCTCAAACTGATCACCTAATAATTTTACTGCGGATTTACCACTGATTACTTTATCTTTATTACCAACATATTGTATCATCTCACAACGGCAGTTGTAACCGTTTGGAGGATAAAGGCGCATTGCTTCTTTATCATTTAGATTAAAAACTCTGCCATCTAATAAGGCGTGTTCGTCTCTTACCTGATCATCGCCAACGGTTTGATATTGTACATACGGCGTTACACTTTCGGCTTCTGATTTTTGGCGCATATATGCGGCTGAGTTTTGAGCTGTTGCAATTGAAAAGTTATACTCGGTCTCTAACCAAGTTTTGTTATAGTTACTGGTTAACTTATCAACTTCGCTTTTAAAGTCACTAAATGAGCGAATTTGATTTTTATCACGGTTCAACATCAAATCTGTCATGGCAGCAAAACGCGCTTCGGTTTTAGAAGCTGCAAACTCAATGATGTTTAATTCCATCATTTGAAGCATTAAATGATCAGGAGCATCCCAAGCAGCTTCAACTCGTAATTTACCATAACCATTATGCAAACCGTTTATCATTAATAAACCCTCTTCAGCAATTAACTGTGCTTGAGTATCTAGGTTTTGCTTACTCTCATAAATTTCTTTAGCGAGTTGATCCTGTATTTTTTTGATGCGTTCTGAAAGCCCTGAGGCAACTGCAACGAAGTGGTCGCAGCATATCGACTCAGGATAATTAGGGACACGTGCTCCGAATGCAGTTACATTACTCAAGGTTTGATTTTGGGTTGGGATTTTTTTTTTTACCCACGATAGGAACGTAGAAAGTAGATGTGAGCCAATCAGGATCAACATCAAAGTCTTTCATTATTCCTTTAGTAATACTCCAAAATTTATCAAGGTCCAGGTTATGAGATTGATTGAAAATAAATTTATCATTTTCCTTCAGGAACGAATATCCTTGGTTTCGTAATAATGGAATAACAACATCATTTACCAAGAAACCTAGCGAGCGTTTTTCAGCTGCAGAAATTTTATCATCTAAATTACGTTCGTGTACTTCTGATTGACTTCGAGAACTACCATCACTCATAATCATAGTACCCCCAACTAAAGCAACACTTATCTCTTCACGATTAAACTTGATAAAGTTTAAATAAGTATTATAAGCATCTGTTCTACTAGCTTCTTTTATCTCTACCGTAGTTCCTAAAGGAAATACACCAGTAGATGCTTCGCCTAACTGTTGTAGCATATACTCAATTTTATCGAGCTTTTTAGTGTCAGTAGTATTGGTTGTTGCTGTGATTAAAGGCATTCCAAATTTTTCGCAAAACTCTGCCCAAGACTGTGCTACATTTCGTTTCCAAATTAGGTTTGGTATAATGTCATTTAAAATTCCGAGTTTGCTATCTTCATCATCGCCACCCATTTCAATAAGCCAATCTTCAAAATAAGGGTCAGTATAATCAACAACATCTTCTTTGGTTAAGTCTGGTACAATAATTTTTTGCTGTGGTACAACATTGCGCCGTGGAATTAAAACGTGTTCAATTTTATCTTTATAAAAGGCTTTGAATTCAACCAAGGTGTGTCCCTTAATTGTTGAATCGATGGCATGAGATAATAATTGATAAAACCATTTTTGATTAAAGAATTCTGTAGCCTCTTCATTTTCTTTATTGCTACTTTTATCTACAATACTAAATGCCGTATTGAGTATTGAATACTTACGCAATCTTAACTCACCACGTAAATGACCATCGGTCATTAAATCGTCGTACAAATCTTGTAATGCATCGTATCGAGGTTTTTCGGGTAGCTGCGTTATCTTAATAGCGTTTCGCCATTTTTGTATGTCTTTACGACTACTGTCTTTAAAGCCGTTGACAATTTTCATTATCAAATCTTTATCAGCAGCAATTAATCTACCTCCATCACCTTTTATAGCATTTGCGTTATTTAGCCCCTTAGAACGATTTATTTCAAATCCAAATATCTTCATTGTATATTTTTATAATAATTCATGTACGTTTAATTTAAACGGTATTTAAACGGTATTTTTACCACCTGTTATCTTCATTTGCACGCTCTGAGCTAATTCTAAAACCAAATTCTTCTTCTCCAGCTTCGTCTGTTTTACGAGGTAGATCAGCTGCTACTTTTCCTCTAGAGACATCTTTTAGCCAACTAAGTGCATCTTCGTATCTAGTTGCTCTATGTTCAGGTATTCGTTCAGGGGCTATAGATGTGTATAAATGATACAGAGCGCAGTCTATCGTTGTCATTACAATATGTGCGTTTCGGGTGTCATTTTGCGCGTCATACGCTATAAAAATCTGATCGGTATCATAATGGCCATACAGAAAATTTTTGAGTTGCGATATCGCCATTTCTTCAGCTTTTAAAAACTTTGAATCTTGGCTCGCTTGATCGCCTCCAGTTTCTATAAGTACGTCTCTAATTTCTTCACGTATCAATACGTCCCAATCTGATGTGTCTAAAAATGCCATTAGAATCTATTTTTTTTATTACTATTAATTTCTTCTCTTGTTTTAAGCCTGGTCTCAAATTTTTCAACATAAGTAACCTCGTTTAATTTGCTTAAAGCACCGTGTTGAGCATCGGGTGCATCGTCTGGAGCTCCACTCCCTTTTTCAAATGCTAAAAGATGTTCGAGGTATAACATTACGTCAGGATCTTCTTTTAACTTCTCATCAATAAATATGCTTTTACGTTCATAATGGCCGGTCATGGATTCTATCCGATCAAACTTATTAGTTTTAGGTCTCGTATCAGCTTCAACTGGTATATGATATCCTCGTTTATCTCCCTCTTCATCAAAATCATTTACAAATTCATCCATGGCAAAAAGCCCTTCTATGTAGTAGCGTATATTATACTTGCTAAGGTTTTTATCTTCATACAAATTATACAGCCAATCTGCTACAGAAGCTCTTGAACTTTGCCTGTTATAAACAGCTAAAATGTGATATTCTCTTTTTACTTTTCCAATTAAGAACATAGCCTTGTAATCGCCAGCATCTTTGTATGATAAATCGCCATACATCACCAAACCATCATAATTTTTTATAGCCAATCTAGGCTTGTATAAAATTTGTTCAGCTTTAAAAATTGTACCATCCATTATGTGGGTATTCATATACTCGCGCATAAATGATCGGTATGGTGTTTTTCTAAATTTTTTTCGCCAATAAGCTGCTGATGTTTTTTCGGGCCACGCAGGTTCAAAAGTGTCTAAATTTTTAACAGCATTTACAGTAAGTGTGTAATGTTCTTTAGGCTCATCATGTTCTTTAGCATCTTTATTGATGCGCTTAAACTCACGTTTAAGATGATTGATAACCGTGTTTTTATGGAAATTGTTATTTGCTACGACAAAACGTCTGCGAGTTGCACCTTCATCGAAAGTACCTTGTAAATCTTCCCAAACCCATTCTACTGCTAAACGGCTTAAACGGTCATTGTTACAGCGTTTTTTAGAATCGATATCATCTACAACAATATAATCTGGTCGCTCACTCATCTCGCGCACACCACGAGGTGATTGTCCAAACCCAAGTGCAAAGAATTTTACACCATCGGTGGTTCTAAAATCACCATCAGTCCAGGAACCTCTTTTAAATCGTTTACCATAATCGTTAATTAACCGCTGATTGTACTGTAGTTGCGCCTGAATGTCAGACAGTAGCTTCTTTGCTTTTGGCTCGGTTTCACCCACAAGCAGCATAAAGAACAGCTCTCGTTTTACCAAGTACAAATACAGCGGTATGCCTAGATCTGCATGTACTGATTTTGCGCCGCTACGAAAAACCTCTAGTAGTACAGAAATAATAGGATTTTTTATGATAAGCCTTGCAAATCGTTTGTGATATTTTGCGCAAGCTGATTTAGCATACATATTTAAATAATGCTCAAACCATCGGTCATATTGAGCTTCTAAATTTTTTATACGCGCATTTTTATCTTTAGGAGATTCTCCTAATTTAATTTGCGTAGAGCGCTCAATACGTTTACAATGCTCTTCATATTCAACAATAAATTTTTCCCACTTCTTATCCATTACTGCATTGATGCTTTATGAATTATGAATTTTTTATGCCATTTTAGAAAATCAATCGCCAACTCTGGTTCTTGCTCTGCCATCCACGTATCAAACTCTTTTAAAACTGACAATACAACTTGTACTGAAGTTTTAGAACTTACATCTTGTAGCACTCTAGAAATTTTTGCAAGTGCATCTGCATCGATTGTAGATTGGCCACCCTCTGCAACAATTTGAAGTTGCTTTGTAAGTATTTCTTTTAATTTGTGTGGAGCACTTAAATTTTCGGCACGCCGATCATCCCATGAGCTTTCTCCAGTTCGTCCTTTTCGCCATCTAGAAAGTGTTTGTTCTGATACAGTTAAAAACTCTGATATGTACTTTGCTGTGTCGCCGTCTTCTATAAACATGCGCTCAGCAAGGGCTCTCTTTTTCTGATTTGATAATGCCATTAGTAATTTTTTGTAGCGAAGGGCAGGACTCGAACCTGCGACCTTTGGGATATGAGCCCAACGAGCTACCACTGCTCTACCTCGCCATGTAGAAACCTCTTGGGGTGCCAAGAGGTTTTAATATAATTTATAGGTAATTAAATTAGATTTTTGGTGACTCGTATGACCTTTGTATAATCGACCTTATTCACTTCTGAAGTCGCAACAAGATACCTGACCTTGTTAGTACTCATAAAAGTTTCAATTGCCCTACAATTAGCTTCTAGTCCAATATCAATAGAAGTCAATTCATGCATCTGATCCTTAAAATAATTATCGGTATTTACCTTGGTTTCTTTAGCCAATTTTTGCCAATACTGCCTGTATTGATCCATAGCTTCATCTACGGTAAGTACATTAATAATTACGGTTTGGTTTTGCGCTACTTCAGTAGCATTTTCAACGGCTAAATTTTGAACGATTGCATCAAATGAATGATTACAGACTTGTTCAGTGGTTTGTTTTTTGGTTGGGGTAGCATTAGCTTGACTACAACCCATAAATGTCAACATCCCGATGACAAATACAATGACCGAAAATTTAAATTTCATTGTTTAAATGATTCACTTGTTTTAGTGAGTTTGCGTACGAATGTACGCAAACGGGTGTTGTGTATTTTCAATGTTTGCAAGGGTTTCTACGAAGTGCGCAAGGGTTTCTGCAAAAATTGTTTTCAGCTTTTTTATAACGCATTTTTGACACTCTCAATACGAAATACAATCAATGTTAATCAGAGTAAAAAACGATAAATTAACCTTACACGGTATCATTTGGAATGGTGATGATACTTATTTTGAGCATCATTTTGCCCAATTAGAAGATCGCTATTCTACCATATACATACATACACACGCATACCAAAGGCGGCGATGTGTTTGCAGGCAACTATATAGAAAGCCGTTTACGCAACTCTAAAGCCAAAATTGTGATGCAAGTGGATGGAGTGGCCTTTAGTATGGGAGCCTTCTTACTAACTGCCGCCGATGAGCGTGTAATTGTGAGTAATGGTTTCGTAATGATACACCAAGCCTCAGGTTCTACAAGAGGCACAGCCAAAGAGCATAGAACAGCCGCAGGCGTTTTGGACGATATGAACGAGAACTTTATAAACGGTTTGATTCGGATTACTGGCAAAACACGAAAAGCAGTATTGAAATGGTTTGATGGTGACAACTATTTCAATGCCGCTAAAGCTCTTAAAGAGGGTATTGTTGACAGGGTAGTTGACCCTGTAATTGACATAAAACTTGACGATAAAAAAGCAATGGAAGATAACGATTTATTTGGTCGTTTTTCTGCATTACTCACCCATAACAATAATTCTAATTTAAATCAAAAACAAACAATGAAAAAAGAACTCATTGAAAAGTTTGGATTGGTAGGCGTTTCGGCTGAATCATCTGATACAGCAGTATTAGAGGCGATGCAAAAACATATCAGTTCTCAAACTACAGGAGTGCAAGCCAAATTTGATGGTTTGAAAACCGAGTACGATGCTTTAAAAACTAAAGTAGAAGGCGAAACAAAAACTAAAATTGATGCATTATTAAAGCCTCTTGAGGGCAAACTTGATGCTAAAAAAATTGAAACCTACAGAGCAATTGGTGAAAAAAGCGGAATTGATGCTTTACAAGTAGCTTTAGAAGGGGTAAAAGGGCGTAAGTCTATTGCAAGCTTTATCGAAGGTAAAGAAGGTGCTAGTGCTGTTGATGCAAAAGCAGGTTGGGACTGGGACAAGTACCAAAAAGAAGATCCACGTGCTTTAGAGAAGTTGGCTACAGAGAATGCTGATGCTTACAATGCTTTGTACGATGCAAAATTTAAACAATAACCATTAAAAAAAACTTTCAAAAATAGCAGGATTAAATCAAGAAATATGGACTGATGTAGCGGTTGAGCAATTTAGAGCAACCGAAGAAGCATCATTCCTTAATGAAATTCCAGATGAGTCAAGATTTGTATCGGCAACTCGAGGAGAAAATGAGGTGATACACTTAGTTGATATCGGTGCTGACCCTGAAGTGTTAATTAATAACACTACATATCCAATTCCAGCAGTTTCACAAACTGACGGTGATATCTCAATTACTTTGGATAAGTATCAAACGGAGGTTAATACGGTAACTGACGATGAGATTCAATACATCGCTTACGATAAGATTCGTAAAGTGCAAGAAAAACACACCAAAGCGGTGATGTCTAAAAAGCATTCTAAGGATGCACATGCACTTGCTCCTGCAGGCAATACTGTTGCGACACCAGTAATGGTTACTACAGGTGCTGACGATGGTGGTGGTAGAAGAAAAATGTTACTAAAAGACATTTTAACTCACAAACGTCAATACGATAACAATAAAATCCCTCAAGCAAATAGAGTGTTGGTTTTATGTAGTGATTACTATAACGATCTATTAGAAGATGGATTGGATAAAAAAGTAGATATGCGCCAATTCTCTGACGATGCAGGCGGATTGTTAACTGCTCGTTTGTATGGGTTTAAAGTGTACTGGTATGTTGATTGCCCATACTTTACTGAGGCAACTTTGGTAAAAAAAGCATATGGTTCTGTACCTGTTGCTGGCGATTATCAGGCTTCAGTATCTTTTTATGCTCCAGACATGTTCAAGGCTAAAGGACTTATTAAGTTCTATGATGAAAAACCAAAGCCAAGAACACAACAATGGGAATTTAACATGAGACACAATTATATTGTATTGCCTCGTAAAGCGAGAGCAAATGGAGCAATTGTTTCTGATGCAGTAGCTTAATCTTAAAATCTAAACAATGAAAATTTTAAAAGAACATAAAGAATCTGCTGTCAAAATATTTGAAGCGAACGATTCTCTTGACTCACTATTTGTGAACAAGAAAGGAGAGTTTTTTACAAATGAAAATTTAGCCTCTGTGAGTGTTAAAGGTGTAAAAAAGGACTTTGCTCGTATTGCTAGAGCTTCGGTTATTGAAGATGCTGAAGACGACAAGGATGATTTTGACCATAAACAAGATGAAACTGTTGTCAAAGGCGATGGTATGATTTTGAAATGTGATGACAACAAAGAGTTGGTTTTCACAAAAATTAAGGATGAAGTACGAGAGCCTATTCAAGGTGATTATGCTGAGTTTAATGACAAACCTGCTGATGGTGTTTTTAAATTCAAAACCACCACCATGGGCTTTAAAAATGGAAAATTAGACAAAATTAAATTTGAAGATGGTGCTGTAAGGTCATTCTTTAACAAATTTTTGAAGTAAGATGGCAACATTAGACGGTGTAAAAATAAACAGGGGTAAAATTGGAGCGAATACGTTGGCAATTGGCGATAGCTTTTCGGGGTTGATTGCTGCTGCTGTTGCTACCTCCAGTTTAGCCCTTGGTACAGTTACAACAATATACAATATTGTTGATGCTGAAAATTTAGGAATAGACGCTGCTTATGATAGTGATAACGATGTAACTGTTTTCCGTCATATTTCAGAGTTTTACCGTATGGCTGGTGAGGGTACTAAACTGTATTTACTGTTAGTACCTCAAGCCACAACTATGACTGATATTTGTGACGATGCTGGAGAGGTATTTGCTAAAAAAATGTTGAATGAAGCTGAAGGCGACATTAGACAATTGGCAGTAAGTGTTAACCCAACTGGTGCAACTGTACAGTTAAACGGAATTCCTGACGATGTGTATAACGCAATACCTAAAGCTCAAGCATTATATGATTGGGCAGCAGATAGGTTTATGCCTTTAAATATTGTGTTAGAAGGATATGACTATGGTGGCGACTCTGCTACTGTAGCAGATTTAAGAGCTATTGCAGGTGTTAATGCTACAAATGTATCTGTAGTAATTGGTCAAGATTATGACTATGCTGAGACGTTGAATGGAAACGCTCAGAAGTTTGCTGAAGTAGGAACTGCCTTAGGTACTGTTGCCAAAGCTGATGTAAATCAGAATATTGGTGACAATGAAGCCTTTAACTTAACCAATGCCTTTAGAGGTATTTGGATCGTTGCAGGATTGTCTAATCATGTTGCGATTAAAACGGTTAAAAGCTCTCTACAAACCTTAGAAGATAAAGGTTTTATTTTTGGAGTTACTTATAATGGCTTAGATGGTGTACGTTGGAATAACGACCACACTTGTACTGAGGTCATTATTGATAATGAGGGTAACATAAACGAACACACTATTGCTTATGGTAGAACCCATGACAAAGCGCGTAGAGTTTTAAGAACCGCATTACTACCAAAGGTAAAAACGAAGCAACCAGTAAATCCAAAAACAGGAAAGCTACCAATCGGAGTTATAAAATACTTTGAGAATTTAGGTGACACCGTTTTGGGTGATATGGAAACTAGACGTGAGATTTCTGTTGGTAAAACAACAGTTGATCCTGACAGTGATTTAATTACCGAAAAACTCTTAAAAGTAAAATTTAGAATAGTGCCTTATGGCAATGTTAATGCTATTGAGGGTACATCTAATCTAAAAAACAGTTTATAAGATGGCAGCGATAAAGAATAACAAAGCCTATGACTCGGCAGATGTAGAAGCAGTAATTGCAGGAATACCAACTGATATTGTTGAAATTTCTTACAACACAGAACAAGAACATCAGTTAAATCATACGCTTAAATCAAAAGCAAACTCGTGGAGTAAAGGTAAGATTACTGATACTGCATCGGTAACTTTAATGGTGCACGACATTGCGCCAATTGAGAAAGCTGCAGGTGGTAATTTATTGAACGTAAAACCATTTTATATCAATGTGTCATTGGTAAATGAGTTTAATGATATTGTGAACGACACCATTTTGGCGAAGTTCCAGGATCAAGGAAGAGATGTAACTGGCGATATGGGATTGCAAAAGCAATATGCCTTATTTGTGTTAGATATTAAATATAACAATGCGTAATTATAATGGACAAAAAAGAGAAAGAAGCCTTAGTGGCAAAGTACGGTAAAGACAAGTTAAGAATACTTGAAATACCTGTTGATGAAAAACAAACAGAAATGATTGAAGCTACAGCTGTAGTGCCATCGAGAACCGTCTTAGGACAGTACATGAAATGGACAGACAGTAATCCTAAAAAGGCTCAAGAAATTCTTTTACGAGGCTGTTTGTTAAGTCATAAAGAGCAAATTGAAGCAGATGATTTTATGTTTAATACCACGGTGGCTTTATTAGCCGACCTAATTCCAATAGGCCAGGGTAACATAAAAAAGTTCTTTTAGACTGCTCAGGTCTTCACTATAAGGCAGAAAAGGATTCGGTATTTAAAATAGATGCTTTTATAAGCCACTTTTTACATATTCCTTTTCCAGAGTTTTTAAGTGATGAAGAGTGGTCTATGAAATGGGCGCAAGTGAAATTTTTAGCTGATTCTGGTGTGCTAGGATCCACCATAAAAAAGCAACTAGAATGACATTAGTAACACTTCAATTATCACATAGATATCAAGCGGCATTTGGTAGAGTTGCAGGTGCAATTAAGCCGAATGCTGTTGGTTTAAGCAAAACCGATAAAGGATATGACCTTGAATACTATGATTATGATACCGATGATTTTGAACAAACCTCTTTTAAGTTTGGGATTAATCAAATCAACTTTGGCTCTACAACATTACTTGCAGGCCAAAAGGTAAATGATAACATTTTTGCTCCTCCGCCATTAATAAGTTTTGCTAGAGATAAGAGCCATGTAGAAACCGAAATTAATGGTACAGATACTCAAGTAGTAGAAAGGTGGGGTACAAAGCCTTGGAATATTAGAATGCGAGGCTTATTGATTGACATTGAAAATAGGACATATCCTACAGACAAAATAGACGCTTTAAATACCTTATTCGAATATAATAAAGTAGTAAGTGTTTACGGCACACAGTTCTTTGACAAATCTATTTCTGACATTTATTTTAAGAGTATTGAGATTAATGGTGTACAAGGGTTTGAAGATACCATACAATATACTTTAACAGCCAGAAGCATTAAACCTGTGGCATTCACGTTGTTAAATCCAAGTCAATGATACCGCTTTATTACAATATGGTTTGTAAGGTCAATATTGGTACAATCAGTCTTGATTATGTAAATAGTATTAGTATTGAAGATAGTATAAAGTTGCTTGAGAATAAAGCAACTATAATTTTACCTCGTGAATATCTTGAATCTACTAGTGATGGAAAACCAACTCCTTTTGCTGGTCGCAATATTTTAGAATTTATTAAGGTTGACGATCCTGTAAGTATTTGGCTTGGATATGATGATGATTTACAGCTAGAATTTGAAGGTTATGTTAAGCGCATAGGTGCTGACATACCACTTCAGATAGACTGTGAAGATGAGATGCATTTTTTAAGAAAAACCAATCATACGGCTGTTCTTAAAGAGGCAACTTTAGAGCAATTAGTAAAAATGATTGCTCCTGACTATTCGTATGATCTGATTGACAATGTAAAACTAGGAAAGTTTACTATTGACAATGAGAGCGCATACAAAGTATTGAGTAGACTCCGTAAAAATTATGGACTACATGCACGTTTTAAAGACAAGGTTCTCGAGGTCGGCTTCCCTATAAGTTTTAAACCCCAAAAAGTACACGAAATTATTATTAACAGAAATGTTAGGGCCCTAAGCAATGATTTAAAATTTGTTCGTAAAGAAGATTTTAAACTGTTGTTAAAGGCAATTGCTATTAATAAAGATGGTAAGCGGATTCATGAATCTTATGGAGATTCTGGAGGCGCTCAACGTACATTACACTTTACTGACAAGTCGAAAGCTGAATTAAAAGATTTAGCTGAAAAGAACTTTAAGAGTTTAAATTTTGACGGTTATCAGGGTAGTATCCCAACGTGGGGTAACCCAAGAACCAAAAGTGGTGAGAGTGTAGATATTACTGACCCAAACTATGAAAATAGTGAGCATGATGGTAAGTATTTAATTGAAGGGGTCAATATCAAGTTTAATAGTAATGATGGTTTTAAACGCGTAAATAAATTAGGATTACAATTATGAAAAAAGTAGCAATTATTATTGGCCACAGAAGTGGTAACAAAGGAGCAAAAAGTGAATGGTTAGGTACAAATGAGTATGACTACATGAAAGCGGTAGCCTTACATTTAAAAGATGTGGCTGACGTTTATGAACGTCCAAATACACCATTTGTAACTGAGGCTTATAGAATTAAGCAGCTGACCAATAAGGTAAATAAGAAATCGTATGACTTGGTTTTATCACTACATTTTAATGCCTTTAAAGACGATAATGCTCATGGTTCTACTGCACTACATTATGTAACCAACAAACGCACAAAAAGATTAGGTCAACGATTTACACAACTTATAAATCTTTGGTTTGGAGTCGCTCAAAGAGACTTAATACCAATTACCAGTAAGTACCAAAGAGGTGGTGCTTTAATAATGAATATAAATGCACCAGCACTTTTGCTAGAACCCTTTTTTGGTAGCAACCCTGCTGACTGTGTGAATTTTTATGATGCTGAAGAAAAATATGCTGAACTAATAAAAGAACTAATATGCGAATATCTGTATTTATAATTTTAGTCATTTTTTTGACTGGATGCAATGCTAGAAAGCCTGTTGTAGATTCTGTAACTACAACAACTTTAGATTCTACCTATGTAAAAGAACGCATTATACCAAGAGACACCCTTATTGTTGTACCTGCAGATTCATTACAGCTAGAGGCAAGAATTGAAGATATTACTGAAAAAGCCATTACTAAAAAGGTGAATCGTCTCCGGATAAGTTTACGGAGAGAAGGTGATAAAATAATTGCTGATTGCCACGAAGATGAACTCTTATTACAAATAGCTCTGTTAGAAAAAGAAATTGAAATACGAAAAGAACTCTATGTAGAGCAGAAAACCACCATCAATAATTTTGTGAGGTATGTGCCAAAATTTATAAAGTATTTAGCATGGCTCGGTGGGGGTGTAATATTGTTTTTTATCATAAAAATAGTACTAAAATTTGTTAAACCAATATGAGCGCGTTTGAACAAGCCGTAGAGCAAATCATCAAAAAAAATGAAAAGATGATTATTACATCTGGTGTCGTAAGTAAAGTTACAGATACAACTATAGATGTTACTCGAGATGAGATGCCAGATTTGATAGATGTGCGGTTTACGAGCATTTTAACAAGCGTTCAAAACGAGTTTAAGATAGTGCCAAAAGAAGGCAGTACAGTTTTGTGTGGTATCATAGAAAATGACAAGAGTGAAGCCTATTTATTAGGTGTAAGTGAAGTAGAAAAAGTGAGCTTAAAGATTGATGATCTGGTTTGGGAATGTGATACCAAAGGACATCAAATTGATAATAAAGGTGAGAGTCTTAAAGTGGTATTAAGCGATTTGATTGATGAGATAAATAAAATAGTGGTGATTTATGGTAATGATGTGGACCACGTAAAACTGATAGAAATACAAACCCGAATGAAATTAATTTTAAAATAATGGCAGCTATAACAGAACCACAATTATCGGCCAGAATAAAGGCAGCTCTTGATGCAAAAAGTGATGACCCAAGTGTTAATACTGTAGATGCTAGACAACATTTAGCAGATGAGTTGGCGAGCGCGATTAATGATTTTGTGGTGGGTAGAACCACGCAAGTAACAGGTGTGCAAGTTGGATCGGGTACTGCTCCTGGAATAATACAAAATGTATGAGAACTGATTTTTTATTAGAAGACAATGATATAAAAATTGAGAATGGTGATTTTGCCATTGGCCAAAGTGATCAGCAAAATGTTGAACAAATTTTTATTGCGAGTCCAGGAGAGTTTAAAGAGTTTCCACTTGTTGGTTTTGCTGCTGTAAAATATTTAAAAGGAGTGGCTAATAAAAGTGCATTTAAACGCAATTTAAAAGTGCAGTTGCAAAACGATGGGTACAGCCCTAACATTGACCTATCGAAAGGATATGAACAAATTAATATAGAAGTATAATTTAATAATTAAAAATGAAAACAATCAATTTTTTATTTCAGGCATTTGGCTTTGCCGATGTTACAGATTTTAAGATAAGCACATTTGGGTTTATCATTTCAGTAAAGTTTTTAAAGTGGGCAAGTGTTGCCGCATTTTTAACCTCAATTGTACAAGCCATATTTGGTTTTTCATGGCAATTTTTACTTGCATATGTATTGCTTGTAATATTTGAGTGGATAACTGGAGTTAAGGCCTCTGCTCGTAAAGGACAAAAACATGAGAGCCGAAAATTAGGGCGAATGCTATTTAAGATCCTGGTCTATACGCTGATTATATTTTTGCTAAACATGTTTAGAGGTTATACACAGTTCCCTGTAGTATTTGGTTATGAATTAGATCCATTTCATTGGTTGTATTGGATGTCCTTATTGGTAATTATTTGGCAACTATTTGTGAGTTTACTTGAAAATTTAGATGTGTTAGGGTTCGCATTTGCCTCTAAACTCATAAAAGTAATAAACAAAAAGTTTTATAAACTAAAAGACTTAGATATCAACGAATGATCGTAATCGCTCAAAATAATAAATCGCTATTTGACATTGCAATCCAATACTTTGGTACTGCTCAAGCTGTGTTTGAGGTTGCAAACCAAAATTTATTGAGCGTAACAGATCAGTTAACACCAGGACAGGAAATTGAATTGCCTGAAGCGAGTGAATTTCAGCAAAAAGAAATAGCAAACTACTATGCCAAAAACGGAATAGTACCTGCAACAGCCGATGAACCTGAAGGCATTACAACCGATGAAGCTCTTGAGGGTATTGGCGCAATGATAATAGAACAAACTTTAATTATAGAATAATGGCAACAACATCAATAGAAATTTTAAAAACATGGTTTGAGACTGGGGATAAACCAACCCAAGCACAGTTCGAGAATTTAATCGACTCATTTCATCACATCGATGCAGGAACGATTATTACAGATAACCAAACAGATGGGTCTGGCATCACATTAACATTGTCAGACGGATCACAATTAGTGATACCAATTTACTCGTTACCTCCAAATATGCCGATTAGCTTTATTACTGATTTGCAAAGCAGTTTGGATGCTAAAGTAGATAAGGTGGCAGGAAAGCAATTGAGTACAAATGATTTTACAGCAGTTCTTAAAGCCAAGCTCGATGGACTTGTAAATTATGTTCATCCTGCATTACACCAAATATCTGAAGTAAATGGTTTACAAGCATTGCTAGACAGCTATGCAATTTTAGCCAATTTACATGCGGTTGCTATTAGTGGCGACTTTGACGATTTAACCAATAAGCCACGTGCAAAAAAATACATTGATGGCTATTGGGTTGATACAACTGGTAATACTGATATCAATGCAATTGAAGTAAATAACATTATTACCAAAGAAGATAACGGATTGTTTGTGTATAAAGTAAATGCTTTACCACATACAACTCCTGCTAATTTAACACCAATTTTAGAAAATGCAATAATATGATACTAGCAATTTTACTATCAGTGTCGGCTCTAGGAGTTGCGCTGTACACCTTTTTTAAAGGATCGAAAAATTCAGTTTCTGTAGAGGAAACTGCAACAAAGTACACTATTAAAGACAAAAACGAAAACGAAATTTTAACAATTAAGAAAACATGAAAAAAATAATTTTAATTTTAGTAATTGGGTTTTTTACAAGCCTTTCATTTGGACAGGCTGCCAAAGTAAAAGCCGTAGATTTTATTACGCTAACAACTGTACAAAGAGATGCTTTACCTGCTACAACAGATGCACGGCTTATTTACAATATTTCTAATGTGCAATTTGAGTATTGGAATGGAGTATCATGGGCACCCATTAGTTCTGGTGGTGTTGATTTGAGTGGTTATCTTTTAAACACAACCGACACATTTACTGGAAATCTTAATATTTCTAATGGAACTTTGGGTGTGAGTGCTAACCACAAAATACATTTAGATTTTTTCAATGATGAATTTTCTTTTTTTCTATTTGACGATAATAATAGCTATGGTTTTAATGGTGGTGGTGGAAACATTTATGGCTCTTCAGTAAATCACTATTTTGTAGAGGGGGAAACAGGCCTATTAAATGATGTTTATGCAAATTCATTCATTGCGGATAGTTTTAAAACACCAACGGGTACAAACTTAAATGTACTGCTAGATGGAGGGGGAAATAAATCATTAAGTGATTTTGCTTTAGCAACAAATTACTTGCCTTTATCTGGAGGTACAATGACAGGTGTTTTAGATATGGGTTTAAATGGGTCTTTAACATCTCAAATTAATTTTGGTGGAGGAGCAGGTACAATTACATACGATGATAATATTTTAACTAGGGGATTTAGAATTAATGAACCCTTAAATATTTTAGGTACAAGACTTCATCTTTCTGATGTTGGTGGGGATAAACAATTTATTGATGCATCGACAGGGAATATTGTAATAGGTTCAGATGCTTATGCCGTTGATATTAAGGCAGATGCAGGATTGCTGGTTGATAATGGAATATTTTCATCCACAAGTATATCAACAAGTGGTCAAATTAGAATAGAAGGAACAGTCGGATATTCTCAACTGACATCATTAAACAATGGTGCCGATACCACAATTAGTTTTCCAAATGAAAGCGGAACTGTCGTTTTGGAAAGTAATTTGTCTGGCTATGCTTTGTCAGTAGACTTAGACAATAAACAAGATTTGCCATTTACAACAAAAACCGGTACGGAAATAGACTTATCTAATACTGCAGGAAATTTGCACAATAACGGTGCAAGAAGCACAGCTATAGCCTACACAATTAAAATAGGCTCAGTAGAGGGTGGTAATGCAAAAGCACCTATCAGTACAACTGGTTTGGTTGATTTTCCAACAATTGCAGGTGCAAATCCTTTAACAGGTTCAGCCTTTGTGGCAAATGCAGAATATGATATGTATGTTTATTATGACAATGATACAGATGGTGTTCAATATTACTTTGATCGTACAGATGGTACAGGTGCAACTTCAACTACTCAAACATATATAGCGGAACATCAAAATAGGGTGTATTGCCTTACAACAAATGATTGGACAGGTTTAGGAACTTATGGTTTAACTAATAACAACCTTGCAACTTCAAAAGGTACTGCGGCCGCTCCAGTTTATAACGATGCAGATATTGGATTAACACAATTACCAACTGGTGCAATTTTAGATAGACTTGAAATAATGTTAATTTCTGTTAGTGCTGAAATTACTGATATGGATTTTACAATGTCAGCAATTGGAACTGATTATACAGCAGAAACAAATGGATTGGTAGAAACCGTAATTGTATCTCCTGTATCATTAAATAGCCCTACGACAGTAGGTTCTAATGGCTTGTTTACAACCATTGATTTAGCTGACTATACGATGACAGGGAACAGAACCCTTACATACGCATTTAAGCCTGTTGGAACACTCACGGCAACTAGGTATATGGTTTATAGATTGAAACTTTACTATACACTACCATAATGAAAAAGTTAATAATCATATCTATAATAACGCTATTTTTTGTTGAAGCAAACTCGCAAAGCAGAAGGCGAATCATTCAGCGATTAAAAAAGCATAGACCAGAATATGTTGCTCCTGTCATTCAAGTTGGTGATACTATTATAAATGGCATTTATTATATAGATGTAGCGAATAGTGGTATTACACAAGGTATTGTAACAGATACAATTGCTTACGACAATCGCTCTATAATGAATGCTAAAATTTCACTGGCTAAAAGTTTAGGAGCAGATACTATTTCCTTTACAGGTAAGTTAGATGCATTTGTAAATGTGAAAGCGTGGCATTTTGGAAACTATACTCATAGAGAAGCAATACAGATACCTAGCAATACGCATTTTAAAATGCACGATTCAATTACTTTCAGAGTACAGCCTAATAATAGGATTTCGTATGCTATTTTATCAGCTAGAGCAGCTGACAATGTAAAGATATCTGGAGGTAATCTAATTGGAGATAAATATGAACATACATATGCTACAGGTACTGAACAAGACACACATGAATTTGGCACAGGTATTTATTTTGTTGGAGTTACTAATTCTGAAATAGATGGTGTTTTTGTAGATGATATGACAGGTGATAGTTTTGGAGTGCATTCAACTAGAAATCGTAATCCTGATGGTTCAGAAGTTGAAGGTGAATCTTATTCAAAAAATATCCTTATTAAGAATGTTGAGTTCAGAGGAGCTCGGAGAAATAATTTATCTTTTATAGAGGTAGAAAAGTTGATTTTAGAAAACTCAATAATTGCCGATGCTGGAGAAGGTGGTGACTACGATTATACAGCGCCAAGAAGTTGGCGAGGAGTTTTACCTAGATGCAATATAGATTTAGAAGCAACTCGTAGTTTTGATACACTAGGAAATATGAATCTGAGCCAGATAGTTACAGATGTAATTATCAGAAACAACACTTTTACAAATGCTTGGATTAGTGATTTGAACTTATACACCTGCGATTCGTTACAAATTTATGGCAACACTTTTACATCAGGTATTAGTAATCTGAACGCCCAAGATGTATATATCCATGACAATACATTTACGCATGATCCTACTCTAACAGCTTTGGCAACTGCGATTTATATGAAAGAGTTTGTTAGACCAGAAACTGGAGTTGAAGAAAATCTTAACTATCAGATTTATAACAATACAATTACAGGTTTTGAAAGTGGAATTGTTGTAGGTGGCGACAATCATGATATCTACAATAATACTATCACAAATGCAACAGTCAATGGTATAGTACTGCGAAAAGGTAAAAATATAAACTGGACAAACAATACAGTCATTGCCAATGGTATCACAAATAAAGGGATATATGTATTTCCAGTATTAAAAGATTTAGAGAATGTAACCATAAGTGGAGGCTCTTATGATGGTGTTACCTATGGAGCTGATATTTTTAAGGTAAACGGAAAAGGAGCAACAGGGTTTACAATCGACGGCACTACTTTTTTAAACACATTGTACATCCGTTCATCTGATAGTATTACGGTTAAAAACAGTATTTACCCATTGCCTTTAGTTCAATCAAATAATGGTGTTATCACACTAACAAATAACAACCCATAATATGGCACGCAAACTCAACGAAATACAACAATCGATACTACTTAAAAAAGCAGAGGCATCAGAATTAAATGCTTTGGATGTGTTGACATCTGATGAAGTTGTTGGCGATGTAACGAGTGATTCTAAAGTATCACTTTGGAGGTTGTGGGTGTATATTGTTGCGTTTGCAATTTGGAGTTTTGAAATACTCCAGGACACTTTTAAAAGTGACATGGAAGCATTGATTGCTGCTAAGAGAATTCACAACTTTGAGTGGTATGAAGATAAGGCATTAGCCTTTAGGTATGGCCAGAACTTAATCGAAGATACTGATCTATATTCTGATGAAGGATTGACAGCTGAAGAGATAGCAAACAGTAAAATTATATCACATGCTGCTGTTGTTAGAATCATAGCAAATGGACGTGGAACCTTACATGTAAAAGTGGCAAAAAAAACTGATTCGGTTTTAGAACCATTAACCGTAGGAGAGCTCACAGCTTTTGATAATTACATGTTTAAAGTAGGTGATGCAGGAACTTTAATACTACCTAGATCTAGCGCACCTGATAACTTAAAACTAGAATTGGATATCCATTACAATCCATTAGTTCTAACTGAGCAAGGAGTTCGTATCGATGGTACAAGTAACGAGCCTATACAAGATGCAATACGTGAATTTTTATACAACCTAAAATTTAACGGAGAGCTGAGCATCACAAAATTAATAGACCACTTGCAATTAGTTGAGGGTGTTGAGGAACCAGTATCAAAATTGTCTCAAGCAAAATACGGTGCATTGGCCTTTACAACTTTTGATGAGTACTACATTGCTGATGCAGGGTATATGATTATAGAAGATGTGGATTTAACTTTAAACTTTAAAGCACGTGAACTCTAATATTTACAATATTAATTGGAGGCGTTTATCTATTTGGCTTTTACCAATAGCACTTAGAACTACTAAAATGGTAGCGTGGTTACAAGTACTGCTACAACCACTAAAAGAATCATGGCAATCGTTTACATTATTCCGAATTAATATTGAATATAAAGTTAGGCACACCTCTCAAGTATGTTATTTACAAGGCGCTTTAAATGACTCCTTCGACAATACACTTAGACGTATTGTTATAAAAAACGGATTGTTTCTTGCTCCTGTTTATATCTATACACCACTAGAAGATAAACCAGTTTGGTTGTACCCAGAAGCGGACAACAAACCAGTTTGGCTGTATAGTCCTGAAGATTTAACTAATAACGATACCGATTTTATTGTTTGTGTGCCCATTGAATTAAAGCCATCGAATACGGTTGCTTTAAATGCGTATATAAGCCGAATGAAATCACTATTAAATTATTACAAACTAGCATCTAAAACCTACAGAATAGAATGGATCACATAATATTACAATCAGGAGGATTTCCTTTAACTACGAAATCAATTCAGTTTTTGCATTCAGCTCATGAATCAGCAATAAAAGCACTTACATCATTTGGAGGTACAACCTATATATTAAATGGTGTAGAAGATACTGCAGGAACTATTAGTGCAGGTTTCATTGTTTATCAGGGCGAAGTTTTACCTTTTGATGAGTCTGCTGCACATGCCACAGTTTCGATAATTGAAACCATTGAGCAAATACCATATAATGAGGACTTAAATGTTGATGGAAACTTAGACTTAAAGGATGGGTACGTTACTAGAAAAGCAATTTGTGGTGCTGGATTAGCCAACTCTGTTTTAGAGTTTCCATTTACAGATTTAAAACCTGCTTTCCACAATTTTTTAAGCAAGTATTTGAGCAATGTAATACTACCTTATGTTGGGGTTATTGCTAATATCCCTTCAGGATTTCAATTGTGCGATGGTACAAATGGTACACCAGATATGACAGGAGCCTTTATGGTAGGTTATGACCCTGCAGATGTAGATTATGATGCTATTGGAAAACAGGGTGGCGCAAAAGAGATTGCTATTACTGAAGCTCAAATGCCACAGCATAATCATGATGGTAATGTTGTGGTACCAGGACATAAACATTCAATGCCTGCAACTGTATATTCTAAAGTTGGTGCGTCTGGTGATGACAATACGTTTTCAAATAGTAACAACACAGGAGCTGTTGATGTTACCGAAACATCAATGTCGCCAGATCAGAGTGTAAATATTGTTACTGCTAATAAAGGATCTAGTGAGGCGCATGAGAATAGACCCCCTTATTTTACAACAGCTTATATGATGTTTATAGGATGATACGTAACCGCTAGAGGAGCGGTGTAAAAATGTCCTCTGTCTTCAGTTCGCCAAAACTAAAAATAAAAGCACCGATTAAGCACTACAGAGGACAAGAGTCTTTTGAGTTAATCGGTGTTTGTGTTTTGGCGAACGCCACAAAAATAATAAAAATTGAGTACAGAAAATTTAAAAACACCTATTAGTTATTACGGAGGTAAACAAAATTTAATTACCACTATTTTGCCCTTGTTTCCTAAACATACTTTGTATGCAGAGCCTTTTGTTGGTGGCGGTGCAATTTTTTGGGCAAAGCAAAGAAGTGATGTAGAAGTGATTAATGATACCAATAGAGAACTCATTAATTTTTATGAGATAGTACAAAATGAATTTGTGGACCTGGAGAAGATGATCAGAATATCACTACACTCCCGGTCATTACATAATGATGCTACAGTAATCTATAACAACCCTCATTTGTTTAGTAGAATACAAAGAGCTTGGGCAGTTTGGAATTTAGCAGCACAGTCGTTCAGCTCTATGCTAGATGGGTCGTTTGGGTATGATAGGAAAAAGGGAGCAACATCGTCAAAAATTACAAGAAAAAGAAACTCGTTTACTGAAGAGTATTCGATTAGGATCCAGAATGTGAATATAGAACATGCCAAAACTAGTATTAGATTTTGATGCCGCACCTATATATTTTGGTTCGATAGCAGATAAGGGCTCAACTACACATCAGAAGTTATGGCCATCGATAGAAACTCGATTGCCTTATGTAGAGCGCGGTGATCAGAACCTAAAATTTGCAGATGCAAAATATCGCAATAAGAACACATTTAATGCATTCTTTAGTACTCAAATATTATATGATAACATAGTGCCAGGAGCATTAACAAGTGGTGGGATATGGGTGTACTATGAAGAGAAGCGTGCAGTTAATGACCTTGAATATCGGCGCATGAGTAGCTTTCCTATTGATTATGATTTTCTTGATTATAATGTGAGATATGTATGTGGGATGAGTGTGCCGCCACTTATGATTGCACACATCACTAAAGAGATGATTAAACAGTGTTTAAATGGCATTAAAAAAGAAACATATAGTTGTCCCGCATTAGTCTAAAAAAGTGTACTTTTGGTTTCGCCGATTATAAACGACTGTTTATTTTTTCTTTTATAATTTTAGATTATTGGGAAGGAATAGGTTTTCTGTTAGCCGCAAAATCTGTATTTAGATTTGGTGATTTATCGAATGCCAAAGACCGAAATCTAACAGAATATATATTAATTGGAACACTTTTAAGTTTTGGAATAGCAATAGTAACTGCTGTCGGGTATAAGTATTTAATTGGATTACCTATATCATTCTAAAAAATAAATTTTTATCATTTAAAAACTAAAATCCAATTTAAGTACGAACGAGAATAACAAAGTTAGTATTTGTCTTACATCTTTTATCTTTCTTCTTTATCTCATTATTTTCTTGTAACAAAATTGTATCTTAGTCGTTTAACTTGTTAACAACCAAATTCAACTTTATAATTGGAAACTATCTTATCACTTAAAAATCTCGATAAAAAATTCGGCAAAGTACATGCCGTCAATAATTTATCGTTCGAAATAAAAAAAGGAAATGTTTACGGAATTCTTGGACCCAACGGTAGCGGAAAATCTACTACGCTCGGAATCATCCTGAATGTAGTTAATAAAACTTCGGGTGAATTCAGTTGGTTCGACGGAGAATTATCTACGCACGAAGCTTTAAAAAAAGTAGGTGCTATTATTGAACGCCCAAACTTTTACCCGTACATGACAGCTAGCCAAAATTTAAAATTGGTTTGCAAAATTAAAGGAGTTACTGAAGCTAATATAGGTGAAAAATTAAAAGTTGTAAACCTATACAAGCGCAAAGATCATAAATTCAAAACTTATTCTTTAGGGATGAAACAACGATTGGCAATTGCCTCTGCTTTGTTAAACGATCCTGAAGTTTTAATTTTAGATGAACCCACCAATGGACTAGACCCTCAAGGGATTCATGAGATTAGACAAATCATAAAAACGATTGCTGCCAATGGAACAACCATCTTATTAGCATCACATTTACTAGACGAAGTTGAAAAAGTTTGTTCGCATGTTGTGGTGATTAGAGAAGGTGTAAAATTGTATGAAGGTAGAACTGATGAGATAACGTCATCGCACGGATTTATAGATTTAAACACCGAAAATAAAAACGATGATTTATTAAAAGTTTTAGAAACATTTGATGGAATTGATTTTGTAAAAACAGAAATTGATGGAATGCTGATTACAACTTTAAACAGAAATGTAACTGCAAGCGAAATGAATCAATTCCTTTTTGATAAAGGTATCGTTGTTTCGCATTTGGTCAAACGCAAACCAAGTCTAGAACAACAATTTTTAACACTAACTAACGACAAATAATCATGTTTAGATTACTAAATATAGAATTCCATAAACTAAAACACAATACGGCAAGTAAGGCCTTAATCATCATCTACTTTTTGTTATTGACCTCAACAGCTCTAATTGCAATGATACACTTTGATTTTGCAGGTGTAGATTTCCATTTGGCAGAAATGGGTATTTTTAACTTCCCATACATTTGGCATTTAAACACTTATGTCTCTGCAACTATCAAATTCTTTTTATTGATGGTTATTGTATCGATGATGTCAAATGAATATAGTAACAAAACTTTAAAACAAAACTTAATTGATGGATTCAGCAAGAAAGAATTTGTGCTTTCAAAGTTTTATACTGTAATCGTATTTGCTCTAATCTCTACGCTATTTGTTTTTATTGTTTCATTAACTTTAGGTTATATCTATTCTGATTTTAATGAACCCTCAATTGTGTTTTCTGACTTAGAATATTTGCTAGCCTTTTTTGTTAAACTCGTTGGGTTTTTCTCTTTCGGTTTGTTTATGGGTATTTTAGTAAAACGATCTGCCTTTGCAGTAGGAGGAATTATAGTTGTATATATTGTCGAAAAAATAGTTTATTTATCATTACTTTGGAAATATAGAGATAGTAATTCAGATAACGATATGACTGATTCAATCATGCAATTCTTCCCTTTAGAATCCATGAGTAATTTGATCAAAGAACCAGGTACAAGACTCTCGGCAGTTAAGTCTGTTGCCAATCAAATTGGTGAAGATTTAAGTAAAGATTATTCAGTTCATCTTACTGATATCTTAATCGTATCTGTTTGGACATTCGTATTCATTTACCTTTCTTATAGATTATTAAAACGTAGAGATTTATAAACTGTTAAAATTCTGCTAAATGCAATAGGGTTTTTATGTGTATCTTTTATTATTTTTCAAAGGTCACATTAGAACATCCTTTTAAACTTTTGCTGCGGTATTATGTTTTAATTAAGGATGTTTCATATATTTGATTTCTATTTTTTTAGCTAATGAAACATCCATAACTAAACCTTGATACATAAGGAAGTAATTAATTGGATGTTCCATGTGACTATTAAAAAGACAATAATATAGAACACATGAAAAACCTATTATATTTCTTTATATTCTCTGTTACATTTTCAACCTTTGCACAAGGCGAAGCCAATGTTTGGTACTTTGGTCACAATGCAGGTTTAGATTTTAACAACATCCCTCCAACTGCTTTAACTGGTGGGCAAATAGATACTTTTGAAGGGTGTTCTTCGTTTTCTGATCCCTTAGGAAATTTACTTTTTTATTCTGATGGGTCAACTGTTTGGAATAGAAATCACACCCCTATGCCCAATGGTGTTGGGTTGGCTGGTGATTCTTCTAGCTCGCAATCAGCTATGATTATTCCTAAACCAGGAAGTACCACTATCTATTATATATTTACGGTGGGTGCCCAATCTAATGGAAATGCTGGCTTTAATTATTATGAATTAGACATGTCTGCCAATGGTGGATTAGGTGATATCATCTCAGGACCAGTTGATTTAACAAAAGAACGAAGTCCTGCAAGTTGGACTGAAAAAGTTGCTGCTGTAAAAGGAGCTGATTGTGAAACTTTCTGGGTACTATCATTAACTCAAAATGAGTTCTTTGCTTATGAAATTACCGATCAAGGTGTTGATGTTAATAACCCACAAAGATCTCTTGTTCCTTATTTTTCTAGTGACCCAAGAGGTTACTTAAAAATATCTCCAGATGGCACTAAAGTTGGTGTAGCTCACATGCAAATTGGTGGTTTTTTAGTGTACGATTTTGACGATGCAACAGGTGCAGTAACTAATGAATTGAATTTACAAATGCCAGTTATAAGTGGTATAAGTAGTTTTTTACAACCTAACCAACCATATGGTGTAGAGTTTTCGCCCAACAGTAAAAAAGTATATGTACATGCCTCTAATGGTGGGCCATTTGGTGACGACTCTGTTGGTGCTCATTATTCTTCTCTTATCCAATTTGATGTAAGCTTACCTACAGCAGCTGATATTATAAATTCGAGACAAATTGTTGATGCTCAAAATATGTACAGAGGAGCATTACAGTTAGGTCCAGATCATAAAATATACCGTGCTGTTTCTCAGTCATACAATGTTGGCTTGCCTTTTTTAGGAGTGATAGAAAACCCAAATGAAGATGGAACTGCTGCTAATTACCAACATAATGCCATTAGCTTAAGTGGATTTAATTCTTCTCAAGGCTTGCCCCCATTTATTGCATCCATCTTTTCATCAATACCTTTACTTGCTGATGATGGTATGGGTAACACATCTGTTGTAAATGATCAAACTTTTAACATGTGTACTGGCGATAATATTGATATAGCACCAGATTCTCCAGCAGGTTCTATTTCATATAAATGGTATTTAGATAGCAATCCTATTCCTTTTTCAACTTTGCCAAACTTAAGTTTTACAAATGTTACCCCAGCAGATAATGGAATATATAAATTGGTTGCGGAGCATACGGATACTTGTGGCAATTCGAATACTTTAGAAGGTGAGTTTACCATTGCAGTTTACGATTATAGTATTGCTCTTGCAACTCAGACTCTTATCGAATGTGATGATGATAACAATGGCACCTTTCCTTTTGACCTATCCATAAATGATGCATTATTAATTGGAGCTCAACGAAATATGGAAGTTCTTTATTTTAGCTCTCAAGCAGATGCTGATGCAAATAGTAACCCACTAACTATCCCTTATGAAAGTGGTAGTGCAACTATTTATGCTCGTATTCACCCTACAGGAAATCCAAATTGTTACGATACCACTTCTTTTGATATTGAGTTATATGAATCTGCATTTCCAACAGATTCGGCAACAATGACAACACTCGAGTTGTGTGATGATACGAGTATTGGAACTTTAAATGACGGATTGCTTATTACCGATTTATCAGTAAAAGAATTAGAAATCTTAAACGGACAAGCTACAACAGACTTTACACTAACCTATTTTACGGATGCGGGTTATCTCAATCAAATTGTCACTCCTAATACATTTGACAATACTGGTTTTGCAGGAGGACAGACCATTTATGTACAAATGACAAATAATTTAAATGCTGCATGTTTTGCAACCACCTCATTTGATTTAATTATTTACGAACAACCTGTAGCTAATATAGCTCCAACAATGATTTTATGTGACGATGACAATAATGGTACAATGCCATTTACCTTGACCGACCAAGATGCATTTATCAATACTTCAGCAGGAATGACAATTACTTATCATCCAACTCAAGCAGATGCTGATACAAATGCCAATCCAATATCTAGTCCTTTTGAAAGTGGTACAACCACTATTTATGCAAGAGTAGAAAATGATTTAAACCCTACATCTTGTTACGACACATCTTCTTTTGATATTGAAGTATATAACTCAGCTTTCCCGTTAGATGCGGCGAGTATATCATCAATAGAAAATTGTGACAACACATCGGTTGGGACAGATACCGATGGATTCATTTTGTTTGATTTAACTCAAAACGAAACTGATATTTTAAATGGACAAGCTAACTCAGATTTTACCTTGACCTATTTTACTGATGCTGGTTATACAAGTTTGATTGGCACTCCTAATAACTATGATAATTCTGGTTTTTCTGGTGGTCAAATCATTTATGTACGCATGACTAATAATTTAGAAAGCTCTTGTTATGCTGACACTGAATTTGAAATTGAAGTTTTTGAATTGCCTGTTCTTAACACACCTCCTTTTGTACTAGAACAGTGTGATGATGATTTTGATGGGTTTAATACATTTAACCTTACAGAAATCAATACAGAAATTGTTACTAACATTAACACCGAAGTGTTTACCTATTACGAATCATTAGCAGATGCCAATACTGGAAACTCTCCTATACCAGATCCTATAATCTATACCAATCAAATTGCCAATGTTGATAATACTGTTTGGGTGCGGATAGAAAATGACAATGGTTGTTTTAGAACAACTCAAATAGAATTGGTAGTAAAGCCATCTGCAATACCAACAAATTTCTTAGAAGAATTTTATGCCTGTGATGATGGTGTAGATACAACAGATGGTATTGCCACTTTTGACTTTAGTTCTGTTACTGCTCAAATAGAAACTATATTTCCTATTACTGTAACCGTTCACTATTATCAAAATGAGGCAGATGCTACAAGTGAGATTAATGAAATAGTTGACCCTAGCAATTATCAAAATACCAGTTCACCTGGAATGCAAGAAATTTGGGTAAGAGCTGATAGTCAATTAGGAAATGATTGTTTAGGTAACGGACATCATATAACTTTATATGTAAATCCACTCCCTCAGTTTGATGTAGATGATGAGCGGATTGTCTGCCTAAACCTACCACCGATTACTTTAGAAACTTACAATGCACAAAACACTTATTCGTATGTTTGGACAGATGAAAACAATGTTATTATTAGCAACAATCCTACTGCAGATGTTTCAGTTGGTGGAGTCTATACCGTAGTGGCAAGTTATACCTATCCTGATGGTACTGTTTGTCAATCAGAACCAAGAACAACTACGGTAAGTGAATCTATCATTGCCAATATAGATTATGACGATGTTACAATTACAGACGACTCTGACAACAATACCATCGCAATTAACAATACCGGAAATAATCTAGGAATTGGCGATTATGAATTTGCTTTAGGTGACGGCAATGGCGGAATTGGCTTTTACCAAGACGATCCCTATTTTGAATATGTTGCTCCCGGAATACACACCATTTATGTACAAGACAAAAACAATTGTGGTGTGGCAACATTAGAAGTTGCAGTAGTCGGATTCCCTAAATTTTTCACTCCAAACAATGATGGAGAAAATGACACATGGCAAGTTAAAGGTGTTAGTGATGGTTTTTTTGTAAATTCTACCATTTATGTTTTCGACCGTTTTGGCAAATTAATTGCTGATGTTGATGCAACCGGTATAGGTTGGGATGGTTACTATAATGGAAAAACATTACCTTCTGATGATTATTGGTTTACAGCAGAACTTATTGACCGAGATGGTAACATCCGAAACCGTAAAGGACATTTTAGTTTAGTAAGAAGATAAACTCTTTAGAGTATAGATTCGTATGACTATTACTAATGCCCATGTACACCCCTTTTGATTACTAATACTGCTTTGCATTACAGTCTTGCAAAAAATTAACCCCTCCAATTAAGTAGCTAGAAATAAATTAAAATATTATAAATTAATTCTTAGTAATTTAATTATCTTACTACGACATATTTAGTATATTGCTTATTCTGTGAAATATATTACTAACATATTAGCCATTCTTTATACTTTTTGCATGTTTGGGCAAGGAGAAGCTAATATTTGGTATTTTGGAGAAAATGCTGGATTAGATTTTAATAACTGTGACCCTTTTGCAATAACCGATGGTGAATTAAATACAATTGAAGGATGCTCTTCTTTTTCTGATGCCTCAGGGAGTCTTTTGTTCTATTCTGATGGCAGCACTGTTTGGAATAGAAACCATGATATAATGCCAAATGGAACAGATCTTTTAGGAGATCCTTCTAGCTCACAGTCTGCTATGATTATTCCAAAACCAGGAAGTACAAACATCTACTATATTTTTACTGTAGATGATAATTCTGGCGATGAAGGTTTTAATTATTATACCTTAGATATGGACGAAGATGCAGGCATGGGAGATATTATAGAGGGCCCCATCGATTTATCAAATGGGCGTTTTAGTGATTGGTCAGAAAAAGTAGCTGCAGTGAAAGGAGCAGAAACTGGAACATTTTGGGTGGTATCATATGTTTTTCCAGATTTTTATGCATATAAAGTTACCGAAGATGGTGTTGATGAAACTCCAGTAACATCTTCATCAGCATTTAATGCAACAGACAGAAGAGGATATTTAAAACTATCTCCTGACGGCACTAAATTAGCTTTAGCACATCAAATGGAAGATGGTTTTCTATTGTACGACTTTAATGATAGTACTGGTAAAGTTTCTAACCAAATAAGTTTGCCTTTAATTACAGAAGGTGATAGACCATATGGGGTTGAATTTTCGGCCAATAGTAAAATGTTCTATGTTGTAGCATCTAATGATGCTTTCAATTCATTATTAGATGGTCCTCCAGAAGAACAACCACCTTTACAACATTTCTCTACCCTGTTTCAATTTGATATTTCATCAAACAATGCCAATACAATCAATAGTTCAATAACAATTATTCATGAGAGCACATTATTTAGAGGAGCATTGCAATTAGGGCCAGATAGAAGAATATATCGTTCTTTAGCATATGAATATACTGAGGGCTTACCTCTTTTGGGGGTTATAAATAATCCTGAAATAACCGGGGCTGCTTGTGATTACTCACATGCCTCTGTTGGTTTATTAGGTAACCTATCAACCCAAGGGTTACCTCCTTTTATTGCTTCCATTTTCTCACAAGTTCAAATTATTGGAGAAAGTCAAAATGGGGATACACAAGTTGTCAATGGTCAAACTGTTTATTTATGTGATGGAGAAGATTTCGATATTTTTTCTGAAGTTTTAGGAGGCACAGCTACCTATGAATGGTTTTTCAATGGTGCAAGATTTCCGTTTTCAACGGATCCAGTACTCTCATTTACAAATGCAACATCAGCACTTAACGGAGAATATACATTAGAGGTTACACATATTGACCTATGCGGAAATAGCAGTTTATTAATTGGTGAGTTCATTATTGACGTTTACGACCCTTTAGCTTTACCTCCCTCTATCCAATTCAACAATTGCGATGTGGATGGTATTGCAGATGGATTTACAGATTTTAATTTAGACGAGATTTCTACCTATTTAACAAATGGAGACTCGGAGTTAACAGTCACTTATTATTTATCCTATTTAGAAGCAGGTACAGGTATGAATCCCTTAGATCCTGTACCTTATAACAATGCAACAGCAGCAACAATCTATGCTCGCATAGAAAACCCCAATGGTTGCCATAGTGTAACTACGGTAGACTTAATGGTTTCAACTACTACATTTCCTCCAAGCTATACTGGTGAACAAATGACAACTTGTGATGACGATGATACTATAGATGGATTGCATTTATTCGATTTATCTTCAGCTTCAGCAAATTTATTAGCACAATTTCCAGTTGGTCAAAATTTAAGTGTACACTATTACAATTCTCTTTCTGATGCACAATTAGAATTGAATGAAATTGATATTTCAAATGAATATATGAGTACTACTCCTTTTTTAGAAGTGATTTATGTAAGAGTCGAAAATGACGATGATGGTGCTTGCTTTGGTATAGGTCCTTTTGTAATTTTACGAGTAAACCCTAGACCCGATTTTGATGTAGAATCAGATCTAAGTTTATGTATCAATTTGAACCCTATCTTGATATTAGAAGCTTTAAACCCGGTAGACAACTATACTTATCAGTGGAAAAACGAAAGCGGATTTATCTTTAGCACCAATATAACTGCTACTGTAACATCGGGTGGAGTTTATACTGTAACGGCATTCTCTAATTTGGGATGTCCTTCGTTTGAAAAAATTGTGAATGTTAGAGAATCTGATGTAGCAACAATTACATTAGAGGATGTTTCAATTACAGATGATGCAACAAATAATACAATCACAATAAATAATTCGCCTGGAAACTTAGGAATTGGTGATTATGAATTTGCGTTGGATTATGCCTTTGGAGAATATCAAGACGAACCCTTCTTTGATAATGTAGAAATCGGAATTCATGTTATCTTTGTAAAAGATAAAAACGGATGTGGTGTAACAGCGCTTGAAGTTTCAGTAATTGGATTCCCAAAATTCTTCACACCAAACAATGATGGTTGGAATGACACATGGACAGTAAAAGGGGTAAATCGCAATTTTTATACAGAATCAACCGTTGAAATATATGACCGCTATGGTAAAATAATGGCAGTCATAAAACCATTTGAAAATGGTTGGGATGGCATTTATAACGGAGATGAATTACCTGAAACAGATTATTGGTTTAAGGCAGAAATTGTTGAGAACGATGGGAGTATTAGAAAAAGGCAAGGACATTTTAGTTTAGTCCGTAGAATTTTAGAATAGTATATGAAAAAAGGTTTATTAATCATATTTTTAATTACAATGAGCATTCAATCTTTTGCTCAAAAACAAACTGCCTTTTGGTATTTTGGCGACTTAGCTGGTCTCGATTTTAATTCAGGGAGCCCTGTTGCTTTATCTGATGGTTTGCTAACAACCAATGAAGGCTGTGCTGCAATTTCTAGTTATGAAGGTGATTTACTATTTTATACAGATGGTAGTACTGTTTGGAATAAAAACCACGACATCATGCTGAATGGCGAAGATTTAAACGGCGATATTTCTAGCACAAATTCTGCTATTATTATTCCAAAACCTGAAAACCCTGACATCTATTATATTTTTACCGTTGATGATTTAGGTGGAGGCAATGGACTTCAATATTCTGAAGTTAATATGCTATTAGATGGAGGACAAGGTGGTGTAACATCAAGCAAAAACAATCAACTTCACACGCCTACTACCGAAAAAATTACAGCTGTAAAACATCAAAACGATACAGATTGGTGGGTGCTATCACATAAATTTAATAGCCAAGAATTTGCGGCATATAGAGTTTCTAGTTCTGGTGTTAGTTCTCCTCAAATATCAAATATTGGTACTACAATTACAGGGAATACATTTAACACTGTTGGTGCAATGAAGTTTTCTCCTAACGGTCGTAAAGTTGCTATAGCAAACAGTTACGACAACAGAGAGGTTCAATTATTTGACTTTGATGATTTAACAGGAACTCTTTCAAACCTAATAACTCTATCTGGTTTTAATGGTGCAACAGCAAATGTATATGGTGTCGAATTCTCATTAGACAGCAAGCTATTATTTGTAACAGATTTTGGAGGTTCTTTATATCAATATAATTTAGAATTAGCAACACCAACTGACATTATCAATTCTAAATTAGAAATAATGAATAATGTTGCTGGTATTGGTGCCTTACAAATTGCCCCAAACGGTAAAATATATATTGCTAGAGAGTTTTATTCGTATTTAAGTGTAATTAATGACCCTAATGTTTTAGGAACTGGCTGTAATTATCAAGATATCGGAATTTCATTAAATGATAGACGTTCAAAACTTGGACTCCCTCCGTTCATTCAGTCCTATTTTTGGAAAGAAGTTACAAGTGAAAATTTGTGTTATGGAGAAAATACTCAGTTCAATATTGTAAACCCCGAAGTGAGTCAAATCTGGAATTTTGACGACCCTGCCTCTGGTGCAAACAATACTTCTACCCTTCAAAGTCCAACATATATATTTACGGCACCAGGAACCTATGCTGTTGAAGTTGAATCTACCAACTTTTTAGGAGAATCTGCAATTACTATTACTAATGTGATTATTTCTGAAACACCTGTAGCAACGATTCCAACAGATTTAATAATGTGTGATGACGATGAAGATGATGATGTAGAGAATGGCATCATCCAATCTTTACTATTAACAGATAAAGATACCGAAATATTGGGTGCTTTGGATATCAATCAGTTTGATGTGCAATATTACGAAGATATCGCATTTACAATTCCTATTGATAAAAATAATCCTTACGAAAATAACATAGCAAATGCACAGCTTATCTATGCTAAGGTTTTTAACATCGACAATGATACTTGCTTTGATACAGTTGAATTTAATTTAATTGTAAACAACGTACCAATCTATGAATTGGTTGATGGAAAAATAGTGTGCTCTAATAATTTACCCGATGCTATTTCAGTAAAAAATCCAGCTGGGGTTTATGATTATGTTTGGACTTTAGATGATGCTAGTGTTTTATCTAACACAGAAACATTAGATATACTTACATTAGATTTTATTCCTGATGGAGGACTTACAATTACACTTACTGCAACCGACCCTTTTAACAATTGCCAAACTATAACTCCTGTATTTGTAGAAAAATTTGAAATTGGCCTTTTAACAATTGATGATATTTTTATTGAAGATTTAACTGATAACAATACCATCACCATAAGCCCACAAGATCCAAGTTTTAATTTAGATGATTATGAATTTGCCTTAGATGATACAGAAGGCGGAATTGGAGATTACCAAAATAGTCCCGTTTTTGAAAATGTAATTCCTGGAGTACGTACAATTTTTATCAGAGATATTTATGGTTGTGATGATTTTACTTTGGAAGTCCCTATTATTGGCTTTCCAAAATTCTTTACCCCAAATGATGATGGCTATAACGATACTTGGCATATTTTAGGAGTGAACAGAAATTTCTACACTTCTTCTACCATTCGAATTTTTGATCGCTTCGGAAAAATGGTTGCGAATATTTTACCTCAAAGTGATGGTTGGGACGGATTCTACAACAATAAGAAATTACCTGAAACCGATTATTGGTTCACGGCAACATTGGTTGATAGCAACGGAAACATACGCGAACAAAGGGGGCATTTTAGTTTGATAAGACGCTGATGAAAAAAACACTGCTCTATCTTACCCTATTTTTTAACTTACATTTTTTTGCGCAAGAAGTCTCATTATACCAACAGTTTGGAGGCCACATAGATTTTACCATGATTGGTAATACAATGAATATTGAAGAGAACGGGCTCTTCGCCAATTGTGCTATCAATACAAGTTCATCTGCCACATTAAATTTAAATCCTGATGACACAATCATTGCGGCTTATCTGTATTGGGCTGGTTCTGGAACAGGAGAATTTGATGTAAAACTAAATGATATTGATATTACAGCCCAACGCACTTTTTCTGATTCACTTACAGATGCCTTACCCTTCTTTAGTGCATTTTATGATGTTACCGAACAAATCATATCAGAAGGAAATACAAGCTACACACTTTCAGAATTCGATTTAAATGATGTGATTGCTACCTACTGCCCTAACGGAACAAATTTTGGTGGTTGGGCAATTTTAGTTGTTTATGAAAATGATACTTTACCTCTAAATCAAATCAATATATATGATGGCTTAGAGCATGTACCAACTGCACTTACAATAGCACTAAACAATATTGATGTAATTGACAACAATGATGCTAAAATAGGTTTTATTGCCTGGGAAGGCGATGCTGCTTTACGCGTAAATGAATCGCTGTTTGTAAATGGAAACCTTATCGGGAATCCACCACTAAACCCAACTGACAATGCTTTTAACGGCACAAATAGTTTTACAGGAGAGAGTACTCTTTATAATATGGATATTGATGCGTATAACATTCAAGACAATATTGCCATTGGAGATACAGAAGCGACAATACAGTTGACTTCTGGTCAAGATTTTGTCATGATTAATACGGTTATTACCAAACTAAATAGCCAGTTACCAGATGCAACTATCAGCATTGATAATTTTGAAATTGCTGCTTGTAACGAATTAGAAACTTTAATAAACTTAACAGTTTACAATAACAACAGCACTAACTTTTTACCTGCCAATACATCTATAACGCTATACGCAAATCAGCAATTGATTGGAACAACATATACAACTGCTGATATCCCTATTAACGGTTCTGAAAGTTTTGAAATGCAACTTTTAATCCCTGAGTCTGAGCTACAAAGTTTTACATTAACTGCTGTTGTAAATGAACTGAATCCTGTTTTAGAAATTAGGTCTGATAATAATACATATGAATTAGAAATTGATTACCCCTTACCTCCTACTGTACAACAACCAGAAAATTTGCTAGAATGCAACATCGGTTTTGAAACTGGGCTTTTTGATTTTGGTCAAATTTATGATGAACTTATTGATAATTCTGATAGCGATACAGAATTTTCTTTTTATCCATCAGAAGAAGACTTTTTAAATGATACTGCTGAGATTAATCCGGCGTTTGAATATCAAAGTATTGCCAATCCGCAAACTATTTATGTAAAAGCTACAAACACCTTAACAAGTTGTTTTTCTAATACTACTTTTTTAATAGCTGTTTATAATTGCCCTCCAACAATTCCAGATGGGTTTTCTCCAAACGGAGATGGTATTAATGAAGAATTTAATATTGTTGGACTCTATGATATTTTTGTCAACTTTAAATTAGAAATCTATAACCGTTGGGGTGCTTTAGTTTATGAAGGTAACCAACAAACTTTAAAATGGAATGGTCGCCTTAAAAATAACAAAGAGTTGGTACCTGTTGGTATTTACTATTATGTCTTACACTTAAATGACGAAGGCTATAAACCCATACAAGACCGAGTGTATGTGAGTCGATAATTTTCTAAAATTATAAGCTTATATACTTGACTTTTTCTTAAAAATACACGAGATTCGCTTATCGTTGGATGTAACTAATTGAAACTATTTATATCCTAAATATTGAAGGTCATTTACACAAAAGAATATTTATGAAATTTATTTTACCCTTTTTAGTTTTTATTTTTTTTGCTAACTGTTTAAACGCTCAGAAAATAGATAAGAAACCTGAAATAATAATTCACACAAAATTTACACTTGAATTAATACCCAAAGATTCTACTAGATATGATTATCGGATTTTAAAATCAGAACCTTATAGCAATAATAAAGATTCGGATTCGGCAAGAATAACTCTTAATGACAGTCTTGAATTTAATCAAGTTCAAGGTATTTTTACAACTGGGTATTTTGGAAATAAAATAGTTACATTATTAACTATTAAAACTGGAAGTGATAATCTTGTAGATTACAATCTATATATTAAGCGTAGTGGAAAAAGGAATTTCAAGAAAACATCTACAATTAATATAAGTAAATTACCCAATGTTGAAATTTGGCAAGAAGAACTTACCTCATTAAAAATTTTAGATTTCAAAAAAGTACCATTTGAATCATTCATTCCAGAAATTCAAATCGATACAACTTGTTATAGTGATTTTAATATATTAAAAGGAAATAAACTTTTTAAAGAACAATTACCTTTTGTTTTAGATATAGTTTCAAACCCAAAGAAAAAAATTGAAATTAATCAAATTAAAAATTATGAAGACTCACTAAATTCTTTGACTAAGTCAAATTGGGGATATTTGAATAACCTTTTGATTAAAAAGGACGGAAGGTATATGGATGGCTACATAAATAGTCGAAAGATTGCTCAACCATTAGTTTTTGAAATAACAGAATGTCCTTTTCTTAAAAGAAATACAGCATATTACTTTACAAAGCGCAAAAAGGATATAAAGCTTGTAATGTTCGAATGGAAATTAAGATGGGTAGATGGTTGGCAATCTAAGGATTACTCAAGTATTTCTAAAAATTACACCAAAAAGTATGAGTTTTTAAAGAACACATTATCCGAATTTATGTCAGTTGATAAAAATGAGCATCCAAATCATAATTCAAACTTATATGAAATCATTTGGTTTAAAAAAGATGATGTTTTAGCTAAGTTAAGTTTATATATGAATGAAAAATATAATAATTATTCATTGAGTTTGCATTTGTATAAAAAGGAATAAAAACTACCTACAACAAAGAACTGAGTTAAAAAACAAAATTTTCATCATAAGGTTTTCCTGATTTAGCTATTGCAAATGCTTGTTTTAATACCTTATTTTCAACTTCAATTAACCCCCGCTAGTGCGAGATTGTATCGCGTTCATATAAGCCAATCATTAAATCAAAAAACACTCCTAAAATTTAAGCGTTAACTTCATAAAAAATAAAAATCTCAACTCCCTGTAATAATTTATAACTTGAGCCACTAATCAAGAAAACAACAGATTTGAGCAGCGATTTTTATAAAGCATCCATTTTGCCTTATGCGGGCATCATCATAAAAATATGTAGAGCATATACCAATTCGCAAGAAGATTTTGAAGATTACTATCAAGAAGTTTGTCTGCAAATTTGGCGTAGTAGAGATCAGTTTAGAGGAGAATCTAAATGGTCTACTTGGATTTACAGACTGTCGTTGAATATTTGTTTGACCTTAATCAAAAAGAAAAACAATAACAAACAACACAGAACAACAGATATTTCTTTTTTAGAAAACTCTGAAGACAATCATGCCTTTGCAGATGAATCTCTAAATCTATTATACGATGCCATTAAGCAGTTGTCAGAAATTGACAGGGCAGTTATTTTATTGTATCTAGAAGAGAAACCCTATAAAGAAATTGGAGAAATAATAGGTACTAGCCACAACAATATTGCGGTGAGAATTACAAGAATTAAAGAACGATTAAAAAAATTATTAGATGAAAAAATCAATTGAATCAATTTGGAAAGAAGGCTTTATAGAAAACAATGCCTTAGTAGCACCAAAACTGAATGACTTGTACAATCAAAAATCAATAGATATTGTAGAAAAGTTTAGAAGAATGTATAAATTTAACATCATCGCTATTGTTTTATTTGCTTTGATTTTATTACCCGTAGCAACCTTTGTCAAAATACCCTATATGGGGATGTCATTCTTTCTGCTATTTAGTGTACTTGTATTTTTTGCTATACGATTTAAAAAGAAATTAGACAATATAAATAAGAATGCTAACAGCTATGAATACCTTAAAACTTTTGATGATTGGACCAAAGAGATGACAAGTTTCAACACTAAATTATCACGTTATTTATATCCATATGTATTTTTATCGATGGTAGCTGGGTTTTGGTTTGGGAGTATTGGAGGAGATATTCCCGGAGAAAATATGGTAAACCTATTACTCACAAAATATCCTGATATGATAGTGTTTTTTGGAGTTCCGTTATTCGGAATTATAGCCATTATTATAATTGTTGGATTACTAGCCTATTTTGGAGGTAGAATCGGAGAATGGGATTTAAAAATTGGCTATGGTAGAATCTTAAAAAGACTAGACACCCTTTTAGCAGATATGGAAGAATTAAGAAGAAATAACTAAACAGATTATGATGATAGAAAATTTAAAAAACAGAACAGAATTATCGCAAAACAAAAAGTATGAGAAAGCTTCTAGCAAAATGCAAGATTTAATAGCTGCTTTAAACAAAAAGGAAATCTCTGATGAAATCATTCGTGTGATTAATGAAGATATTAAAACACTGAACCTATTTGTTGGGACTGACAAACAGCTTATAAAACTGACTAAAAAAACAATTTCAAAAATTTTAAAATTGGTTGATACCAAATTAAAATTAGTTGCTAAACACCATTACCGAAATGTAGGAATGATTATAGGAATGTTTTTCGGCCCCATAGTCACACTCCCTTTTGATGGCTTTGGATACAACGGTTTGGGATTGGTATTTGGAATGTTTTTCGGAATTGCAATAGGTACAAACCTCGATAAGAAAGCTGCAAAAGAAGGCAAGCAGTTAGATGTTGAACATGTTGGTTATTAGTTAATTATCCTTTCAAAAATAAACACAAAAAGAATATCAAAATTGTTTATTCTTCACTAATTATAATATACTTATTTATAATATTAGGTTCAAGATAGTTTAGGGAAATTTATATCTTTGTAAATTATTGAGAAACAATGAAGAACAAGTATATTTTCCGTTCCCGAATTTCTGAGAAGAAATTTAGACAAATTTTAAAGCT
>JAQRMW010000118.1 GCA_028599075.1 Urechidicola sp. | reverse complement strand
TCAATCACATTTAAAATTGATTTATTTAAAGCCTGGTTGGATTGAATATAAATCTAGATTTTCAACTATTAAATCTGTAACAAAAAAAACATTAGAATTTGAACTAGGAACATTAAAAGATATACTCAATGTTGAAAGTGAACAATAAATTTCATTTTTAGTCTATTCATAAAACTCATTTTGTGAATATACGTTTGATGAAAGAAAAATAATAAGAGTAAATAATTTAATTTTCTTTAGCGCGGAAAGACTTACAGTAAATTTTATCATAATATATTTTTATAGCTCAAGACAAAACTTTAACAGACAACTGACTTCTGCCAACTAACAACTAAACACTACCAACTATCTAATCAATCTTCTTGATAGCGTTTCATTTCTTCATCATAAAAAGCAGATGCTTCTTCAATTAAAGTAGCAACTTCTATAGCAAGAGCTTCTTCGTCTGTGCGATCAAAAGATTCCCACCAATCAATTTCATCATCCACCAAATTGATAATAAAACGTGGATACTCGGTATGAATTACAAAGATTGCATCTTGATGTTCGGTGTTATCACCCATTAAAAATTTAGGTAGTTCCATGATTATTTCTAATTAATTTATTGGTTAAATAATGAAAGCGTAAAAATAGTAAAATTGCGGCAGCTGTGAGTCCTGCAACTAACCCAATCCATATTCCAAAACTTCCATAAGCATCGGCATCACCTAAATAATAACTAATTGGGAAACCAATTATCCAATAGGCAATAAAAGTTAGTATGGTCGGAATCAATACGTCTTGCAAACCTCTTAGAGCTCCTAAAGCCACAACTTGCAATCCATCAGAAATTTGAAAAATTGCTGCTGCAAATAATAATTTTGCCGCTAATTGAACTACTTCTGTATTATCCGAAAAATTAACAACATCGTGCATGTCTACATACATTAATGGTAATTGTTTGTGGAGTAGTAGAAAAAGTGCTGCAAATACAATCTCAAAAATTGTGGTTAGAAAAAAGATAGAAAATGCTATTCTGCGTAACTCTTTAAAATTTCGTAATCCCTTTTGATTTCCTACTCGTATCATTGCAGTAACACTCATTCCCATAGCTACCATAAAGGTCATAGAAGATAAGTTCAGTGCAATTTGATTTGCCGCTTGTGGATTTTTACCAAGAGTACCGCTCAACCAAATAGCAGCAGTAAAGATTCCGACTTCAAATAGCATTTGCATCGCACTAGGAAAACCTAAACTCAATATTTTTTTTAATACAACACTTTCTAATACAAACAATTTAATATTAGTAACCAATGCTCTCGTTTTTTCTTTTCCGCGCAATAACCACCACAAATAAAACCACATTACAAAGCGTGAAGCTAAGGTACCGTAAGCTGCACCTACAATTCCTAATTCTGGAAATCCGAACTTACCAAAAATCAAAACATAATTTAATGCGATGTTTACAATATTACCTACAAGCGTTGCATACATTGGTAATCTTGTCATTGACATGCCATCAGAAAATTGTTTGAATGCTTGAAAAACTACCAGTGGAAATAATGAGATTGCCACCAATTCTAAATATGGAATCGCCAACTCCACAACCTCAGGTGGTTGTTTCATGTGATACATTAAAGGTTTTGCAAGCAGAGTCAATAAAAATAACCCTATCCCTAAAACAGAGCATAAAAAGAGTCCGTGTTTAAAAGTTGATTTGGCTTTTATAGGGTCTTCTTCAGCATCAGCTTCAGCAATTAAAGGAGTGATTGCTGTTGAGAATCCAATCCCGATAGACATCCCTATAAAAATAAAACTATTACCCAAAGATACAGCAGCCAATTCGGCTGTTCCTAACTGCCCCACCATAATATTATCTACAAAACCCACAAAAGTATGCCCCAACATCCCTAGCATTACTGGAGCTGCGAGCTGTAGGTTTTTTTTTAATTTCTGATGTGTATTGGCTAAATATCAATTGATGTAATTTGCAAAAATGCGAAAATACGATTATTAATTTAGACGATAGACCGCTTCGCTTTTAGACTTTAGACAAGAGATTTCTTTATGTTATAACTATTTTACATAGTGCTCTACTCTAAGTATAAACAAACTCTATTTTGAAATAAATTTTAAGAATAAACCATAGCATAAAAAACAAGTAAAATCAGTAAATTTGTCCTATTAAAATTAATAATCATAAAAATAAAAAATATGTCATTAGTAGGTAAAAAATTTCCAAATTTAGAAGTAGATGCAATGAATGAAATGGGCGATACTTTTAAAGTAAACGTTCTTGAAGAAGCAAAAAAGAATAACAAAAAAGTTGTGCTGTTTTGGTATCCAAAAGATTTCACATATGTATGTCCAACAGAAATTTTCGCATTTCAGGAAGCATTAAAAGAATTTGAAGACCGCAATACAATGGTTATTGGTGCTTCATGTGATACTCCAGAAGTTCATTTTGCTTGGTTAAATACTGCAAAAGATAATGGTGGAATTGAAGGTGTTACTTTCCCACTTTTAGCAGATACAAACAGAAACTTATCTAATCAATTAGGAATTTTACAAACAGGTGAGCAACATTATAATGAAGAAACTGACACCTATACAATGGACGGTCCCTTCATTACTTGGAGAGCAACTTATTTAATTGATGAAGAAGGAACTGTATTTGCTGAAAACGTAAATGTTGAACCAGTTGGAAGAAACATTCCTGAGTATTTAAGAATGGTTGATGCTTATACACATTTTCAAAAACACGGTGAAGTTTGTCCTGCAAACTGGGAAGAAGGTAAAGATACTTTGAGTGAAAACAGAGATAGTGTTGCTGATTATTTAGCAAAACACTAAAATAATAAATTCCAAAAAACAAATAACAAATTCCAATATGAGTCAAGGTTATTGGAATTTGGGTTTTGTCTATTGGTATTTTAATTTTTAATTAAAAATTTTATTTCATTAGTGTCCGATAAACATTTTTAAAAGAGGGATTTCCATGGTTGGATTTCCCTCTTTTTTATATATCTTAATTTTCACAACAAAAACAGATATATGAACAAAAGTACACACTTTAG
>JAQRMW010000117.1 GCA_028599075.1 Urechidicola sp. | reverse complement strand
TTCAATCCACGATTTTGATTTCGCAATGATATTCTTTTCAAGAATTTCGCTTAAAATTTCGGTTGATTTCTGAAGTTTGATTTTCATTCGCAATGTTTTTCTTAAATGTGTGGCAACGGTTAGTATATGAAAAGTTGCCGATTTCGAAGCACATACTTTCCAATTTACGATGAAGTTGAAACGAACTACGATAATTGATATTACTACTATTTCGGCAATTTTTTATATACATTGTTGTGGTGTCGTTATTCACTTTTATTTATTATTTCATCCTTCAATTCTTCAAGTTTTTTGCACCACGAAGATTCTGGTTTAGGTAAAACTTCTATTAATTCTGCATCAAAAAATAAATTATCTTTTTTAATCTTAAAGCCTGTATAATAATTTTCCATTCCAGGGATTTTAGCGGATGTAATATCGCCTTTATAACTTGGTTTATAACTCTCAACAGTTTGATTGAAAAAAGTTTCTGCACTCCATTGCGAAGTACCATTTTTCAAAATAACCCTAAATTTAATATAGTTGAAATCATTGTCAGAATTATTTTTAAAAAATACCTCACCACTTTTAAATGTTTTTTCGTAATAATCAGATGTCCAGCTAATCCTTTTAAATTCAACATCATTTTTAGGGCAATATGGTTTGTTTAGGTCAGATTCACATTTCTCATTAATATTTTCGATATATAAATTTGAAACACTTATATTACCTAACGAATCTCTACTATACTCAGCGGATAATTCATAAAATTTGGCACTTTTCTTATAATATATGTTCAACCAATTCCAACTCCAAAAAGAAGAAGTATCCATTTTTATTATTTTCAAATCAGGTTTAAAAAAGCTCTGTATTTCTGCAATCTTATCCTTTTGCTTCTTTGAGATACTATCCATTTGGTGTACAAAAACTTGTTTTAGAATAGTAGTATCTTTCTGAATAAAAGACTCGTGTAATGCATCTCCTACATTATATATATCAGTCCTATCAACACTATATTGGCAACTTGTGAAAATTAGCAATGTAGCAGCAGTAATAATTAATATCTTCTTCATAATTATTTAATTTTTATTATAAATCCAGTTAATTATCTTTTTTATTTCATTGATATCTGAAAATAGGTCAGCATTCTCATCGTAGATACTTTTATTGAAAGCAGCGACATTTTTAATTATTTTCTTCTCCATTTCTGTAACAAAATTATCGATTGATATAGTTGGTATTGGAAGAAACGCCCCATACGGTTTCTGTGTTAACTTAGTTTTTAAATTGAAAATATTGAATATTCCTTTTATTTCTTTGTCAAGGATATAATGTGTTCCAATATGGTCTTTTAAGTGGGAGTTATGTATAGCCAAATTATAACCTATCAATTCTTTTTTCGGATTAAGAATCTGGTCTCTCAAATTGTTGTATGCTTTATCAAGTAAAAAGATGTAACCAAATTTTGAAAATGTAATTATGTAGTTGGTTTTATAAAATGCATAATTTATTTTCTTCCCGTCAAGTCTATTTTTCTTAGGTTTGAAAGTAAGCATTACATCCTTTTTAACTGATTTAATAAACCTCATAAAAATTGAAGGGTTGTTTAGCTTTTCATTATGTAATGCTTTTAATTTTCCATCACCATCAGAAGTCATTTCTACTGTAATTGGTTTACCCTCAAAATCGACAGTCCCTCTTTGGATTGTTCCTTTTACAAATTTGCTATTTTCTTCGTGTTCAATTAGTTCTTTTAGTTGATAATCAATGTTATGCCCGCATTGAGAGTTGCACTTTTTACAAGTAAGAGCAATTCTTGAACCTCCTAATGACGCTGGCGGTGCATCTTCTTCTGTTAAATAATTTTTTGAATCGTCTGAAATTAAATCGTCTTCCGAAAACTGATTCAAGCATAAAGGACATATATATGTTTTATCGAATTTTAATTCAATATCTATTAGTCCGTTTTCTTTCAAAAGAGTAAGTTGACTTGAAAACTTATCAAATAAAGCCTGTTTTCTATTTTTCTTTGCTGTCATTCAGTTTCTTTTAATGCACCACAACGGTAAATTGTATGGTGTCGTAGCGGATTTCGCAAGATTAAACTTTCAATAATCCACCAAAGTTGGGGCGAGAGATAAAGCTTGAAATCAGCACTGAACCCGCTATGCACTATACAAAATGTTAGCTGTTCGGTTTTTATTCTTGACTTATAACTTCAATTACGTTTCCACTAAAATCAACTCTCGCTGAAACAGTATTTATTACTTTACCTCCAAATGCGTTTGCACCTCTGAATTTTGTTATTACGAAAACATTGTCACCATCATCTCTAAATCGTGTTTCAATATGTTCATAACTATCAGGGTCATTCATACTTTTCTTAATTAAATCAGTTAAACCTCTGTGCGAGCCGTCCCAAGAACTGAATTGACTTTCCACCTTGATTTGTCTTTCTGTTTTAGGTGTACCGTCTGCATTTGTTTTACTTTCATCATCATCACTTCCGAAAGCAATAAAAATAAATAAACAAACTGTTAAGATTGATAAGAAATGTTTCACTAAACTTTTTGTTTTCATACGTTATTAATTTTTATGATTTTTAATTGTTTTATAAACTTGAATGGCAGAATTGCTGCTATTATTAAAAGTATTAAATCTATTGTGTCAAATGTCCCAGGAATTATTCCCACTAATTGACCTATTTCTGAAAATATTCCGATAATAGGTGCTAAAAAAATCCAAAAAACAGACTGCCTATTTATTTTATTTTCCCAAATCATTAATGTGATATATGTAAAAGAAAATAACCACAACGCATCTGGTAGGCTAAATTTAATCCAATCTGGAATTGTCAAATTTTGTAAATATTGGTTAGAACGTAAAAGGTCAACTATTTCAGAAAGTCCAATTTTATTAAACCAACTAAACATTATTAGAGTGTCAGCTCTGTAGGTTAAATAAATCAGTCCCCCTACAATAACTGGTAATATTCCTATAATTATTCTTCTTGTCATCTACTATAACTATGGTCGTTTTTTTAACTGACAGCTAACGTATGTATAAACACACTGGTGTGTTTATTTTTATTATATATACACCCAAATATACATAAATACTTAGATGTCTAATGGATTTTTAATAAAATTAAAACTGTTTTTTGCTACGTGGGTATAAATTTCAGTTGTTTTAGTAGAATTATGCCCAAGAAGAAGTTGGATATATCGGATATCTACACCAGATTCTAACAAATGAGTAGCAAAGCTATGTCTTAAAATATGTGAGGATACTGGTATTTTAATTCCAGCTTTAATGGCTGCATTTGAGACTACTTTTCCAACACTATTAGGGCTGTACTGTTTTTTGGACTGTCCTTCAAATAAATATTCTTTAGGCATGTATTGTTTGTAATATTTTCTAAGATCTTTTAAAATAGTTTCAGATAATAAAGTATAGCGATCTTTATTTCCTTTAGCATCTCGAACTCTTATTAACATTCTCTTACTTTCAATATCTGTAAGTTTCAGATTTAGTAATTCAGACCTTCTAAGCCCCGCAGAATATAAGAGGCTAATTATACATTTATGTTTAAGGTTGTTGGCATTTTTTATTATTAATGAAATGTCATCTTTGGATAAAACAACAGGGAGTTTTCTTTTTTTTCGTGGTCTTTCAATACTATAGAACCTATTGGGCATACCCAACACAGTCTCATAATAAAATTTGATACTATTAATTGCTTGATTAATGTAGGAATCAGAACGATCCATTTTAATTAGAAACTCTAAATAATTTCGAACATCATTTTCGTCTAATGAATCTACATCACTTTTATTATAATAATTTATAAAATCTTCAAAGCAAGACACATAAGTTTTGACCGTGTTATTTGCATATTTTTTTAACTCTAATTTTTGCAAATAACTATTAGGACAAAACTTGAAATTAGCATCTCTTTTTCTTGTATGAACCCATGATGCATTAAATGTTTCATTCAGTTCTTTAGCTCTTGTTTTTTCAAAAAAGTATTGTGTGTTAATCCACGCAATCCCTTTAAACAATGAAAATATTTGATTGAGATTTGTTTTATTGTTTGGTACATAATGCATCGTAAATTCAGTACTCCATTTTACATCATTAAGCCCTTTAACTATTATTAGAACTGCTTTATTAGAATAGAACTTTAGACCAATAAAAGACTTGTTCTCAATAGAAAGGTGTTTTAAAGTTATATGCTGATTATAATTCATAGTTTTTCAATAAAGATAAATTAGAAGAATTACAAAGTCGAATATTATACGTATATTATTCGCATAATATACTATTAGTTAGGATGATACATTTAAAAAAGTGTTTGGCGTGTGCTAAAGAATTAGAAGGTCGTATTGATAAGAAATTTTGTGATATGCATTGCAAAAGTGCATATCAATACGAGCAGGCAAAAATTAAAGAGCCTAAATTTTATAACAAAGTAGATAATCAGTTGAAACTTAATAGACGCGTACTAAAGCATTTCAATAAAGCGGGTAAGTCTATAGTAAGGTCATCAACATTAATTGAACAAGGCTTTAATCCTAGTTTCTTTACACATTATTGGAAAAATAATAAAGGTGATATTTATCTTTTTGTATATGAATATGGTTTTTTAAAACGAAGAGAGTCGGGGAAGGATAAATACGTTCTTATTTTATGGCAAGAATATATGTCATAAGCAATGTTTTTTAATTAATTTATGCGTTAATCATACGTATCATTAACGCATAGTAATAGCTTTACTCAAAATATAATTTATAAGTATTTAAAGGTGATGCGGTGAATACAAACATTATTTACCGTATATAATAATGAGAATATAATTGAAATGCGGAGATTAAATAGTATATTTACCGCATAATAAGCGGAGAATGAAACCATATATACATCAAAAAAAAGAGTGGCCTCATTTTAAATGGGATTCAAATTCTATAGTAACACTATTAGGCAAAGTAAGAAACCAACAAGGAAAAATTATTGGGAAAATGGAGAGTATGGGGTTTGATTTACAAAGCGAAGCCGTACTTGAAACCATTACGATAGATGTTATTAAATCAACAGAGATAGAAGGAGAAATCTTAAACCCAGAACAAGTACGCTCATCAGTAGCAAGACGATTAGGGTTTTATATTGAAAATGAAATACCATCAGAAAGAAATATAGATGGTGTTGTTGATATGTTAGTTGATGCTACCCAAAATTTTAATTTAAAACTAACAAAAGAACGTCTTTTTGATTGGCACTCAGCTTTATTTCCAACAGGTAGAAGTGGAATGTATAAAATAGTAGTTGGAGGTTGGAGAGAAGATACGACTGGTCCTATGCAAGTTATTTCTGGTGCAATGGGTAAAGAAAAAGTACATTTTGAGGCTCCAAAATCAGATTTAATTGATGCTGAAATGAAGCAGTTTCTCGATTGGTATAATAATATTAAGCAAACTTTAGATCCTGTCTTAAAAGCTGCAATATCTCATCTGTGGTTTATAACGATACATCCTTTTGAAGATGGAAATGGTAGAATTGCAAGAGCACTAACAGATCAATTATTGGCAAGAGCTGATGGTATTCCACAGCGATATTATAGTATGTCTTCACAAATTAGAGTTGAAAGAAAACAGTATTACAATACTCTCGAAAAAACACAACAAGGGAGCTTAGAAATTACAGATTGGTTGGTTTGGTTTTTGCAATGTTTATTAAACTCTCTAGAAGCTTCAAATATAATTTTAGAAAAAGTACTGTATAAACATAAATTTTGGAATACACATGGAGTGGCAATTCAAAATGAAAGGCAAAAAGTAATGCTAAATAAGTTGCTCGATAATTTCGAAGGAAAATTGACTTCGTCTAAATGGGCGAAAATGACCAAATGCTCAAATGACACTGCTTTAAGAGATATCCAAGATTTAATAAAAAAGGGAATCCTCAAAAAAGAATTGGCGGGAGGAAGAAGTACAAATTATGAATTAATAATTCTTGATTAATTTGTATTAAA
>JAQRMW010000116.1 GCA_028599075.1 Urechidicola sp. | reverse complement strand
TTCAAAAATTATGAAGGAAAGTTTGGTTGGTGGAATTGCTCCATTATTAAAAAAATTAAACGATCAATGTATCCTCCCAACTTGGTAAGAAATATAAAACAATAATTTTCTCTAATTTGTCATCTTTCAGCATCATAAAAATTGCTGTTTCGTCCTCATTCTTAGTTCCAAAATCACTCGCTTTTGTAACTTTTGTTACAATCTATTTTAAAATCTGCATTTCTTTTTTTATTAAAAGTCAAGTTAACAGAAACGGGCAGGGTATAAAATTGATACTTAGCAACACATATCCTATTTATTTACAGCTACTTACATTCTTTATTTAATAAAATAATTCCTTTGAAAATTTATTTTATTTAATGATTTTTATCATATAATCACACTTGTTTTAGCAATATGTTTGCTATGAAAATAAAATATAATCATCAATTACTTTAAATATTATCTAATAAAAACACAAGCAAATGAATACAATTACCAACAATTTTTCGCAGTTAAAAAGAAGCATCATTTTTAAATGTCTTTTTTTATTTTTTGTACTGTTCTCATTTAATTTGACAGCTCAAGAATTTAATCTTTCTGGTGAATTAAGACCTCGTTTCGAAAACAAATATGGTTTTAAAACACTTAGAACTGATGGTGATGAAGCAGCTAACTTTATTTCGCAACGTACAAGAATCAATTTCAACTTTAAGAAAAGTAAAATGATTTTTAAAGTTGCTCTTCAGAATGTAAGAGTTTGGGGAGACGTAAGCACATTAGCAGCAGATGATAATGCAATTTCTTTTCATGAAGCTTGGGCAGAAGCAGTACTTTCTGAAAAGTGGAGTATGAAATTTGGTCGTCAAGAAATCATATATGACGATTCAAGAATTTTTGGTAATGTGGGTTGGGCACAACAAGCTCGTAGCCATGATGCCCTTTTAGTAAAATTCACACCAACTAGTAACCACAGAGTAGATTTAGGTTTTGCTTATAATGCCGATTCTCAATCAGGAATTGATGCATTGTATAGTAATGCAGCTGGGTATAAGACTTTTCAATATGGTTGGTATCATGGAAAATTTGATAAAGTAAAAGTTAGCTTCTTACTATTAAATACAGGTATTGAATATCTTGAAAATGTGGGGACAATTGACGAAGATAAAACCATCGATTTTATGCAAACCATAGGGCCAAGAGTAACCTATAAAGCTGGAAAAATAAGTGCAGATGCTTCTATTTATTTTCAAACTGGAAAATCTTTAGATAAAAGTGTAAGCTCAGCATATTTTGGAGGAAATTTCGGTTATAAAATCAATGATAATTTTAAAGCTGGCATAGGAGGTGAATATCTTTCTGGTAAAGATATGGACGATACTAGTACAGATTTAAAATCTTTTGCTCCCCTATTTGGTACAAATCATAAATTTAATGGTTGGATGGATTATTTTTATGTAGGTAACCATGCTAATAATGTTGGTTTAGTAGATATTTATTTTAATTTAGCATACACTAAAGATAAATTTTCTGCAAAAATAATTCCACATATATTTTCGTCAGCTGCAGATATAATTAATGGATCAGGTGAAAAAACGGATAATTATTTAGGTACAGAAATTGATTTTGCATTGGGTTATAAATTAACCAAAAGCATCAACCTAAATGCAGGGTATTCACAAATGTTGGCAACAGATTCAATGGAAATAATTAAAGGAGGTGATAGCAGTATCCATAACAGTTGGGCATGGGTAATGGTTACCTTTAAACCTAATCTATTTAATTATAAAGCCGAAAAACAAAAACAATAATATTAATGAAAAACATTAATTTAAAAAGGGTTACGCTTCTAGTAGGAGCAATTGCATTTGCAATGTTTGTATATATTATATACGAATCAAAAATGCCATCGTACTTATCAAGTGACCCTAAAGCATGTATTAATTGTCATGCAATGAATACGCAATATGCAACTTGGCAACACAGTTCGCATGCGCAAAGAGCAACTTGTGTAGATTGTCACCTACCAACTGACAGCAACATATCTAAATATGTAGCTAAGTCTATTGATGGTTGGAATCATTCTGTAGCTTTTACCCTTAAGACTTATGATAATACAATAAAAATAAGTGATTATGGAGCAGAACGCGTTCAAAAGAATTGTATTAGTTGTCATAAATCTGTTACATCTACATTGGTAGAGAGTGCAGATAAGTATCATAATTATGATGAACAAAGTGATATTGAAGGTGGACGTAAATGTTGGGAATGCCACAAAAGTGTACCACATGGTAAAGTTAGAGGTATTACAACAACACCATATAATTTAGGCGTAAAAGAAAAATAAATCAATAATAAATAAACTTAAAAAAATGAAAATTAATTTCAAAATTTTGTTATCTATACTAATACTAGTTATAGTAGCTTTATTTCTATTAACCAGAAATATAAAAAAGAATAATGAAGATAGAGTTATCTTAAATGAGACTCCAGAAATTGCTCATGAAGACAGAGCTGAAAATGAAAAATGGTCTAGATACTACCCTAGACAATATGGATCTTGGTTAAAAACCAAAGAAAGTGATGATATCACAGATATGCTTGCTGATAAATCGCAATTAGCTATTCTTTGGGCTGGGTATGGATTTGCTAAAGATTATAATGCACCTAGAGGACATTATTATGCAGTACAAGATAACACCAATACTCTTAGAACTGGCGCTCCTGTTGATGATAAAACAGGACCAATGCCAACAGCATGTTGGACATGTAAATCGCCAGATGTCCCAAGAATGACTGAGGATGATGGTGAACTTGAATATTTTACTGGAAAATGGGCAAAATATGGTAGTGAAATTAAAAACCCTATTGGATGCTACAACTGTCACGATAATAAAACTGCAGAGTTAGCAATACATGTGCCTTATATGAATAGAGCATTAAAAGCTGCAGGAAAACCTTCTTTTGAAGAGTCAACACATCAAGTAAAAAGAAGCTTAGTCTGTGCACAATGTCACTCTGAGTATTACTTTAAAAAAGAAAAGTGGACAGACAAAGATGGAGTTGAAAAAATTGCAAAAGTAGTAACATTCCCTTGGCAAAATGGTTTAACAGCCGAAGGTGCTGAAAAGTATTATGATGAAGTAGGTCATACAGATTTTAAAAATAAAATTTCTCAAGTACCTGTATTAAAAACACAACACCCAGGCTATGAGTTATATTTAACTGGTATTCATGGTCAAAAAGGTGTTTCTTGTGCAGATTGTCATATGCCATATACACAAGAGGGGTCGGTTAAATATTCTGATCACCAATTACAAAACCCATTAAATACAATGGATAGATCTTGTATGCCTTGTCATAGAGAAAGTGAAAGTAAGCTAAGAGGTATTGTAAGTCAGAAATATGTTAGAAAAGATCAGCTACATGAAATAGCTATGGATAACTTAGCTAAAGCTCATCTTGAAATAGCTAAATGTATGGAAGTTGGTGCAACAGACGAAGAATTAAAGGGAGTTAGAGACTTAGTAAGAAAAGGACAATGGAGATGGGATTATGCAGTAGCCTCTCACCCTTCTTTTTTCCATGCACCTGAAGAAACTTTAAGACTTCTTTCTGTAGCAAATGACTATGCTATGCAAGCTAGATTAGAAATTGTAGGAATCTTAGCTAAAAAGGGCGTTTGGAAATACGCAGCACCTGATTTTGAAACTAAAGAAAATGCTCAGAAATTAGCTGGCGTTCCTCTTCAAAAACTTACTGAGGCCAAATTAGAATTCAAAAACACCTTAGAAAAGGAATGGAATAAATTAGCTGTTGAAAAAGGCAATTGGTCTGAAAAAATTAAGAACGAAGCGGAAGAAGCTGACAACAAGTCATCTTATTTTGGTCTTGAAAAAGATAAAGAAAAATCAGTTCATTAAATATTTAGAATTTATTAAAATAAAATCTCTTTCCTTAAAAGGAAAGAGATTTTTAATACAGTTTTACATCTTATATTTGGCTTTATGATTTATAAAATTTTGAGCTCATATTTAACAATGTTTTTGTTGCTAATCATTTTAGCAATAGGAGCAGCAGTTGGCACATTCTTAGAAAATGATTTTGGCAATGCATATGCTAAAAACACTGTCTATACCAGTTGGTGGTATCAAACATTATTATTTCTGTCTGCATTTAATTTAATTCTAATTTTTGTACAACTAAGAAAAAGTATTTTAAAGCCTGGGCCTATTTTTCATTTTGCTTTTGTAATAATTTTAATAGGTGCTTTCATTACACATCATTTTGGTATAGAAGGCACAATGCATATTAGAGAAGGACAGAAATCGAATACTTTTACAATAGAAAATAAACAAATTGTATTGCCTTTTTTTGTTGAATTAAATGATTTTACTTTAAAAAGATATCCAGGTAGTAGAGCCCCTTCAGAATTCAATTCAGATGTTACAGTCATCGATGTAGAAAATGCTCAAAAATTTGAAACGAAAATCTATATGAATAACACTCTAACTTATAAGGGCTTTAAGTTTTTTCAGACCTCTTATGATGAAGATGAAAAAGGCACTTTTCTTTCGGTAAATAAAGACCCTGGTGTTATTATAACCTATATAGGTTATGCGTTGCTATTTTTGGGGTTAATACTTACGTTATTTGATCCAAAATCTCGAATTCGATTTTTACTTCTAAAGCTTCATAAAATGCCTATTGCAATCTTAGTTTTTACTATTAGTGTAGTTCCTAATTTGTATTCACAACAATATAATTATGACAATTATTTAGTAGAACATAAAGAGAACTCTAAAGAGCTAGCTGAAGAGTTAGGTAAAATTATAGTTCAAGGGCCTACTGGTAGAATGAAACCTCTAGACACCCAAAACAAAGAGGTTCTTTACAAGCTTACTGGAAAAGGAAAGTGGAATGGAATGGATGCTAACCAAGTTGTTTTAGGAATGTTTACAAGACCTGAAATTTGGAAAAACGTTTATTTAATTCGAGTAAAAACCCCTAAACTTAGAAAGCTACTTAATGTTGATGAAAATCAAAAACTTGTTCCTTTTAATGTTTTTTTCGATGAAAGAGGTCAATTCAAATTTACAGAAGAAGCAGAAAAAGCAAGCAAAATGGCTCCATCAAAAAGAGGAACTTTTGAAAGAGATATAATCCAAGTAGATGAATTACTCAATATTGCTTTTATGTCTTTTAGAGGCATGCTGATTAATGTATTCCCAAAACCTGACAGCCCTAATAACGAATGGGTTAATTTACCAGCGCTGTTTATGGAACTTGATACATCCGAATTGCAAAAAAAATCAATGTCCTTTTTAGATAAAGTATATGCAAGAGATTATCAATCAGCCATTACTGATCTAAACTATATTAAAAACTATCAACTAAATAATGGTGAAGAAGTTATCCCTTCACAATCGAGAATTGACGCAGAATTATGGTACAATGATATGCGTATTTTTATAAAACTATCTGTAGCCTACTTATTGATAGGTTTACTATTGGTTTTTTATAGTTTAATTTCTATGTTCTATAATAAGATGTTAAACCCTAAAGTTAGGATAATAATGAACAGTGTTGTTTTAATTTTATTCTTATCTCATTCATTTGGAATAGCTCTACGTTGGTTTATTGGTGGCTATGCTCCTATTAGCAACACATACGAAACAATGGTTTATATTGCATACTCTTCTGTTTTAGCGGGAATCCTGTTTTTTAGAAAATCGATTATAGGTTTAGGTGCTGCACTTATTATGGCAGGTGTTTTCGTATTCTCAGCATACTTAGGAGAAATCAATCCTCAAATAACAAGCTTAGTTCCTGTTTTAAAATCATATTGGCTTAGTATTCATGTTTCAGTGATTACTGCGAGCTATGGCTTTTTTGGTGTTTCGGCTATATTAGGTTTTTTAACCTTGATTATATATCTATTAAGAAATACATCTAGACCTCATTTAGATGTTCATATCCAAAACATTACTTATATAAATGAAGTGACTGTTATTATTGGATTAATCCTTTTAACAATAGGAAATTTTTTAGGTGGTATTTGGGCAAATGAATCTTGGGGAAGATATTGGGGTTGGGATCCAAAAGAAACTTGGACTTACATTTCGATAATCGTATATACCATAGTTTTACATTTACGATTTATTAAAAATATTTATTCCCATTATATTTTTAATGTGGGCACTGTAATTTCATTTTTTTCGATTTTAATGACTTATTATGGTGTAAATTATTATCTCTCAGGTTTACATTCTTATGCAACGGGAGACCCTGCTCCAATGCCTACATGGCTATATATTATGATAGGAATAATAGTAGTTACAATTATCTTAAGTTATAATAAAAGAATTATTAAAAATAAAATATGAAAACACTTTATAAAATTTTTATAGTACTTATTACAGTTTCCTTATTAGTGCAATGCAAAAAGGAAGATAAGTACAAACCAATTGATCAAACAGAAAAGGAAAATATTGAAATTCTAAATAAGCTAAACCCACATGATACTGAGGTTGACCCAAACAAACCTTTTTATCAAGGTGAAGTACAAGAGGTTATAGATGCCGGAAGTTATACCTATCTAAAAATAAAAGAAAATATAAAAGGGCACTCATTTGAGGCGGACCATGAAAGTATTGACTTTTGGGTAGTTGTATCTAATACTCCTGTCGAAGTAGGTGATGAAGTGCGATTTCAAAAAGAATTGGTGACTAAAGATTATTTTAGCAAAGCCTTAGATAGATATTTTGAAGAACTAATGTTTGCTTCAAACATTCAACGTAAAATAGAATAGATTATAAACCTGAATTTATTTATTAGGGTTATTTTAATGATTGCCTAGTCTTTGATAATAACTAAAGAGATTATTAAAGACTAGGCTTATTATTTTAATTACTAAAAATTATATCCTTTTAGCATTAAGTTCCAATACATAAATGGTAATCCGTGTCTTTTCAATATCCACATTGGGTAACTTGCTTTACCTGTATTAAAAAATTTACTCAACAATGGGTCTGACATTCTAACACCATCATAGCCAAATTCAGCTAGTAACATTTTTTTAGGAGAAACTACTAATGGACAAGAAGAATAACCATTATATTCTTTGCAGTCTGCTTCTTTACCTCCCATTAAACGCAAAATGTTTTTTACAACAACAGGTGCTTGCTTTCTAATTGCAGCTCCGGTACGAGCAGTTGGTAAATCGGTAACATCACCAACTCCAAATACGTTAGGATATTTTCTTGATTGCATTGAATGTTTGTCTACAGCCATCCAACCTTTATTAGGACCATCCTCATTGGCCAATTTTGTTTTTTGGAACCATGTTGGTGCTGATTGTGGTGGTGCCAAATGTAGCATATCATATTTAATAATATAATGTGTCCCTTCTTTTGTCATTTTAAAAGTAGAATTTACTTCTTGCACTTCACGTCTTACACCATCTTCCCAAACTTGACCAATACAACCTGCAGCATTCCTTTCATCGTTTACCACATAATTATCGCTACCATTAGGCAACTCCAAACGCACATAATGTGCTTCTTTTTTCTCACCATCAATTTCTACAAGTTTATAACCATAACGTTGTTTAATATGATATTTAATAAGGTAATTTTCAAGTTCATCTCTAAAAGGTTGCACACCAAAAATCATAGTTCCTGGAGTTGCAAAAATTATATTAGTATGCTCTTCTAATTGATGCTTTGCAACATAATCTCCCATTAAATACATAATTTTTTGAGGAGCACCCGGACATTTAATAGGCGAAGCTGGTTGGGTAAATAAAGCGTTACCACCTTTAAATTTTTGCATTAACTCCCAAGTATATTCAGGGTCAACATAGTTAGAGCAAACTCCGTTCTTACCGAAAGCTTCTTTAAGTCCCTTTATACCATCTAGATTTATTTGAATACCTGTAGCATTCACTAAATAATCATAGGTTATTTTATCTCCATTTTCTAGAATCACCTCATTGTCATCTGGCTGAATATCAGCAACCCTTTCTTTAATCCAAGAAACTCCCGAAGGAATAAAATTCTTTTCAGGTTTTTGTGTGTCTTCATAATCCATAATTCCAGCACCAACTAATGTATTTGCCGGTTGGTAATAATGTGTTTCAGTAGGATCTATAATTGCTATATCAAGCCCCTTCTTCGCTTTTTTAAGCTGAGCTGCAACCATAATACCTCCAGTCCCGCCACCTATTACTACTATTTGATGATGTAATGCCATAAATATATATTTAAATTATTTTTAAAATTCTCTTTTATTATTAGAATAAAATCAATCTCTACTAACCTAATTAAAAGCAAATAAATCTTATGTCTTATAAAAAATTTATTGCGAATAAAGATAGTATTTTTTATTAATAATTCCCAAAATTAACACTTGTTCTGATGTAGATAAGTAACATAGGTTACAATAAACGATAATTTGGTATTTTTTATTTTTTCTACTTATTAATCAATAAAAAAAGCGGCTAAAAGCCGCTTTTAAAATTTAAAATTATACTAAAATTACAACATTGTTGTTGGGCAAACAAACTCTGATAAAGGAGCGTTTGTTTCTTGAATATCAATAAAACCTCCTCTTACATCAGTAACTTTCTCTACTCCATTTGCCATAAATATTGAGGCTGCGATTAAAGATCTAAACCCTGATGCACAATGCAAGAAATATTCTTTAGAAGCATCTATCTCAGCAAAATTAGAGTGGATAAAATCTAATGGGAAATTTTCTACTCCAATAACGTGTTCAGAATTATATTCTGATTCTTTACGAACATCAACTGGTTTTTCAATTTTACCTTCAGCTAACATATTTACAAATTTAGCTGCAGATACAGATCCAATTTTATCGATAGCAAAACCATGTGCCATCCAGTCTTTTATACCTCCGGCTAAATATCCTAATGTATTGTCATACCCCACTCTAGAGAAACGAGTTGCAATTTCATTAACACGCAATTCATCATCAGAGATAAAAATTATTTTTTGATTGATATCGGAAATTAATGCCCCTACCCATGGTGCAAAACTTTCGTCTATACCAATATACCAAGCTCCTGGAATTGTTCCCTCATTAGTAAATGCATCTTTTGATCGTGTATCAATAACCAAAACATCCTTTTGCTCACTCATTTCTTTAAAGGTCACTGGGTCGATTGGAGTAGTTCCCTTATGCAAAATTTCATCAATACTTGTATTGATTGTTTTGTTCATTCTAACATTGTTAGGGAAATATTGTGGTGGTGGTTTTAATCCAGTAGTTACCTCTACAACAAATTCTTCTTTAGTCATATCAGCTCTCAATGCATAATTTGTTTTCTTTTGATTTCCTAAAGTGTCAAAAGTTTCAGAGCTCATATTTTTACCACATGCTGATCCTGCACCGTGATTTGGATATACAATAATATCATCTGGAAGTTTCATTATTTTATTTCGAAGTGAATCGAATAAATGTCCTGCTAAATCAGCTTCTGTCAATGTCCCTTGCTTTACTGCTAAATCTGGACGACCAACATCGCCAATAAATAAGGCATCTCCTGTAAGAACGCAAGGAGTATTTCCATTTTCATCTGTAATTAAATAAGACGAAGATTCCATAGTATGCCCTGGTGTATGCATCAAAGTTAACTTGCCATCACCCAGCGGAAAATCTTCACCATCTGCTCCATTATAGATATCATATTCAGCTGTAGCATTTGGACCAAATACAATTTTTGCTCCTGTTTTTTGAGCTAAGTCATATTGACCTGAAACGAAATCAGCATGAAAGTGCGTTAGAAAAATATATTTAATTTTTGCACCATCAGCTTCAGCCATTCTTAAATAGGGTTCTGTTTCTCTTAAAGGGTCTACAATTGCCGCTTCTCCATTCGACTCGACATAATAAGCCATCTCTGCGAGGCATCCTGTAAATAATTGTTCAACTTTCATCTTATGTGTTTATATAGGTTAATACTAATTTGTAATTTTATAAAATTAAGATTTATTTTAAATAAGCATTGTAACTAATGTTACATTTCTTGTTTTTTATGATTTTTTTAATTCTTTTGTTTTAAATATTTTTTGAACTTAGACTTCTGATTTCCTGTCCGATACCAATCTACAGCTTCTTGAATACTCATAAAAAACAGATCTGCACCAGCTTTTTTCATAAATCCAGATTTAATCATTTTATCACGAGTTGGCCCCTTTAAACCTGTAAATGCTATTTCTACATTTTTTTGATTAAAATTATCTAACACTTCAAATAATGCATAAATAGCACTAGAATCTAATTGATTGATACTCTCACCATCAATAATTAACATTTTTAATTTATTTCCTTTATAGGCGGCAAACTCAAAAAGTCTATCTTTAAAATAGGTAGTATTAGCAAAATGTAATTGTGAATCAAAACGAACTATTAAAAGGTCATCTTCAATTTCAACATCTTTAAATCGCTTTCTATTTCTATAAAAATGAGTGTTTGGAATTCTTCCTAAAATAGCTATATGGGGTTTTGTACTTTTATAAATTAACATCCCTAGAGATAAAACTACCCCTACTAATATCCCTTCTTTAATTCCAACAGTTGCTGTAGTAATTAAAGTAACATTTAAAATAACCAAATCTCTTTTTGAGTATTTCAACAATTGTTTGGGAACACTAAAATCTAGCAAACCAAAAACAGCCACCATAATAATTGCTGCCAATACAGTTTTAGGTAAATAGAAAAACAAAGGGGTCAAAAACAATAATGTATACGCCACAATGAGTGCTGATATTAATGCAGCTAATGGTGTTTTAGCTTCAGCTTGCTCATTCACTGCTGTTCTTGAAAAACCTCCTGTTGCAGGGTATGTTTGAAAAAATGACCCAACAACATTTCCTAATCCCAAAGCAATTAATTCTTGATTTGGCACCACTTTATATTCTGTATGTTTTGCCTCAATAGCTTTTGCTACTGAAATCGCTTCTAAAAATGCGATGAATGATAAGGTAAAAGCAATTGGCAATAAATCAGTTAAAATCTGAATATTGAGATGTGGCAATCTAAATTCTGGCAACCCTTGAGGAATTTCACCAATAATTGCTACACCCATTTGGTCTAAACGAAAAAACTTTACAACAACAATCGATATAATTACAACGATTAATGCGGCAGGAATTCGCTTTGCGTATTTTTTTATTAAAATGATGGTGATGATTGATAAGACTCCTATGATGAATGTTATCCAATGAATTTCATTTATATGCCTAAAAGCTTCGGATAGTAAATTTTGAAGTCGATTATTTCTTGCAATATCAACTCCTAATAAATTTTTTAATTGACTCAAACCAATAATTAAAGATGCTGCAGAAGTAAATCCACTAATCACAGGTTTTGATAAAAAGTTGACTAAAAACCCAAGGCGAAACATTCCGAAAGCAATTTGTAAAACGCCCATCATCAATGCCAACAAAATTGCAAATTCTACAAATTGATCTGTTCCTATTTGTGCTAAAGTTGCAACACCTGCTGCTACGATTAAAGAATCCATTGCTACAGGTCCTACGGCTAACTGTCTAGATGTACCAAAAATTGCATATACAATTTGCGGGATCATTGCTGTATATAAACCATAAATTGGTGGTAAACCTGCAATAAGTGCGTAAGCAATACCTTGAGGAATTAACATTACTCCTACGGTTAATCCAGCAACAATATCTCCTTTAAGCCAATCTTTTTTATAATTAGGAAGCCAATCAAGAATTGGAAATAATTTTTTTAAAACCATTTATTGTTTTGTAATAGGTTCGATTTAAGATGTGCAAAATTAATTAAATTTGAAAGTTTATTATGTAACTTTTAGTACATAAAAAATTATCCGTCAATCTCTTTACACTCTTCAAAAGCTCTAATTGCGCAAGGTGTTTTAATTTTCTTATGAATTTCTGTGATGGCTTCTTTTTTATCTTTGTAAAAAATTTCTACACCAACTTTTTCTTTAAAACCTCCTTTTTGTATTACATCTTGACTAACAAGCTTAAGCCCCGAAAAGTAAATTCCACCTCTTTTCTCTTGCCATTTAATAATTTCATGAGTCAACCATTCAGCGGCAGCTAAATCGATAAAGTTAATTCCATCAGCTGCAATTAACACATGCTGTATATCATTTTGATCATATAGGTTAGATAAGTAATCAGAAATTTTTTCAATTGAACCAAAATAGAGTGATCCATCAATTCGAAGGATTTTCATACTAGAACATTCTATTGCATTACTATCTCTAATCGTATTAATTAACCTTCCTTTATCATCTAGAGCAAGGGTAGCAATGTTAGGTTTTGAAGTACGTTCCATATAAAAGAAAAACGAAGCAAAAATCCCAGATAATAAAGCAAACTCTAAATCGAAAAATAAAGTTCCTAATAAAGTAATTCCAAGAACTATAAGCTCTCTACCACTACTTTTAAAAACTTGTTTGATATGGTGAAAATCAATTAAATTATAACCTACTAGTAGTATGATTCCACCCATAGCTGCTTTTGGTAAATAGGAAGCATAACCAGCTAATAATAACAAAACAACCATCAAAAAAACGGAAGCAAATATTGCCGCTAAAGGTGTTTTTGCTCCTGCTTGATGATTAACCCCTGAGCGGGTAAATGATCCAGAACCTGCGTAACTAGAGAAAAAGCTAGCGATCATATTAGATAATCCTTGGCCTATAAATTCTTGATTCCCATTTATTTTTTGATGTGTATGAAGTGCAATTGATCTACCTATGGCAACAGCTTCAATTAATCCTAACAAAGCTAATACCATTGCACCAGAACTTAACTTGGCAACATTCTCATAAGAAAGGTCTGGAACTCTAAAGGGAGGGAGATTTGATGGAATATCACCAACAGTTTGGATTCCGTTAACTTCGCCTCCTAACAAAATTGCGAATACACTACCTGCAACCATTGCTATTAACATATAATATCTAGACAGTGGTTTTATCAAAAACTTAATGGCTAAGGCTATTCCCAAAGTTCCGATGGCAACCGAAAAGACATACCAATTTGTTTCAGATATATGATTAAATATATAGGATAAAATTTCAGGAATAGTACTTCCCTGCGGAACCTTTATTCCGAAAACATGTTTCAATTGCTTAAAAGCTATTAATATTCCTGCCCCAGCTGTAAACCCAATTACAACAGAATGAGAAACAAAATTTACTAATTTTCCCATTTTTAATAATCCCATAACAAATTGAAAAAATCCAGCTAAAAAAGTCAGCACTAATGCTAAGGATACAAATACTTCGATATCTGTTTCTGGACTCACAAACTTTATTAATGTAGAATAGACAACAATAGATATTGCTGTTGTAGGCCCTGAAATTAAATGGTAAGACGAACCAAACAACGCTGCAACAATTGGAGTTATCATAGCTGTATAAAAACCATATATTGGTGGCAAACCTGCTATCATAGCAAAAGCAACTGCCTGTGGAATTACAATAATAGTTCCTGTGATACCCGCAATTAAATCATCTTTCCAAGATTTTTTTGCTTGCGGTAACCACGTAAGAAATGGGAATATTTTTTGAAGCATTTGTAAATTTAGTGATTTGGTTAATTAAAATGAGATTCCCGCTTTCGCGGGAATGACATATACTTTAATTATTCATCTTTTTTGTCAATATAAAAAGTAGATTTATCTGGAGTAAAAGCACGTTTAAACCAAAGCGGTCTTCTTTCTCCATTTGGTCCTGGCGCAGGTCGTGTCATTTTCATCCATTCTTTATAAATCTCGTGTGATTTGTTAGTATCTACAAATATATCTCCATAATTTTCATCCGCTCCTGGCTTTTCAATCCGTACACGTTGATGCCAACAGTGCATTCCACTAATTGGATCTGGATGAACAGCATGTGTAATATTTTGATGCACGCCACCGTCTTTCCAGAAAATACGCTTCGAATCTTTATCATCAGATTCAAATGGTTTAATACCAGAAATCGTATTCATTTTCCAACCTCCGTTTCCATCGCCTTCAATATTTACGGTATTGGTTGCCCAACGGTTTCCTGTTTTATCTTGAGGTCTTCTCCATCTACCAATATGGTGTGAACATGCTACCACACCAGGTTTCATTCCCTGAGTAACCCATACTTTATCTATGAAATACCCAATGTCTGTATTCATTTTTACTAAATCTCCTGTTTTGAAGCCCCATTTAGCAGCATCTTCTGGATGCATCCAAATTGGATTTCTATTAGAAATTTCTACTAACCACTTTGCGTTACCAGAACGTGAGTGAATTAATGTTGGTAATCTAAAAGTTGGTACTAAAACATATTCCCCTTTCGATTTATCTAAATTATCATTGTGGATATGACTCTTCAAATATTGTGGTACTGCATATTCAGGCCATTTCCAATCCACCATCGTTTGTGAATAAAATTCGTTTTTACGAGATGGCGTTGGGAAACCAACCATTGCTTGTCCATTAATCATCACTCCGATGTCTTTTCCGTTTTTACGGATAACATCATTTGTTGGATCTACTTCCGAACCTTCTAATTGTTCTTTGGTAAGTATGGTTTCGTTCTTTTTATAAGATTCTCCTTTTTCAATTTCAAAGGTTCCATATTTCTGCATATATTCTAGTTCGGTAATTCCTTCTGCTTTAGCAGCTTTTGGTAATCCCGGAACTCTTTCGAATATATATTGGTAGTATTCTCCAATTTTAATCTTTTCTCCAGGACGGTATGGTGATTCAAAATGCTTGCGAATTCCCATACTTCCGTCAGGGTCAATTCGCCAAGACAATTCAATCCAGAATTCGTCTTCTTCCCAAACTTCTCCTGGGTTTGCTTCATAAGTAAATTCAACATCTTTTCCATTTCTACGTGCCGCTTCTCTTAAAACAGGTTGTCTAAAAGCTACCCAAGTTCCACCGTGTGTTGCGTATGAATTTATATCGTGTCTTTCTGAAGCTAATCCCATTGGTAGTACGAAATCTGCATAAAAAGCTGTTTCATTCCAGGTTGGAGTTAGTGCAGTGTGTAATCCAAATTTATCTTCATCTTGAAACATCTCCATCCAAGTAAATCCGTCAGGATATGTCCAAACAGGATTAAATACTCTAGAAAAATACACATCCATTTTTCCTCTTCCTTCTTTTAAGAAATGAGGCAATAACTGGCTCATTTCAAAAAATGCTAGTGGATATTCTTTTGGAAAATGAAGTTCGTTCCATTTCTTTTGTGGTTTTGGCGGATTAGGCTGTGTAGGACTAAACTTATTCCAAGAATTTGGAGAAGTTCCTCCTTTTGCACCGACCGCTCCAGTTAATACCGTTAAGAAATGTAAACAACGGGCAACTCCCCAACCTCCTAAGTTAGAAGCTCCAGCTGCACGCCAGTTATGAGATGCAAAACGCTCACCTGCATCACCTATAAGTCTTGCAATTTCAACAACGGTTTCAGCTTTTACACCCGATTCGCTTTCTGCATATTCTGGAGTGAATTCTTTGTACTCTTCAATCATTGCAGCGATATAGTTTTCGAAAGTAACTTCCTTATCACTATGCAATGCTTTTAAATATTCTTGCCAGTTGGTCCAATTTTCAAGATAGTCTCTATTGTACAATCCTTCTTCCAAAATAATCAAAGCCATTGCTAATAAAACGGCAGCTTCAGTTCCAGGATAAGTCGGCATCCAATAATCTGACATCGAAGCCGTATTCGATAATCGAGGGTCCATAGTAGCTAACTTAGCTCCTTTCATTTTCCCTTCGATAATTCGTTGTGCATGTGGATTGAAATAATGACCAGATTCTAAATGCGCAGAAATCAATAAAATGAATTTTGCATTAGAGTGATCTGGAGATGGCCTGTCGTAACCGTACCAAATGTTATATCCAAAACGCGCTCCTGAAGAACAGATATTTGTGTGTGAATTATGGCCATCAATTCCCCATCCTTGAAGAATCCAGTTCATAAATTTTTCGTGCCCTGGACGTCCAACGTGATAAGCGATCTCGTTATGTCTATCTTCTTTTATCGCTTTGCGAATTCTTGCAGCAATGGTGTCTAATGCTTCATCCCAAGTAATGCGGTCCCATTCTCCTTCGCCACGTTTTCCTTTTCTTTTTAAAGGAAATAAAATACGGTCAGGATCAGTAATTTGATTGATAGTTGCAGGACCTTTAGCACAATTCCTACCTCTACTTCCAGGGTGATGTGGGTTCCCTTCAAACTTCTTAACCTCTTGGGTTTCTTTGTCTATAAAGGCTGTTAACCCACAAGCAGACTCACAGTTAAAACACGTTGTTGGTACAATTTGATAGGTGGTTTTCTTTTTTCTTGGCCATACTTTAGGGTCGTATTCTTCCCAATTGTCCCATTTTTCTGGTGGTGGAAAATTCTCATACATCTGAGCAACTTCCTCATCAGTAAATTGACGCATATCTCCATCAAATTCCTGATATTTTTCTTTGTGCAGATTTGGAATGATTCCCATTTTCTCTGCAATGTTTTCAATAAAAGACGGTTTTTTATATCCCATTATAATTTATGATTTATTCGATTTACGAATTTTTCGATTATTCTATTTATTTAATTTAGCTCTAACGGTACCAATTGATTTAACTATTATTTTTAATAATTCTTCTGATTCGTTATAAACTTTGTCCCAAAGCGATTTTAATTCAAGTTTAATTTCAATTATTAATTCAATAAAAAACATTGTCTCATCTAATTCTTCTTCAACAATTTTAAGTTTATTTAAAAAATCTCTAGATGACTTTGCCCTACAAGCTGCTCTATAATTTGCTCCAACGGAACTAGAACATCTAATTAGTTGACGTTTATAATCATAAAACTCATTATCAATTTTTTGACAATTTTGCCAAACCATTACGGCAATGCTTTTTGTTCTTTTTTTTTAATATTTTCTCCATTTGTATTTTTTTATTTCGAATATTTCAATCGAAAAAATCTTAAATGGGATTAATCTAAAATTACGCTAACGGCACTCTTTGCGGAGCTTCTACCCAGATTTTTTCAGTTGCGTAAATTCCTAATAATATGAGTACTGCTGCGAGAGTCAATGTCATTGCGCTTGGTATTAAAACTAATAATACTAATGGCAAAACATTTCCAACAGCAACTACTCCAAACCAGAATAGGTTTTTATATCTTCCTTTAGTAATCATTTTTACAACAGAATGTGCTGACGTACTTGGATGTGTCATCGTTAATTCAGTAATCATTGTAAATAAGTTTACAGATAAAGCAATAATCATCACCATTCCTAAAATTGACATCCAATCTTCAGTTCCCGAAACCAATAATACTAAAGCAAATATTGCTGCTCCTGCCATAACACTATGCACCAACATGTGTAATGCTAATGATGGACTTTGCCAGAAATCACGTCCTTTTGCTTGTGCAAATAAGAAGGCTGTATAAATAGCTAACATTACGGCAAAAAATGCTGTAATCCAAAGTAAAACAGTTTCTCCTGTTTCAATTTCAAAATAGGTCATTGCTCCCCATATGGTTACTAACAATCCGAAGATAGTAATAGTATATCCACCTTTTACTAACCAAGAATTCCATTGTGGTCTTAATAAAACATTTAAGAAACGGTCTGGTCTATCTAAGTCCATTACCAAGAACAATCCTGTTAATGATAAGAATACTAATGATATTCCTGCCGACCATAATTTGGTTGCATCAGATAATTCATAGCCCATAATAAATGCTAAAAACGGAATTAAAAATGCTCCTGCAGCCACAGCTTTTGTAGTCACATATGCAGACACTTCCCATCCCCAAAGAATTCCCTTATCTGGGGTGTCATATACTCTACGTGCTTTCCCTGTAAGAACATCTATGTAGTTTGGATTTTCAGTCTCTTTTCTTTGATATGCTGATTCAATTTCGTTATCAATAGTCATTTGTAATAAATCGACATCTTCATTGGTATGCATCATTTTTTCAGCTGCCTTAGCAAAATGCCCTACTCCACGAGCTTGAGAATTCCATAACCAAGAACCTGATTTTTCTGTAGCCTCTGGATTTAAAGAAGCATCATCACCATCAATATAAAAGAGGTTTGGATTGGTTCCTTTTTCAGGTTTCCGAACTTTTACTTGTTGTTTTGCTAGTAATTGTGAAATTTCCGTAGTCGGATTTTCCATATCACCTGCAATAATCGCATGCTCTGGACAAACTGAAACACACGCTGGCTCACGCCCTACATCTACTCTGTGCGCACAATAATTACATTTTGCAGCAGTTTGTGTGTCAGGGTCGATATACAAGGCGTCATAAGGACAAGCCTGCATACACGATTTACAACCAATACATCGGTTGTTGTCAAAATCTACAATACCATCTTCGCGTGTATACAATGCTTCCACAGGACAGATGGTCACACAAGGTGCATCTGTACAATGGTTACAACGCATTACTGAAAAAATTCTTCGGGTATCTGGAAAGACTCCCTTTTCAACTTGCTTAACATAAGTTCTGTTAACGCCAACGGGAACGTCGTGTTCCGATTTACAAGCTGTGGTACAAGCATGACAACCAATACATTTTCGATTGTCAATTACAAAGCCGTACTTCATATTTTATAAGTTTTTTTTAGTTGATTTATATTTTAATGTGGTAGTTTACTTTTTAACGCATGATATAAGAGTACTCCCAAAAGTCCTCCAAAAATTACAACAATTATAGGTAAAGCCCCTCTTCCTAACAAGATGAACATAGGTCCTGGACAAGCACCAGCTAAGCCCCAACCTAAGCCAAAAATGATGCCTCCAAAAATATTCCTAGAGAAGCCTTTCTTTTTTGGCTCAATTTCTATTTGTTTTCCTACATATGATTTTATCATCCCTTTATTAAAAAAATAAAAGACTATTACACCTAATGCAACTGAAGAACCAATTACTCCATACATATGAAAAGACTGGAACTTAAACATTTCGTAAATACGATACCAAGAAATAACTTCGGCTTTGCTTAGTACAATTCCGAACAACACCCCGACGATTAAAAATTTAATATTCTTCATAAGTATCGTTTTAAAAAATGAGAGGTAAAATGAACCATGTTGTAATCAATCCACCAATAAAAAATCCGATGACAGATATTAAGGATGGCATTTCTAAATTACTCAAACCCACAATTGCATGACCAGAAGTACATCCTCCTGCGTAGCGAGAACCAAATCCAACCAATACACCTGCAATTAATAAAATTGAAAATCCTTTTAATGTAAATAAAGTCTCAATGCTAAACATTTCATCAGGAAGGTATTTCATCCCTGCATTTTGAAATCCTAATTCGGATAAATCTTGAATTGTTTCTTGGCTAACAGCTACAGCTACTTCTGGTGTTAACCAATGATAAGAAACAAACCCACCTATCACAGCACCGCCGAGAAACATTAAATTCCATCCGTTTTTTTTCCAATCAAAATTAAAAAATCCAATAAATTTTCCTGCGCCTCCCATGGCACACATGGTCTCTAGGTTAGAAGATACTCCAAATTTCTTTCCGAAATAAAAGAGCAAAAACATCACTAGGGTTATTAAGGGGCCAGCCACATACCATGGCCAAGGTTGAAGTATGATTTCCATAATTAAAATATTAATTGCTAAATATAGAAATGCAACTTATGTTACTCAGTAACAAATGTTACAAAACATGATAAATATCATGTTTTACATGAAAAAAAACTAAAAAAACAATTATGATTCTAACAAAATAATTTTATTTCGCTGCAATTCAATGATGTTTTTATTTTCTAATGTTTTTAAAAGTCTAGAAATTACTACTCTTGAAGTATTTAAGTCATAGGCAATTTCTTGATGGGTACTAGACACAATATTACTATCAGATATTTTAGATTTGTCTTGTAAATATTTTAATAAACGTTGGTCTAAATTTAAAAAGGCAATATTATCAATAGTGTCTAAGAGCTCGAGTAATCTATTATGATAACTAGCAAAAACGAAATTCCTCCATGATTTATATTTACTTGTCCATTCTTCCATTTTTTGAACGGGAATCATATATAGGCTAGAGTCAACTTCGGCAATTGCCCTAATTTTACTTTGCCCCTGTCCAATACAACAAGAAAGTGTCATAGCACAGGTATCTCCTTTTTCTAAAAAATATAAGAATAGCTCATTACCATCATCATCTTCGCGTAAAATTTTAATTGCTCCACTTATCAATAATGGCATGGATTTAACATAAGCACCAATTTCGATTAACTTATCATCCTTTCTAACCTCTTTATATACACCTATTTCTTCAATCTCTTTTAAAAGAGCTTCTTCAAAAAGGGAGCCATAATTTACTTTTATCTCTTTAAACATGATGTAAAAATAACCATTAAAATTATAAAATCAATATTTCTCGATTCTATTAACAAATTAATTTTTTATTATTTTTATAGCAAATTAAAATTTTATAAGAAATACTCTTATTCTTATTGAATTGTCTTAAAATATTGCTAGCTAATAGCTAGACTTCTATTTTTAGAATTCTAATAAAATTAAATAATTATTGAATATAACTTAAAAAATAAAATTATGAAATTTAAAAGAAATTCATCGACTCTAATCCTTAGTCTTACATTTATTCTTTTAAGCAGTAGCTTTATCAATGCCCAAACTTATGTGGTTGATAATGGAACCGCTTTTTTCAAAGCAAAAGTTTCAATTAATTCTTATACGGGTACCTCAGACCAACTAAATGGATTTATCAATTTTGAAACGGGTGAAATAGAGTTTTCTATTCCGGCTAACTCAATTAAAACTTCAAATAAAAAAAGAGATAAACACATGTATGAGATTATAAACGTAGAAGAGAATAGCACAGTTTCTTTTAAAGGGAATTTAATCGATTTGTATGACGAATCACTTAAAGAAAAACAAACTCTCAAAGTAAAAGGTCATTTTACGTTTGTAGGAGTTACCCTAGAACTTGAGTTGGAAATTGATTTATCTTCTGAATTAGATGGGTTACGTCTTCATGCAAATTGGACTTTATTAATCACAGATTATAATTTAGAAAGGCCATCTAAAGCATTTATGACAGTTAAGGATGAGCATCAAATGGGTGTTGATGCTTTATTAGTTAGAGAAAATTGATTTTTATTTTATAAAACTTTAACTAGTAAACTCACTTAATTTGATATTTTTGCAATTCTAAATTATTAAATACAAATACAATGAAAAAATTATTTTTCTTCTTAGCCCTTTTTATTGCTGTTTCTTCAATAGCTCAAACCTCTAATCAAGTTGAATTAGAGAAGCAAAAATTAAAACAAGCCTTAATTTATGGTGATCAATCTACCGCTACAAATATGATGTACAATATTATTGCATTAGAAGGAGAAAAAAGTGTTTACAAAGATAGTTTGGCGTATTTATACTTTAATAGACGTAGTTATTTATCTTGCTTTTTAGCCACTGAAGATGCCTTAAAAAACAACCCTACTAATATTGAGATTTTAGAAATGAATGCTTTCTCTATAGAAGCTTTAGGGGCTTATGACAAAGCAATTGAAAGTTATAAAAAATTATTGAATACCTCGAACAATAATTATCATGCATACAAAATAGCTTCTTTACAATTTGAATTGAAAAAATTTGATGAAGCTTATGCCTCAATAAAAAAGGCAGAGTCATTACCTGATAGTGGTACAGAAAATGTCACGTTCGCTGTAAACCAAAATTACAATCAACCTGTTCCATTAAAAGCTGCTATTGTTTACCTTAAAGGATTGACAGAGTTAAATCTTGATGATAAGGTTGCTACAAAAGCAAGTATGCAAAAGGCAATACAATTGTTTCCAGATTTTGTATTGGCAAAAGAAGTTTTATCTAACTTAGAGGTAAAACTAACTGAGTAGGTTATTAATTAAATCTAAAAAAGAACTTCAAAAGTTTTAATTTTAATGGAGTGTGTGGATAGTATTTAATATTAGGTTCTATCCAAGTAGGTTTGTCTAGAATGCTTTTGAAATGCGAAAAAGCTTTGAATCCTTCTTCGCCATGATATGAACCCATACCACTTTCACCAACACCTCCAAATCCAAAATTAGGATTTGAAAGATGCATTACCGCTTCGTTGACACAGCCTCCACCAAAAGAAATTTCACTTAGAATTTTATTTTTTGATGTCTTGTTTTTTGTAAATACGTAACAAGATAATGGCTTTGGCATTTCTTTAACCTTAGCAATAGTTTCCTCCAAATTATCATAATAAATGATTGGCAGTATGGGACCAAAAATCTCTTCTTCCATAATGCTATCTTCAAAATTGACATCATCTAAAATGGTAGGGGCAATCAATCTTTTTTCAATGTCGTAATTACCTCCTATGTACACTTTTTCTTTATCAATCAATTTTATTAACCGCTCAACATTTCTTTTGTTTACAATTTGAACATAGTTACCGTTTTTCGTGTCAAAATGAGAATTTTCTATTTCGATTTTTAATAAGTTCAAAAAATCATCCTTAATACTTTTATGAACCAATAAATAATCTGGCGCTATACATGTTTGTCCAGCATTTAAAAATTTAGACCAAATCAATCTTTTTGCTGCGATTTTTAAATTTGCATTTGGAGTAATAAAAGCGGGGCTTTTCCCTCCTAATTCTAGAGTCACAGGAGTAAGATGTTTTGCAGCTGCTTGATATACAATTTTACCAACAGCAGTACTTCCTGTAAAAAATATTTTATCAAACTTTTCTTTTAGTAGTTCGGTTGTTTCTTCAATACCACCTTCTACCACTTTGAAAAAATCGGAGTCAAAATTTGAATTGATTATCTTAGCTATGGTCTTACTTGTATTCTCTGGAATCTCACTTGGTTTTAAAATCACAGTACATCCTGCAACAATTGCTGATACAGCAGGTGCAAACGATAATTGATACGGATAATTCCAAGCGCCAATAACCAAAGACACTCCCAATGGTTCTGGAATCACATAACTTATAGCAGGTAAATTAAGAAGGTTAGTAGGCCTGTTTTTAATACTTGCCCAATCATCAACTTTTTTAATCGCTTCTTTAATATCAGAGTAAACTAATGCCAATTCAGTTGAATAAGTATCAAAAGCTGATTTTTTAAAATCAGTATAAATGGCATCATACATTAACTGCTCATTATCTTTGAGTACATTAAATAGTTTTTTTAATTGTTGTTTTCTAAATTTTATATCTTTAGTTGCGTTACTATTAAAAAAATTACGTTGTGCTTGTATGAGGTTTTGCATAAGGCATATAAATTGATATTGCAAAATACGGATAAATCAGAAATACTGATGAAAATAGTTAGATCAAAAAAGAAGCAACAAAAAAGGCTCTGATAAAATCAGAGCCTTTCGTTATGTATTCTTAAGTTGCTGCTATTCTTCAAATACAGCATCAGCTTTTCTTTCTTGCTTTCTGTATTTCCATTCTTCTCTAAAATATCCTATAATCCAATAAGGGATCACAAAAGAGATTAAGAAAATCATTAACCAAAACCCCATAGTAAATATGGTTAAGAAAAGTAAAAATCCTGAATATTGAGAAAAGTCCAACATGTTTTTATTCGTTTTTTATAAGTTGCCACAAATCTACTATTATTTTTTTATTTAATAATAACAAGTTTTTATTTTTTTTGTTTTGACCCTCACAAATAAATACTTAATTATCCTTTATAAAAAGACTGCAAATAATTTTCATATTCGTAAATTTGTAACTCATTAAAATTCATCAACATGAAATTCAGAATAGAAAAAGATACCATGGGTAACGTAGAAGTACCAGCAGATAAATACTGGGGTGCACAAACAGAACGTTCAAAAAATAATTTTAAAATTGGTGCTTCTGCTTCCATGCCTTTAGAGGTAGTTTATGGTTTTGCATATCTAAAAAAAGCTGCTGCATTTGCTAATTGCGAATTGGGTGTTTTACCAGCTGATAAGAGAGATTTAATTGCGCAAGTTTGCGAAGAAATTTTAGATGGCAAACTAGATGATCAATTCCCTTTAGTTATTTGGCAAACAGGTTCTGGGACTCAGAGCAATATGAATACCAACGAAGTTATTGCAAACAGAGCTCACGAAATTGCTGGTAAGGTAATTGGTGAAGGTGAAAAAACTATTCAGCCAAATGATGATGTAAATAAATCACAATCATCAAATGACACATTCCCAACAGGGATGCATATTGCAGGTTATAAAATGGTTGTAGAAACTACCATTCCTGGAGTTGAAAAATTGCGAGATACATTGCAAAAAAAATCTGAAGATTTTAAAGATGTTGTAAAAATAGGACGCACACATTTAATGGATGCTACCCCCCTAACTGTGGGCCAAGAATTCTCTGGATATGTTTCACAATTAAATCACGGAATAAAAGCCTTAAAAAACACTTTAGCTCATTTATCTGAATTGGCTTTGGGCGGAACAGCCGTTGGAACAGGATTAAATACTCCTGCTGGTTATGATGTATTGGTTGCTAAATACATTGCTGAATTTACAGGGCATCCTTTTATCACTGCTGCAAATAAATTTGAAGCCTTAGCTGCTCACGATGCTATTGTAGAAACACATGGGGCTTTAAAACAATTAGCAGTGTCTTTAAACAAAATTGCAAATGATATTCGTATGATGGCCTCTGGACCACGATCAGGAATTGGAGAATTGATTATTCCTGCCAACGAACCAGGTTCATCAATTATGCCAGGAAAAGTAAACCCTACGCAGTCTGAAGCATTGACTATGGTTTGTGCACAAGTAATGGGTAATGATGTAGCGATTTCAGTTGGTGGTACTCAAGGGCATTATGAATTAAATGTTTTTAAACCAATGATGGCATCTAACTTATTACAATCAGCTAGATTGATTGGTGATGCTTGTGTTTCGTTTAATGATAATTGTGCTGTCGGAATTGAACCAAACCATAAAGTAATTGAAGAATTATTAAATAACTCTTTGATGTTAGTTACGGCTTTAAATACAAAAATTGGATATTACAAAGCTGCTGAAATAGCAAATACAGCACATGCAAACGGAACAACATTAAGAGTTGAAGCTGTACGCTTAGGATATGTTACCGAAGAAGAATATGATGCATGGGTAATTCCTGCAGATATGACTGGCGGTCTAAAATAGTTTTTAAGTCTGATGACTAAAGATTGATGGATTTTTTGTATCCAGATCACTATCATCAGTCTTTAGTCTTTAGTCTTTAGTAAATAAAATTGATTTCTAGTAATTAGAATTATATTTGATGACCGAAGACAGAAGCTTGATGTTTCTTCTTCGGTTTTCTTTTCTCTTGGATTGTAAAAAATTGATTAACTCTCCTGCAAGGTTTCCAAAACCTTGTAGGTATTCATATAAGTAATAAATATGGCAGAATGTGTTAAATGCGGTGATTACACAAAGTTTAATGGTGGATTATGTTTAAAATGTTATAAAGAAGATACTACTTCAAAAAAAAATACAACTAAAAATAATGTAAGCAAAACTACCTCTAAATCAACAAAAGAAAATCCTTGGATTTCTGGAGTTATAAAAGGTCGTATTGCAGAAACAATTGTTGAAGAGTTATTTCGTTCTTTAGGATTTCAAGTATTTAGTTATGGAATGGAAAACTCAATTCCAGGTATTAAAGACCTCTTAAAAGGTGTTAGAGGTGATGTGTCAAAAAACATCAGACAGATGCCTGATTTTGTTGTATTCAAAGACAATCAAGCACATTTTATTGAAGTAAAATATCGTACAAGTGGAGAATTTAAATTAAAAGATATTTCTAAATATGGTGAATATCCTTTTGAAAATGCTTTATTTGTTTTAGTAACAAAAAAACATATAAAATGTATTTCCTATAAAGAATTAAAGAAAGGAAAAGAAATCACTCCAACATGTCATAATTACTTAGGGAAAAGAAAAGAGTTTGATACGGATAAAGATAAAATAATAGAATACTGTAGCTATGCTGTTAAGTTTTTTGAAAATGCCTAATCTATAAATTAATGAAAACACTCATCATCAACATAAAAGAATTAGTACAAGTTAGAGAAACGTCTGTAGACAAAGTTTCTGGAGCTAATATGAAAATACTCCCAAGTATTAAAAATGCTTTTCTTTTAATTGAAGATGATTTAATTATAGATTTTGGTTTGATGGAAAACCTACCTAAAATCAATGCTGATAAAACCATTGATGCATCGGGCAAAATAATATTGCCTTCTTGGTGCGATTCACATACACATATTGTTTATGCAGGTAATCGTGAGCAAGAATTTGTAGCGCGAATCAACGGAGCGAGTTATGAAGAAATTGCGAATAATGGTGGCGGAATTTTAAATTCTGCCAAAAAACTACAAGAAACATCAGAAGATAGTTTATATCAGCAATCATCAAAACGATTGGAAGAAGTGATGCAATTAGGGACAGGTGCTGTAGAGATTAAATCAGGATATGGCTTGACTTTAGATGCAGAACTGAAAATGTTACGCGTCATCAAAAAGCTAAAAGAAAATTATCCTATCGAAATCAAAGCGACTTTTTTAGGGGCACATGCGATTCCGACTGAATTTAATAAAGACTCTTCAGCCTATGTAGATTTTGTTATAGAAACAATTCTGCCAAAGGTCGCTGAAGAAAACTTGGCTGAGTTTATCGATGTCTTTTGCGAAACTGGTTATTTTTCTGTAGAAGATACTGACAGGTTGCTAACTGCAGCAAAAATACATGGACTAACTCCTAAAATCCACGTCAATCAATTTACGGCAATCGGTGGAGTTCAAGTAGGTGTAAAACACAAAGCCTTATCTGTAGACCATTTAGAAGTTATGCGTGATGAAGATATTGAAGCATTAAAAAATTCTGACACTATGCCCGTTGCATTACCACTCTGCTCACATTTTTTAAGTATTCCATATACACCTGCTCGCAAGATTATTGATGCTGGATTACCAATAGCACTAGCAACAGATTTTAACCCTGGCTCTACACCCTCAGGTAATATGAATCAGGTAGTTTCAGAAGCTTGTATTAAAATGAAAATGACTCCGGAAGAAGCAATCAATGCCGCTACAATTAACGGAGCTTATGCAATGAACCTTCAAAATACTCACGGTAGTATCACCAAAGGAAAAAAAGCAAATCTCATCATCACAAAAGAAATTCCGAGTATTGGCTTTTTACCTTATGCTTTTGGATCTAATAATATTGATACTGTTTTAATTATTGGGAAAGTCGTAACACAGTAATGTAGATATTTCGAATATCATTCATCATACTCCATTCTTCTATATACAATAGATTTATTTTTACTTTTTGAGGCCAAATAACCTCATCATTATATTTTATAGGATTCTCTTGTTGTGCTAATAATTCTTCTTCATTATTAAATTTAATTGTTGCAGGCCCTGTAATTCCAGGCTTTACAGATAAAATAATTCTGTCATCACCTATCAACTTATCAGCATACCCTTCAACATCAGGTCTTGGCCCCACAAAACTCATATCTCCAATTAACACGTTAAAAAGCTGTGGCAGTTCGTCCATTTTACTTTTACGTAGAAATTTTCCGAATTTTGTAACCCGTAAATCATTTGCTGATGTAATATGATTTGTAGCATCATTTACACGCATCGATTTAATCTTAAATAGTTTGAATAGCTTGGCATTCTTCCCTACTCTATTTTGAGAAAATATTCCGAAAGATTTTGTTGAGAAAGAAGCAATAATAATAAAGAAAATCATTGGGAGAAGAAAAATAATCAAACCTATTATTCCCAAAGAAATATCAAAAAGGCGTTTGCTTATTTGCTGTTTTTGAGACAACATTAGTTGGCACTTTTATAAATACGCTCAATAATATCAACAATTTTCATCCCTTCCAAAGCATTGGTAGTAATTGATTTCTTCCCCTGTAAAACATCTACTACATTCTGAATTACAAAGTGATGATTTTGGGCAGAACCCTTATAGTCTCCATAATCGTTCCCTGGATTTGTAGGTTCTAAAATTGGCATTTCATAATTTTCGATATGACAATATTCTACCTCATTCATATATTGACCACCAATTTTTACGGCTCCATTTTCAGCAATAATTGTCATAGAGCTTTCCATGTTCTTATTCCACAATGCAGTTGAGAAATTATAACTCCCTACTCCCCCATTTACAAATTCAAAGTTGACGATTCCTGCATCTTCAAAATCTGTTAGCTTTTGATGCTTAAAATCTTTAATTACCGATTTGATATTTGTTACATCTCCAAACAACCAATACATAATATCTATAAAATGAGAGAACTGCGTAAACAATGTACCTCCATCTAGCTTTTTATCTCCGTGCCAAGAACCCTCTGTGTAATATCGTTCATCACGGTTCCAAAAACTATTGATATGAACGGAATAAATATCGCCCAGAGTTTTATTGTCGATCAATCCTTTAATCCAAATCGAAGGAGGTGAATACCGATTTTGCATCACAGCAAAAATTTGTTTCCCAACATTCAAGGCTTTAAAAATTACAGCTTCAGCGTCTGCTTTTGATAGTGCCAATGGTTTTTCTATTACAACATTATTTCCAGCTTCTAAAGCATTTATTGCTTGTGATGCATGAAATCCGTTAGGAGTAGCTACAGTAACAACATCTGTTTTAATATCGCTTAGTAAAAAATCTTCTAAGCTGGCAAAAAAAGGAAGGTCATATTGACTAATATTCAGTTCTTCTTTTGGTTTTACATCAATCAATGCAACCAGTTCTGCATTAGAATTTCGGTTAATCATTTCTGCATGCCGCTTACCAATATGTCCACAGCCAACCACGGCAAATCTTATTTTTTTATTCTGATTCAATCTTATAATTTTTTAAAAATTCTTTTGAAAAAAGATTTCTTTTCTTCTTCTTGATACCCTTGCCCGTAGCCGTAGCCATAACCGTAACCGTATCCAAAGCCAGCCTTGACTTTGAAATCATTTAAAACAATACTAACATTAGAAATTTCTTTCTTCATGTATTTATCATTTATCATTTTAAGCATCCCTTTTTGTGTAAAACTTTGACGTACTACATAAAGCGTGACATCAGCATACTTTACCAGTTCAAAAGCATCGGCAACTAAACCAATAGGTGGCGTATCTAAAATAATGTACTCATATTTATCCTTTAAATAGTCAATTAATTCATCAGTAGCTGTACTCATAATTAACTCAGAAGGGTTTGGTGGTATAGGGCCAGCTGAAATCATATCCAAATTTTCAACATGAGTTTTTTGAATGATTTCTTCTTTTGTTTTTTGACCAATTAAATAATTGACCACACCAACATCATTCTTTAATTCAAAATCTCCAAATATTTTTGGTTTTCTCAAATCCAAGCCAACCAATATTGTTTTCTTTCCGCTCATTGCAAAAACAGTAGCCATATTAATAGAAACAAAAGTTTTACCCTCACCACCAACAGATGATGTTATTACTACAGTTTTAGTTTGTCCGATTTTACTTCTACTAAATAAAAAGTGAATGTTAGAACGCAATGCTCTAAAAGCTTCAGCAACTGAAGATTTTGGTTTTAACACTACTGCCAAATTATTTTTTGCATCGTTTCTACCAACAACTCCTAAAACTGGAATTGGAGATAATTTTTCGATATTTTCTACAGTCTGAATCTTAGTATCAAAAATTTCTTTTGCAACAATAATAAACAAAGGTAGTATGATGCTCAACAAAATGCCTACCATATAATTAAAGCCTGTTCTGGGTTTGTTTGATTGCTGCCCTGTGTCTTTTGCTTTATCTAGTATTGTGATGTCAGATACACTTGCCGCAATTGCAATATCAGCCTCATATCTCTTTTGTAGTAAATACTTATAATTATTTTCGGTCATTATATATTTACGCTCATAATTCAATAACTGCTGTTCTTTTTCTGGAAGCTTTTGCAACTGAGAATTATAAATATCTAAACGACGCTCACTATTTTTTATATCTAATTCAATAATCTTTTTAAGTGAAGATATATTTTCTAGCAAAACATTTTTAGCTGTAACAATTTCTTGATTCAAAGACACTAATGATGGATGGCTACTAGTAACCTCTGACTCTAATTTAATTTTGGCAGCAGATAACTGCGTCAATGCACCTACTTCTGAACTAATAGAGCCGTCAATAACATTAACCATAGCCGGTGCAGGGATACTTGTAAAATTGTGATGTGTTTTTATATAATTTTCAAGATTTTGATAATACTCTAATTGATCTACTAACTCATAATATTTTTGATCTAAACTAGCTGTATTTGTAAAAATTTGCGCTCCTTCAGATGACAGATTATAAATCCCTTTTTCTTGCTTATACTCACCAAGATCGTCTTCTATCAAACGTAGGCTATCTTTAGTGTTTTCAAATTGCTGATCAATAAACTCTAATGTTTGATATGCGTAGTTTGTTTTGTCTTTTAATTGATTTTCAGACAATACTTCGACAGTTTTGTTTAAATAATCAACAATGCGTTTTTTATTTGGGCCTACTAAGGTTACATTTAACAATGATGTGTTTTTAATTGGTGTAGCTCTAACTCTTTGATAACTCCCCACCACAGAGTTGACACTTTTAAAGCGGATCATATATGAAGAACCTGCAACTGCTTTCATTTCTCTAATTGACTGCAATGCCAAATTCAAAAATGGAAGTCTTAATTCTTCATCTAAACTAAATTGCTGTGAGAAAGTAGCATTTGAAATTGAATAATCTAAAATTTCATCTGTATCATAATTAATCAACTTAATAGATGATTTATCTTCAAAATTGACCGTAAGATTAAAATTATGATCATCTGTAAAATCAATTCTAACTAAAGTATTTAATAGTTGATATTGGTTTGGTTCTAAAATTACTTTAAATGGGGTTTTACCATAAACATCTTCATTTCTGAACTGGCCTTTTTTTAAATATTCAATATAAAATTGAAGTTCTTTTACAACAGCCTCATTGTGTGTTCTAGAGCTTAAATACCTTCTAACACCTTCAACTTTATCACTAACACCACCCCAATTAAATGCAATGCTAGTTCCGCTAGAAAAAAGAGGGTTTTGCTTTTCGGTAATAGAAATTGTTGCGCTTAAGCCAAATTGTTTTTGAGTAGATATATTTATATAATAGGCAATTGCTAAACCAATTGGAATAGTCACTAAGAACCATTTCCAATGTGCTAAAACTCTGAACAAATAATCTTTGATATCAGAGATACTCTCATCAGAATTTTTTATAAAGTTAAAATCTTCTTCCATACCAATTATAATGTTTTAACCAATAAGATGGTACTTACCAAAACTGCAAAAACCGAAGCTATCGTAGTAAATGTCTGTAAGCCTGTTGTCCCAAAACCCCAACTCTTACGTTGTAATGCCTCTACATAAATTACATCATTTGGCTGAACAAAAAATTGCTCATTATCAAAAACAGCTATATCGGTCATATCAATTGTATAACGCTCAACCCCATTGATTGTCTTTCTTAATACTGTTACATTTTGTCGGTTTCCAAATTGCGATATTTCTCCTGCATTTGCAATTGCTTCTATTATTGTTACTTGACTCTGTAATAAATTTAACGTACCAGGTGATTTCACTTCACCAGTAACTACAAACTTTATTCCTGATAATTTTACCGTGACAAAAATAGACTCCGGGTTTTTAATGAAGTTCTTCAGCTCAAACTCAATTTTTTCTCTTACTTCTCTTTCTGTATATCCCAGCACATTTAATTCACCTATATATGGGATTCTTATATTACCATGTGTATTAATTGTGTATCCATCAAAATACAAACCATCTCCTTTATTCGAAACTGTACCTTCGGTTTTTGAAGCACTGAATAATGATACAAGTTCAGGGTTTTCAGATTTTATTTGGATAGACAGCACATCATTAACCTGCAAACGATAGGGCTCATTATTGAGCTTATACATCTCTCCTTTAGAAGTTGGTTCTCCTTGAAAGTAGTTGGTTTTTTTAGTAGGCAAGCAAGAAGATAAACTTATAACTATAAGGATTAGAACTAAATATATTTTCTTCATTTCAAGAATAATTAATTTGGCTTAATATGTTGATTTACATGCAAACATTAATAGTAGTATGGCAAATATAATTTTTAATCACTAACAAAAATAATTTTTCTATTATTTTCGCATAGAATTTGAGCCTCCATGATTTTTAAAATAACATCATATCTGCAATTTTTAAAAAAATCTACCAATCAACATGGGGTGCATTCTCCTTTTGTGTTTGATTTAATTACAAAATGCTTTTATAAAAAAACAGCCAGAGCCAAACTCAAATTGATAACTGATTATCGGAATGATTTATTGCTAAACAAGCAAAAAATTGAAGTAACAGATTTTGGCAAAGGCTCTAGAGTATTTAAAAATAATTTTAGAGAAATTGCAAAAATTGCAAAAGTTGCTGGCATCTCAAAAAAGAGGTCTAAATTGCTTATACGATTGGTAGCATACCTAAAACCTAACAATATCTTAGAAATAGGAACCTCACTAGGAATAGGAACTGCAAGTATGTATATTGGTAATCCTAAAAGTAATATTACAACTTTAGAGGGTTGTCCAAAAACATTACAAATAGCGAAAAATCTATTTGAAAAGTTTAGGTTTAATTCGGTTGATTTTGTTGAAGGAGATTTTAAAACAACACTCCCTAAATTATTAAAGGATGCATCCTATGATCTAATTTACTTTGATGGAAACCACCAAAAACAACCAACTTTAGATTATTTTAAACAATGTTTAAATACAATTCATAACAATTCAGTTTTTGTATTTGACGATATTCATTGGTCTAAAGAAATGACAGAAACTTGGGAAGAAATAAAAAAACATCCCAAAGTTTCTGTTACGATAGATACTTATTTCTGGGGATTTGTATTCTTTAGAAAAGAACAACCTAAAGAACATTTTACTATTCGGGTTTAATTCATAATTTTATAAAATGAAAATCTATACAAAAACAGGAGATAAAGGTAACACTTCATTATATGGTGGCCAACGTGTAGCTAAAGACCATATTCGCATTGAAGCCTACGGTACGGTAGATGAACTCAATGCAAACATTGGTTTAGTACGAGATCAACAAATAGACAGTGAGACTTCTGAGAATCTCCTTAAAATTCAAAATGACTTATTTACACTTGGGGCAATGTTAGCAACTCCAAAAGAAAAAGAAGTTTTAAAAAGTGGAAAAGAGCGATTAAATATTCCAAAAATATCTGAGGAATCTATTTCTCTTTTAGAAAATAAAATTGATAAAATGAATGTTGATCTTCCCGACATGAAACATTTCATTTTACCTGGAGGACACACAACCGTGTCATATTGTCACATTGCACGTTGTATATGCCGCAGAGCTGAACGCATCTGTGTAACACTTAATAATTTAGAAGAAATTGACACACATATTATCATGTATTTAAACCGACTATCTGACTATCTCTTTGTGCTGGCACGGAAGTTGACCTACGATAATCAATGTGAAGAAATTCCTTGGATTCCTTCTCACAAAAAATAAGTTCTTAACATTTAGAAAAAAATAGTTGAAATAGCTTGGGTATTTATGCAAAAAAATTATTTTTGCAAAATATATCTAAAGTAAATTTCACTATGTATTGGACATTAGAACTAGCATCTTATTTAGCTGATGCACCTTGGCCAGCAACCAAAGACGAACTTGTAGATTACGCAATTAGAACTGGAGCACCTTTAGAAGTTGCCGAAAACTTGCAGGATTTAGAAGATGAAGGTGAATCTTATGATTCTATTATCGAGATTTGGCCAGATTACCCGACCGAAGATGATTATCTTTGGAACGAAGAAGAATACTAAAAACACACGAAAAAATAATCTAAAAGTCTCAATTGAGGCTTTTTTTTTGCTTAATTTTGAACATCTAAAACACAAAGTATATTATGAGTTTATTGAATTCCGTCTTAAAGATATTTGTTGGAGACAAGACGAAAAAAGATCTTAAATTATTACTACCAATAGTTGAAAAAGTTACTGCTTACGAAAATGCTATTGGGGCTTTATCTAATGATGGTTTGCGTGACAAAACCTTAGAGTTTAAATCTAAAATTAAAGCGGCAATTGATCCTTTTCAAAATGAAATTCAGAGTTTAGAAGAAGAGGCTAAAACTGCAAATGTAGATCGTAAAGAAGAAATTTACAATCAAATTGATAAGCTACAAGATGATTCTTACGAAGCATCAGAAAAAACTTTAGAAGATATTCTACCAGAAGCTTTTGCCTTGATTAAAGAAACTGCCAAAAGGTTTACTAACAATAAAACTATCGAAGTTGTTGCAACTCCATATGATAGAGAATTATCAGCAAAAAAGGATAATGTAGAGTTAAACGACACCAAAGCAATTTATCTTAATACTTGGGATGCTACAGGAATGCAAATTACTTGGGACATGATTCACTACGACGTACAATTAATTGGTGGCTCTGTTTTACATCAAGGTAAAATTGCTGAGATGATGACGGGTGAAGGTAAAACCTTGGTAGCAACCTTACCAATTTATCTAAATGCCATTACTGGTAATGGTGTACACGTTGTAACGGTAAATGATTATTTAGCAAAACGTGATGCCGCGTGGATGGCTCCAATTTTTGAATTCCACGGATTGTCGATTGACTGTATCGATTACCATCAACCAAATTCTGATGCGCGTAGAGCTGCCTATAATGCAGACATTACTTACGGAACCAACAATGAATTTGGTTTTGATTATTTGCGTGATAACATGGCACATTCTCCAAAAGATTTGGTGCAACGCCCACACAATTACGCTATTGTAGATGAGGTAGATTCTGTTTTAATTGATGATGCTAGAACTCCACTAATTATCTCTGGTGCAATTCCGCAAGGTGATCGCCATGAGTTTAATGAATTAAAACCAAGTGTAGATACCTTAGTAAATTTACAGCGTAAATATTTACTCGGCGTTTTATCAGAAGCTAAAAAAGCAATTGCTGATGGTGATACCAAAGTAGGTGGATTTAAATTATTGAGAGTCTATCGTGGGTTGCCAAAAAACAAAGCCTTGATTAAGTTTTTGAGTCAAGATGGAGTTAAGCAATTATTGCAAAAAACAGAGAATACTTATATGGCAGACAACAATCGTATGATGCCAGAAATTGATGAAGAATTATATTTTACGATTGAGGAGAAAAACAATTCGATTGAATTGACAGATAAAGGTGTTATTAATTTATCAAAAGATAGAAATGATAGCGAGTTCTTTATCATGCCAGATTTAAGTACAGACATCGGAAAATTAGATGCTGAGAATTTATCACCAGAAGATTTAACAAAAAGAAAAGAAGAAATTTATCGCGATTATGGTGTAAAGAGTGAACGCATCCATACGATGAATCAATTGTTAAAGGCCTATACCCTATTTGAAAAAGATGTGGAGTATGTGGTGATGGAAAACAAGATATTAATTGTTGATGAACAAACGGGTCGTATCATGGATGGACGTCGTTATTCTGACGGATTGCACCAAGCATTAGAGGCTAAAGAAAATGTAAAAATTGAAGCTGCTACACAAACTTTTGCAACAGTAACTCTACAGAATTACTTTAGAATGTATCGCAAATTATCTGGTATGACTGGTACTGCGGTAACGGAAGCTGGGGAGTTTTGGGAGATTTACAAATTAGATGTTATCGAAATTCCAACAAACAGACCATTGGTTCGTGATGATCGTGAAGATTTAGTTTACAAAACAGCACGAGAAAAATACAATGCCGTAATTGATGAGGTTACCAATTTAGTTGAACAAGGAAGACCTGTTTTGGTTGGTACTACTTCTGTTGAGATTTCGGAATTATTAGGACGTATGTTGTCAATGCGAAAAATAAGACACAACGTATTGAATGCAAAACTCCACAAAAAAGAAGCAGATATTGTTGCAGAAGCTGGAGACCCAGGAGTGGTAACAATCGCAACAAATATGGCAGGACGTGGTACGGATATTAAATTATCTGACGACGTTTTAGCCGCAGGTGGTTTGGCAATTATTGGTACCGAACGTCATGATTCGCGTCGTGTAGATAGACAATTACGTGGTAGAGCCGGTCGTCAAGGAGATGTTGGTTCGTCACAGTTTTATGTATCTCTTGAGGATAATTTGATGCGTTTGTTTAACAGTGAACGTGTTGCCAAAATGATGGATAAGATGGGGTTAGGAGAAGGTGAAGTAATTCAGCACTCTATGATTTCTAAATCTATCGAAAGAGCTCAAAAGAAAGTTGAAGAGAACAACTTCGGGATTCGTAAAAACTTATTAGAATATGATGATGTAATGAATTCACAACGTGAAGTTGTGTACAAACGTCGTCGTCATGCACTGTATGGTGAGCGTTTACAAGTTGATATTGTAAACATGGTATTTGATACATGCTCTAACTTAGTGACTGAAAACAAAGCTCATGATGATTATAACAACTTTGAATTTGAGTTGATTCGCTTCTCTTCTACTTCATCGCCTTTTACTGAAGAAGAATTCAAAAATAAATCAGTAGAAGAATTAACAGATGAATTGTACAGCACTATTTACAAACATTATCAAGATAAAATTGAACGCAATGCAGTTGCTGCTTATCCTGTAATTAAAGATGTTTATGAAAAGCAAGGCGATCAATATGAGCGTATTGTAGTTCCATTTACTGATGGATCGAAAACAATACAAGTTGTTACAAATCTAAAAGAAGCGTACGAATCAAACGGAAAAATATTAATTTCTGATTTTGAAAAAAATGTTGCTCTAGCTATTATCGATGATACTTGGAAAGACCATTTACGTCAAATGGATGAGTTAAAAATGTCAGTAAGAAATGCGCAATACGAACAAAAAGATCCATTACTGATTTATAAGTTTGAATCGTTTGAGCTGTTTCAAAACATGTTGCACAAAGTAAATAAGGAAGTATTGTCATTCTTATTTAAAGGAGAATTACCATCACAAAGTGCACAACAAGTTTCTGCTGCTCGTGAGCCAAAAAGAGATAAGGTAAAATTGACTAAAGAAGACTATGCGAGTCAAACACAAACAAGTACTAATCAACAACAAGCTCAACAACCTGTAGAAACCTTTGTACGTACCGAACGTAAAATTGGGAGAAACGACAGAGTTACTATTAAAAATGTGATGAGTGGCGAAAACAAAGTGGTAAAATACAAGCAAGCCATTCCACTGATTAATAAAGGTGAATGGGTTTTAACTGAGGATTAATATACTTTTAGAATATTAAATATTGAAAGGCTCAACTTAGGTTGGGTCTTTTATATTTCTAAATCAATCCACGTGCTTTAATTTCTAAATACTTATTAATGGTATCAATAGTTAAATCTTCTGGCGTCGTTAAAATTGAATAGATACCATATTTCTTTAATTCATTTACTATCAATCTTTTTTCAAAGGCAAACTTCTCGGCAATTACTTTATCGTAAGCCTGCTGAGCAGTTTTTGCAGATTCAAAAATTAAGCTATTTAATTCTGTATTTTTAAAAAATACAACTACCAATAAATGGTTTTTAGCAATGCCTTTTAAATAGGGCATTTGCCTGTGCAAACTATCTAAGGTTTCAAAATTAGTATATAATAAAGGTTCAAGATAGTTTAGGGAAATTTATATCTTTGTAAATTATTGAGAAACAATGAAGAACAAGTATATTTTCCGTTCCCGAATTTCTGAGAAGAAATTTAGACAAATTTTAAAGCT
>JAQRMW010000115.1:1718-4253 GCA_028599075.1 Urechidicola sp. | reverse complement strand
CCATTAGGTAGTGGTTTAAAACTGACTGATTACAGCAGGTGATCGTTGAAGAAAGATTGATATTCTTCATGATTCTCTACATTTAGCACACAGTTGTATAAATAAAATATTAAAGTATATGGTTATTCCTATGTGTAATTTATTGTATTCTTATGATATCAGGGATTATTTTTTTCAGTTCACTGATTAAAAGCTATTTTCCTTTTATAAAAATATTCCGAAAGTTACAGGACAGGGTCAGAACAGATAAATAAAAAAAGGGAACCTTTTGAAAGTGTGTGTAGATGGTTTCAGCTATTTGATTTAGAGTTATTTTTTAGCCAGAATCATACCTGTGATATAAATAAAAGTATTATTTTTCAGTGCTACTGATGATATACCTCATGCTGATGAAATCAGAACACTTGTAAAAGACATCTGGGATTTACGGATTGCCAAGTTAAGGAGCAGTATAGATACATTCTTAAAAAGTGATGCAACACATGCCAAGGTTTGATTTTCAGAAAATTCTGATAATTAAATACATTGTATTAATATTTCTCCTATCCTGCTAACTAAAGTTGTGAATTCGAATCCGACACATGGCGAGGTGTACTCGATAAAACATTATGTGATAAACTTTGTCAGTTACTTGCGGCAGGTCGGCGGTTTTCTCCGGGTAATCCGGTTTCCTCCACCAATAAAAATGGTCGCCATGATATAACTGAAATATTGTTGTTAGTGGTGTAACACCACAACCCTAATCAGTCTCCTATTCCTAGTGTGTCTAACCAGATGGTTAAAATTCTGCTTGAGAATTCTCACCAATTTTTAAACGATCGAAGGTAGTGAGAAATCGTTTTATGTTAGCGCTTTTACAAACGTGTCTGCAACCTTCCTCCGGACAAAAACATTCATATATTATAAATCCCCCTTAAAATCGGGTACTTATATTCATGTTTGCTGATCTACAGTATTTCTTCGTTGCTAAATAAAAATATTGCAGATGAATATTTCATTCTGTCCCCTGGCTCGTACCTCGTCTCAAGGACAGGCAATTGTCAGTCTACTCTGAGAAATTAGAACTAGTCTAAGTCCTTGTAAAATCATGAGATTTTATGAACATTTTTAAATATAAAAACCCTATTTGTTTTATTTATATTTACAACAAAAAACCAAACAATAATTTCTTGTCATTTTTAAGCTTCCTTGTAAACAATGCACGTGATTCAATATTTTACCTGTAAAAAAACAGCTAGGTTATTTGCAACACAGCTGATTGAAACAATGAGAAGCAATAGTCAGTTCATGCTATTTCCCTTTCCCAAATTTTATTAAGTGAGCACCAGTTTCACCTTCTCGTTGTACTTGTTTACAGGGTACTATAAATAATTTTGATTTCTCTCTATAGGGGGGTATAAGCAATGGTGAATATCCCGATATCGTATTCTACATCTTTGTAGCACTTGATTTCTATGGAAAAGTATTTATTTGCGGATGCTAAAAAATGAGATCGATGATTTTAAAACGTTGGTGCAAAATTAAGTGATAAAAAAAATAGCGATAAAAATAGATTTAAAACAAATAGAAATCAGCACTTGGATATTTTTACAGCAAAATTTTACATCCCCGACAGTGGTTCAACTTCAAAGTGTTTTCTATTAGCAAATTAATATTTTGATACTTTTTTTTATTTAATCCAATTTTAAAATGTTGAACTTTCAAATTAATCTGAAATTTAAAAAAGACATTTTAAGAAATGAATGGTCATCACAGAAATCACAAACTTCTGTTAAGTTTGTACTGACCTGACGAAATTTCAGGTGAAAATATAAATCACAAATCTAAAAATATACAAACAGACGCTTCCTGTACCAAATTGGCAGTTGAATTGTGTTGTATTCTCATTATTTTAACATGACTAGTATTATTTGTAGCTTTTTAAAAGTTGAAGAATCGTCTTGTCAAATTTTTAACACGATCTTGGGGACGTAAAAAAAATTGGGGGAAGGAAACGAACATTTAGATGCCATTCATTTCTCTACAGATTTCAAGGCAAAAATGAATAAAATCTAAAATAAACAAATATAAGATCAACAATAAAACAAAAACAATACATGAATTTATTGTTAAATATGAAGGATATTAACAAGATATTAGCAAAGACACACTTCAAATGCAATTTGTATTAAAAAAAAATGTGAAAAACCAATTTCTTTGCGATAACATGTCTCTGTGACGCTGTTGGACGTCTCCCTATCATGCATTTACTTCTCCCTCGTGGTCTCAGAAGGAGAAGTCAAGTTTCCCTGTTTTTTGCAAGTGTGGTGATTCCAGCAGAGAGGGCCAATTTCTTCTGCTATAAAGTTTGCATTACAGTTTCCCTGTTCAACATGCACTATCCTAGGTTTGCATTGCATAACATAACATACAAAAATCTACACGCAAGCAGTTCGATCGTTTAACATCACCTTTGGTGCTTTCAATTTTCTACACTCATTAACGACGGAAATTAACAATATTTTTAATGGTTTTGTCATAGTAGAAGCAGATCTT
>JAQRMW010000115.1:0-1618 GCA_028599075.1 Urechidicola sp. | reverse complement strand
AATCTACACGCAAGCAGTTCGATCGTTTAACATCACCTTTGGTGCTTTCAATTTTCTACACTCATTAACGACGGAAATTAACAATATTTTTAATGGTTTTGTCATAGTAGAAGCAGATCTTGTCATAGTAGAAGCAGATCTTCCTTCTCTTATCAGTGGATTATGTTATATCTGCACTCTCGATAGTTAAAATGGTAGATAATTTAAATTTTAAGTATCTTAAGTTGAGAAATATTGAAAGGTTGAGCTTTAAAATTTGAAAAATTTAACTATTTCGAGTGGAGAAATATTATAATCTGCTGGTTGCAAAAGGGAAAACAAAAAATTTTATATTTGAAATTTTGAAAAATATGACAAAATCAAATATACAATGTATTAGATCATCATATTTTAAATGTTTTTAAACTAATGATTTTTTATTTACTGGACCGCAATGATTTTGTAGTAGTAATTATGGATCTGTAGACAGTGGTTTCTGTGCAATGATTTACCAAAGGTGTACATATTACTACTTGGCTCTTGGTACCAAACTTGGCAGGCATGTTCATTGGGTGGTACTTCTTTTCAAAGTGTTGAGCATCGATTGGACATTCAACATGGATACCAGTGCCATTAATGTGTTCTTATTGGCTGAAACTTCAAACACCTTTTCAGATGCCATTGAGCAGATATGATAGGAATGTTCATTGGATGGTCATAGTCTAGTTTTGAGTTTTTAGTGCCGATCGAACAAAAATAAAATATGGCCACCACTGCAGTTTTTAATATAGGACCTCGCTGGAAAATGAAACAGAAAACATGATTTTACTCAAACTGTACAATGAATGATAATTGGATGGTGTCTTACAAAAGTTGAAATTTTTACATGGATTGAAATCCAAGATGACCACCAATACAGGACTGGTGTAATGGTTAGCGTGCTTGCCTCGGAATCGGGATAGTGGGGCGACATGTCGATCTGCGGACTTGTTTCAGTCAGCTATAAAAATCCAACCAAGCGTGTTGGTCTAACACATAGCGGACCTCATTATCATTCCATAGAAAATTAACTTGATCTCGCCATGATGTGGCTCAAAAATTGCTCACTCCTCTGGTATTTTGAATAAAAGTTTTCTTTTAGAAACTACAAAAATAGATCCTGGTTAATATTGTATTCACTTTTCTTTTCAGTTAAATTATTTGACTTTGATGGAGCTGAATACAGTAAGGCCATTTCTGACTAAAGCATTGGACCAGATGCATTTACTTAGATCTAATCTTAGTGGCAGAATACAGTCAACTCAAGAATGACATTTTCAGTTGCTCCTTTTCTGATTATCACATAGACGTTCAGGTCTCCGTTGCTGAAAATGGAAGTCAAGATGGACAAATTGACATCAAATACTCTGGACACAACGAACATTTCTTTATTATTGAAGCAAGATTTGAAGAATTAAAAAATGAAAGGAAAATATTGTTTAAACTTCAATTGTGATACTAATTGATTGGATATTTGTATAAATCCATATTTTGTACATATTAAAGTTACAATTGAGTACAATGTAGTTTCTCATGATGGGACCCAGATGGCTCAATGAGTTAGGTAGTTGTATTACCTGTTTTACCAGTTGCTTGCCCA
>JAQRMW010000114.1 GCA_028599075.1 Urechidicola sp. | reverse complement strand
GCACAAGTTCTTTTTACATTTAAAGGAATGTGAATATCGTTATAATTATAGAAATAAAAATTTGTATATTAGCACCCTAAAATTAATCAAAGATAACCCTCTTAAGTTATCTTGAACCTTAGAATAATTGATTTCTTTTATACAAACTTATTAAAATTACCAAAATCTTTTTTTGACACCAGGAAAATTGGAGATATGGTGGCAAGAATGAATGATACAAGTAGAATTCAAAGAACGATTACTAAAATAGCAAGTACTATAATTATTGATATTTTAATGATTATTATTACTTCAATTGTTATTTTTAACTATAATAAAACACTAGGCCTTATTACTTTAAGTTGGATTCCTATTTATGCTATTTTGGTTTTATTCTATAACCCTAAAATCATTAAAAGACAGAAGTTAGTAATGCAAGCTTATGCTAAAAATGAAAGTAATTATATTGATACTATTCAAGGGGTTGAAACTATTAAAACAAATAATAAAGGATTTTTTTATTCTAATTTTACAAAATCAATTTATCAATACTATCAAGATTCAATATTTAACCTAAATAAATTAGGTCTGTCTTATGCTATTGTTAATTTATTCCTTTCTAACGTATTTGTTACAGGAACACTAAGTTTTAGTGTTTATTTGGTACTAAAAGGGAATATTAAAAGTGGAGTTATTATTGCTGTTTTACAATTGGTTGGAATGTTAATGCAATCAACTTCTAATTTAGCAATGATTAATATTGATATACAAGAAGCTAAAATTGCTTTTAACAGAATGTTTGAATTTGCATCAGCAGAAAAAGAAAAAAGTGGAGAAATAACACTTGAAAAATTTGAATTTCTTGAAATCAAAGATGCTTCTTTTCGGTTTGCGGGAAGAAAGGAATTGCTGAATAACATCAATATAACTGTAAAAAAAGGTGAATTAATTGCGATAGTTGGTGAAAGCGGAAGTGGGAAAAGTACACTTGGGCAAGTACTACAAAAATTTTATCAATTTGAAAAAGGGACTATACTAATTAATGGTAAAACGGAATTAAAAAATATTTCTACCAATAATTGGCGGAGTATAGTCGGAGTTATACCTCAGGATATTCATATTTTTAGTGGTAACGTACTTGATAATATTCTGCTTGGAGAAAATGATACTCCAGAAAATGTGATTCAGTTTTGTAAAGAGTATGGTTTTGAAAAATTCATAGCTCAATTACCACAAGGCTATGCAACAATTCTTGGCGAAGAAGGAATTAATTTATCTGGTGGACAAAAACAACTCATAGCTTTTGCAAGAGCTTTGTATAAAAATCCTCAGTTTCTTATTCTTGATGAACCAACAGCTGCTATGGATAGAAACACAGAAAAATTCACGTTAAATTTATTAGATGAATTAAAAAAAGATATGGGGATTTTATTAATTTCTCATCGTTTACATTCATTAAAAAACAGAGCAGACAATATCTATATTATTGAGCAAAATACTATTGTTAATCAAGGGAATCATAAAGAGCTCTTAAAAACCACAAATTTTTATAGTGAATATTGGGAAGAACTATTGACCTAATATTTTAAATTTTGTTGGATAAAAAAGATAAATATTAAAGGTTCAAAAATTGAAAGTATGCTGTTAGCAAGTGTATAGAAATTTTAGATGGGGTGATGTGGTAGGGAAATTTTATACTCTTGCGAGTGGTTAACGAAATGTATGCAAAAACTTTTTTACCGATATCTCTCAAAAACTTGAATTATTCAATCAAAGAAAAGTGATTGCTGTTTTTGGCTGTTTGCTCTTCCGTAGTTGTGCTAAAATTCTTTTTTTAGAGTACTAAAGTTTGTAGTTTCTGAAATCATACCACCAATGAATGGCAACGGTTTGTGTATGAAGCGTTGGGCGTTTATAAGCACTTCTTTTTGGTTTATCACTTACTTTATTAATATGCTCTAACTTTGACTTAATCACTTATTGCCCAATGACTTATACACTTTGTTGCCATTTCGTTATTTTTATTTTAATAAACAATATTTATTTCCTTTGTTGAATTATTGTTCATAAGTTAAAATCATTGCTGTTGAAATCATTTTATACTTTTTCCATTTTGATTGAGAACCATATTTGTAATAATGTACTGAACTAAATGATGGAATTAACATTGGTAGACTTAATTCATCTCCATTTTTTGAGCCTTCAATCCATTCGGCTGTTATAATAATATCTTGTTGTATGTTAATATCATAATCTGTTAAATTAATTGTTACCCATCCCGTAGATTTATTTTTAACTTCTATATAAATATTTTCCTTGTTAATATTTTTAGAAGGAAACTTATCTTTTATAGTATATAGATTAATCCTGAATTTTACTTTATCAAAATTATTTTTTTTAATAAAAAACTTAAACTCTTTAAGTAAACTTGGCTTTTTCGAGCCAATTGAAAATTTCCTTCCAATTTCGGCTCCTAAATTTTGATTTTTCGCCTTTGGTATAGCAAAAAACACTTCATTTTTTGATTTTGACTTTTTCTTTCCTTTAACATAGGATTTGGTATTATTGGATGTTAAGATGACCTCTTCAAGTTCTTCAGTATAACTATTTAAAACTATATTTATTTTTGAATTTGATAATAGGTTTTTAATTAATATTTCTTTAGGTTCATAGCCTAAAGAAGAAATTTTTAAAGTATCATTAACCATTGAATTGTCAATGTCAAGGTGGAAATTCCCTTTATTGTCTGTTACTGTTCCTACATATTTGTTGTAGACACCAACATTTACATATTGTAATGGTGTTTTTAAACTGTCGGTAACATTTCCAGTAATTACAATGTTTTGAGAATACACAAAATTAAAACTATATAAAAGTATTAATATTAATTGGAATTTAAGAATTGTTTTTTTCATAATTTAAAGTATTATATTTTTCGTTTTAAGTTCAGTATATAAATTGGGTTGTATTTCAGAAAACCTATTTTGTTTCATTTGTAAATGTAATTTTTCGTTTATTGGATATGATTTGTAATCATATAAATCGAAAATGAAAAAGGATTTTTCCATTTTGAAAAATGTATACCTTTCATAATTGAATTTTATGTATTCTTGGTCTAAAAAGGTGTTTTTAAAAGGAGTTGTAAAATCTCTTTTAAACCAAAGATGTATATCTAACCAAGAACTCCATTGCATTGGGTCTTTTTTTAATAAATCAAAAAATATTTGGTAAACTAGTTCTATTGATTTTATTGAAAATTCTTGCTTATTTTTAAAATCACTGATTTGTATTTCTTTATAGAAAGTTAAATGATTATCTTCATTTACATCTTTGTATGAAATTGTAGGTATTAACATTGCTCCAAGTATAGATGCTAATTTTCCAATACCATTTTTAACATAAACTGTTTTATCAAACAAATTTATAGGAATGTATCCTTTTGAGAATGATTTATTATCATCATTTATTCCCATATTACCATCTAAATAAACAGACATTACATATCCTTCTGAAATTAACTTTTTGAGTTTAAAAATAGAAGTCCTATCCATAACATTTAAAATAATGAAATCAGAATTTTCTGTTCCTTTAAGTAGAGGCTTTACTTCGTTTAGTAATTGATTTCCTTGACGCTTAATAACACCTTCATCCATAATAATTACAATTTTATAGCCTAATTCATATAAAGTTGAATTAAACAATCTATAAGAACCATAATGAAATGAAGTGAAAATTATTGGTTTATTAGGTGTAGATTTTAAATCTATAGAACTATGATTTACTATTGCAGTATTTCTTAAATATGTAGTATCAAATTGCTCAATACTTGATATCCATTTATTATATAAACATTTTTTGAATAAATCAAAATAGTCAGAATTTTTAATTTTTGGAAAAAACCTTTTTATGTTAGCACTAAAAAGAGCAAAATCATAACTTCTTAAATCAATATCTTCTTGTGTAGGGTTTTCTAAGCCTTCTTTATATCGTTTTCTTTCGCTTATTAAGTTCATATTTTCTTTTTGATTAATTTGGTAATTAATAAACCTATAATTACTATTAAAATAATGTAATTAAGGTTGCTAAATTCATTGTTTAATAATTTTAAGGTGTATTTATAAATAAAGTTTAGAATATTATATATAACCCATAAAATAAAAATCAACTTTAAGAATATATAAAAAATCATACCAAACTTTTCTTTTGGTAATTTAAGTGAGAATAAGCCTTTTAATAATTCATTTGATTTGTTCATTAGATTCCTTTGTTTTAGCAAATCGGAAACTACCCAATAGCCGTCGAATTTTAGAAAAGGATTAAAGTTAAGTAATAATATGATGAAATTTATGTATATTAAGTTCGTTATCAAGTAATTATCATTAATAAAGGTGTTTATTGTAAAAAGTAAAGCCCCAATTAATAATTGAGAAAATATACCTGAAAGATTAATTATTATTCGTTTAGTCGTTGACAGCCTCCACACTTCTCCCAAATCAATGTAGAAAACAGGAAATATACTATAAAATCCAAATCCTATTTCGTTTGTTATTACGCCATATTTTTTTGAGGCAATTGAATGACCCAATTCGTGAGAAATCAATATAAATATTAAAAAAATATATAAAAACACAGTTTCTGCAAATGATTTAGAAACTACTCTTTCTACTTTTAAAAATGCGTAGATATTAATTAAAAGCATTGAGAATAAATATATGTAAAATGTTTTTTCTTTAAAAATATTTTGAAATAATAAAGGAACATTAATGTTGGCAGGATTAATGATTTTAAAAAGTTTAATTAGAGATGTTTCTTTCGTTACAAATAATGTTGCTTCAATATTTTTGATGATTTTTTGAATATCAGCATCATTTACGGTTAAGTTATGCTTTTCATTAATGATTTTTGGAATACTATCTTTATTAATTTCTTTTTTTAGTAGTAGAACAACTTCTCTTACAATATATCCTACATATAAAGAATTATCGTTAAACCTAAGTAAATATTTGTTTGAAAAGTCGGTTTTATATATGTTGATTTTGCTATACATTTTATTTATTTAAAAGCAAGGGTAAATTAAATTTACCCTTGCTTAATGTTATAATTGTCTATTAGAATTTACTAACATTGACAAATTTTACATTTTAATGGGTCTGTTCCAGGGTCAGTAACTGCTGCTGAAAATTCATTTCTTTCTTGCAGTTCTTCGATTGATAGACCTTCTAATAATTCTGATTTTTTCATCATTATAGATTTAAAGTTAAACAATTATATCCTTTCTTTTTCGGCTAATATCTATTCCTTATGTTTTGTCTTTTAAGGGTACAAAATATCTGAATTTCCCGTTTTTTCATTGTTACTTGTAATGAATGGCAACGACCCGGCTAAGAAATCGTAGGGGAGTTTGAAACTCTGCCCTTTCAATTTAGCACTTAGCCAAGCCAAATATTTTTATAATTATTTTTCTTTTTTCGTTATCAAAATTTTGGTTTGGCGGTTTTCAATCGAAGCTCTGAACTTCCAATTTACCACCAAAACCCCTATGTTTTTTAGCCATTGTTGTACACTGGCTCTTTCTTTTTCCGTCTTGTTTGTAGCGTTGGCAAAGGCATACTCTTAGACAAGTTTTGGCTCGTGCGGTTGGCTTTTGAGCGACTTGGCAATGTGTATGACTTTATGCGTTGGCTTTCCATTATGCTACTTTTTGTTCGTATAAGTGTTTCTGAAATTCAATAAATAGAGAACTGATACTTGCTACTTCTCCTAAAACTTCTTTTGCATCTTCTAATGATTGATATTTGGTAGTCAGCAAGATTGGTAACTTTTCTTGGTCAAGTTCGCCAACCCCTGTTTCTACGTATTTACTCAATACAAATTCTATAAATTCCTTTTGCTTATTGTTGAGCAATGCAAAAATTGTAGCTTCTGCTGCTGCAACTCTTTCTTTTCTGCTTATTGGTTTTATTTCGCTATTAAACACATATTCCAATACATCAAAAAGGTCGCTTTTTTCTGCATCAATTAGTTTTTTGAGCGTGTTTAATTCATTAGATCCAAAACCTGCTTCATCTAACTTTTCAAGTAATGTTTTTCGAGTAACAGGATTGCTCCAAATTTCTCTCAGCTCTGCTTCACTTTTAAAGAAATTGGGTAATTCTCCAAATAAGTTATTTAAGAATTCTTCTGCTGAAATTGGTTTGCCATCAGCACTCCAAAAAGAAGTTGCAATCATTTTTTGTATTTCAAACTCTTTACCATTGCGGAGTTTGATTTTTACTTTCTTCTTGCAAGTACAAGGAAGTTGTCCGCATTTCTCACAAGGTTCAGGGTGAGAAATAATACAAACACAAGGTCTTTCGCCACATTCTTCACAAGGTGTTGGAGGTGTCTTTTCGCAAGTGCAAGGTTTGTTTCCGCATCTTGAACAAGCTTCTTCTTCAACTGGTTCGCCATCCCATTCTGGGTCAGAAAAACGTTGGTAAGCATCTACAAAATCATAAATTGTAAAAAACTCTTTGCCGTCAAACATTCGAGTTCCTCTACCAACAATTTGTTTAAATTCGATTATTTGATTGACTGGTCGCATCAACACAATATTTCTAATATTACGAGCATCAACTCCAGTCGATAGTTTTTGAGAAGTGGTAAGAATAGTTGGAATTAGTTTTTCATTGTCTTGAAACTGCTCCAGAAAGGTTTCTCCTATTTTCCCATCATTGGCAGTTACTCGAACACAATAATCAGGGTTCTTACTTTTCTTTTTGTATTGATTTACCATATCACGAACCATTGCTGCGTGAACTTGTGTAGCACAGAAAATAATGGTTTTCTCATTTTCGTTGGCTTCATTCATAAAGGTTTGTACACGGAAACGCTCTCTTGCAGGAATTACAATTGTTCGGTTAAAATCCTTTTCTTCATACAGTTTTCCATCTTCAATTTCTCCTTCAATAACAGTGTCGTCATTGGTGTAGATGTAATCGTCTAAAGTGGTCTTGATTCTTTTTACTTTGAATGGCGTTAAAAACCCATCATTAATTCCGTCTTTCAACGAGTAAATAAATACTGGTTCTCCGAAATAAGCATAAGTATCTACATTGTCTTTTCGTTTTGGCGTAGCAGTTAATCCTAATTGAACAGCAGGAGAAAAATAATCTAAAATTCCTCTCCAATTTCCTTCATCATTTGCACCACCTCTGTGACATTCATCAATTATAATTAAATCGAAAAAGTCTTTTGGATACTCTCCAAAATAGCATTCTTCATTTCCGTAAGGAGCTTGTGGTTCTGCTGCAATAGCAAAATCGTATTCTTTCTCTGTTTCTTCTTCAGAA
>JAQRMW010000113.1 GCA_028599075.1 Urechidicola sp. | reverse complement strand
TTAAGAACTCAAAATGCGATTGATTATGATGATTTGCTATCACTTGCTCATAAAATATTTGCAAAATTTCCTAAAGTTGCTTCTCTCTATCGTAGAAGTTTTTTTGCTATCTGTGTTGATGAAGCACAAGATTTAAATTATGCTCAATATCAATTTTTAAAAGCTTTAACTAATAATGAATTGAAAAATGTTATGATGGTTGGTGACCCCAATCAAGCAATTTTCCATTTTAACGGTTCTTCTCCTGATTATATGGACAAAGAGTTTGTAAAAGACTTTAACCCCCAAATTATTGAATTAACAGAAAATTATCGCTCTTCTAAAGCAGTTTTAAAAGCAGCAAATAAACTTATCCCAAATACTAAAAGTATTGAAAAAGTCGCAAAGCAAGGTGTTTTTAAGTTATATAAAGTTGACAATGAAAATAGTGAAGCTAAATGGGTTATAAATAAAATAAATGAAATTATTTCATCAAAAACTAATAGCGAAATTGAAGGTGAAATAAGTTATGAGAAAATTGCTGTTTTGGCAAGAAACAAATATTTATTTAAATCTTTAGAAGAAGAATTTCAGAAAATAAATTTGCCTTATTATTACAAAATGACACCAGGTGCTTTAAAGTTCGAATCCCAGATAATGCAAATATTTGACTTAGCTCTTAAAATAAAGTTAAACCCAGCGGATAACCTTCATTTAATTCGATTGTTAAAACTTCTATCATTAAATCTTGAAAACAATATTGAGCTTTCAGAAATAATTAGTCACTTAGAGGAAAGTGAACAGAAACAAATTGTAGAACTGGTAAAATCTTTAGATGTAAATGGTAGTAATTTCATAAAAAATATAGATAACTATAAAAAACAAATATCAGAATCAAATGACAATGAGAAGAAAATGATATTCAATGACATTGATGAGCTTGTAAAACACTGGCATATTTATGCTAAAAATACAGATAATAAATCGCTTCATCAATTCAAAAATGCAATGGCATTGGGTAAAACTCATCCAATGACAGAGCATAATGGAATAACTTTAAGTACAGTTCATACAATGAAAGGTCAGGAGTTTGATATTGTTTTTATCATTGGAATGGATGATGAAACATTTCCTGACTATAGAGCTGTTCGAGCAGGTGGAGTTGAACTTACACAAGAGAAAAATAATCTTTATGTTGCATTTACACGATCTAAAAGATGGCTATATGTTACTTATCCTGCCCAAAGGACAATGCCTTGGGGAGATGTAAAAAGACGAAAAATATCAAGGTTCTTAAAGGATTTTAGTTATAAAGATATAAATTATGAGCAATAAAATAACCGAAAATACCATAGAAGAATTTGCAATTAACCTATTAGAACATTTAGGCTATCAATATATTTATGCTCCTGATATTGCACCAGATACAGACCAAGCAGAACGAGCATCTTATGAAGATGTTTTGCTTGTTGAGCGTTTGAAAAATGCTATTCGTAGAATAAACCCAAACATTCCACACGATAGCCAAGAAGAAGCTTTAAAAGAGATTCAAAGAATAAATTCACCTGAATTACTCAACAACAATGAAGCATTTCACAGAATGCTTACAGAAGGTATAAAAGTATCTTATCAAAAAGAAGGCAACCAAAGAGGTGATTTGGTTTGGTTGATAGACTTCAAAAATCCTGAAAACAATGAATTTGTTGTCGCCAATCAGTTTACAGTTATTGAAGATGGTAATACAAAACGACCAGATGTAATTCTGTTTGTAAATGGGTTGCCCTTAGTGGTTATTGAGTTAAAAAATCCCGCAGATGAAAACGCCACGATAAAATCGGCATACAAACAATTACAAACCTACAAAACCATTATTCCAAGTCTGTTTACCTACAATGGATTTATGATTATTTCTGATGGCTTAGAAGCTAAAGCAGGTTCACTATCCGCAGGAATGACTCGTTTTATGTCTTGGAAATCAGCAGACGGAAAAGAAGAAGCCTCTCATTTGGTTAGTCAATTAGAAACATTGATTAACGGAATGCTTAACAAAGAAACTTTGTTAGATTTAATCCGTCATTTTGTCGTTTTTGAAAAATCTAAAAAAGAAGATAGTAAATCAG
>JAQRMW010000112.1 GCA_028599075.1 Urechidicola sp. | reverse complement strand
AGTTCGAAGTGATTTAAATGATTTTGGGAGAGTATTAGTTGAAATAAACAACATAAGTGAAAGGCTTTCAACACAGATTCTTTTAAAAATAAAAGAGTATAATCCAATAGAAGAAAGGTTTAACTCAACAAAAATAAAAGGAAAAGAAATTTCTCATATACTCGAATCTTTGCATAAAATCGGAGACAAAGAATATGGTAATCATTTAATTGAGACAGCTCATTCAGACATCATATATGGTAGAATATTGAGTTCAAACGTTTCAATTTCTTCTCACATATTAAAATCAGTTGGTTATTTTAATAAAAGTCTTGCCGAAAAATATATGGATGAGTACTTTAAAACTAACTTAATAGAAAAACTTGAATCTAAACGTATTCTATTAACTCATCTGCCAAATATTTTTAACGGTTTTAGTTCAGTCAATTTTGCTAAAACTCAATTCTTCGTTTCAAGTTTAGACAATTATTTATTCGTTAAGAAGGGATTAGCTCGTGAAGTAAATCTTCCAGGTCTTGCAAACTCTTTTAATGTTTTAAAAAAGTATAACAGAAAGAAAATAGATGAAATCATTATAAATCTAAACTCACATAACATTTTTAAAAGCAAAATAAAAGAATGTACTGCTGAAGGTTTCTTTGGTTCGGTTTCAATTATCCATAAATTAAGCCCAACTGTAACGAATTCAATGATAAAAATCTATCAGGAAAAACTTAAATCGGGCAAAAAGGTTTCAATACAATTTTCTCAATTATGTGATGCTCTTTATCGCTTAGGTAAAATTGATAAAGAATTAGCTCAAAATTTACTTATCGACTTTAAACCATTATTGATAGAATCCTACAAAAATATTGGGTTTAGAAAATTATCATCTGGATTAAATACAATTGGAAAACTTAATAAAGATTTTGCACAAAGTTTGCTTCGTGAATTATCAATTGAAGATTTGAAAAATAGAATAGATAATATTTTAAATAATGAGAATAATATAAATGGAGCATTAGGCGAAATAAGAAAAGTGGATGAGAAGATATGGAAAACTTTGTATGAATATACCAATGCTTAAAGCCATACACATTTGCACCGACTCATAAGCCAACGCTAAAAAAACAAAAGAGCTGTTTTTTTGCCAACGCTTGAAATGATATTAACTTTGACAAAAACGAATAAAATTTTATGAGCTTATTTCAGAACTCTGTTCTAAACAAATATTTAAAGGGATTAGAATCCGAAAAAGTTAATGAAGCCTACGAGCGATTTACAAGCCATTTCCATAATCCGACCATCCAAGAAAACATACGAAATTCCAAAGAGGAACAATACCAAGGCGAATTTTTGATTGACCTTTTTGTAAACGTATTCGGATACGTTAAAAACCCAACGCCTGATTTCAATCTTACAACGGAATTAAAAAACATAAGAGGTTCTAAAAAGACAGACGGAGCAATTCTAAAAGGCGAAAAAGCACTCGCAGTAATTGAACTAAAAGGAACAAACACAACAGATTTAAGTAAAGTAGAAACCCAAGCTTTTGGATATAAAAACAACCAACCAGGTTGTAATTATGTAATTACTTCAAACTTTGAAAAGTTGCGTTTTTACATAGATAACGCAGTAGATTTTGAGGAATTTAATTTATTCCAATTAACAAAAGAGCGTTTTAAAATACTTTGTCTTTGCATTTCATCAGAATATCTATTAAAAGACATTCCAAAAAAAATAAAAGAAGAATCATTAACTCAAGAGGAAAACATTACTAAAAAACTTTATAAAGATTATGCTTCATTTAGGAACGAGATTTTTGATAGTATTCAAAATGAAAATCCTGAATATGACAAATTAACTTTATTCAAGAAAACACAAAAACTACTTGATCGTTTTTTATTCATCTTCTTTGCAGAAGACAGATTATTATTACCACCTAATTCCATTCGCTCAATTGTAAATCAATGGATTGATTTACGAGATAAATATGACGAGTATTTCCCATTATATGACCGTTTTAAAAAGTATTTCGGTTATATGAACACAGGTCGTAAAGGACAACAACACGATATTTTTGCATACAATGGCGGTTTATTTGCACCAGACGACATTTTAGACAATATCAAAATAAATGATGACTTACTTTACAAACACACAGTTAATTTAAGCAACTATGATTTTGAAAGTGAAGTAAGTGTAAATATTCTTGGACACATATTTGAACATTCGTTGAACGACATTGACGAAATTCAGGCAGAAATACAAGGTATTGCAACTGTACAAAGCAAAACAAAACGCAAAAAAGACGGTGTTTTTTATACACCAAAGTACATGACTAAATATATCGTAGATAATA
>JAQRMW010000111.1 GCA_028599075.1 Urechidicola sp. | reverse complement strand
CAGAACGGAAAATAAAGCCCAGACAGCTAACAAAGGCTATACCCAATAAGGGTTTTAGTGGTAAATTGAAAGTGAATGCAAGTAATAAAAATTAATAATAAACTGAAACGGAAGTGCTTCGTAATGCCCAACGCTTCATACACAAATCGTTGTGTTTCATACCGAAAAAAGCCAGCCGCACATTAAGCACATTTGGTTTTTGCCGACACAAAAGCCAACGCTAAAAAACCAAAAGAGCTTAATCTTCCCCACGCTCACCGAATAATATACAGACATTTTATACACTAAAAAACGGTGTGTTAAATCTTTATTACTATCTTGCAACTTCAATTCTAACGGAGAATGAACAGAATAAAAAAAGTACTTGAAGAAAAGGGCATTAAGCAAAAATGGTTAGCTGAAAAGTTAGACAAAAGCTACAATATTGTCAATGGTTATGTACAAAACAGACAACAACCAAGATTGGAAATATTGATGGCTATTGCTGAAATACTTGATGTTGACGTAAAAGATTTAATAATATCAAACAAGGAAAAATAATGGCGAAAAAGAAAGAAATAAAAGACGAACCATTAGAAAAACAACTTTGGAGATCGGCTGACAAACTAAGGAAAAATATAGATGCTGCGGAATACAAACACGTAATGTTGGGTTTGATATTCTTAAAATATATCTCTGATGCTTTTGAGGAACTATATACAAAGCTCAAAAACGGAGAAGGAGAATTTGCAGGTGCTGACCCTGAGGACAAAGACGAATACAAAGCCGAAAATGTATTTTTCGTACCACAAGATGCTCGTTGGAATTTTCTACAAAGCAAAGCAAAGCAACCAACAATTGGAAAAACAGTTGATGAGGCAATGGATGCCATTGAAAAGGAAAACCCTTCTTTAAAAGGTGTTTTACCAAAAGTATATGCTCGTCAAAATTTGGATCCAACAAGTTTGGGGAAAATTATTGATTTGATTGGAAATATTGCTTTGGGTGATGCTAAATCAAGAAGTGCTGATGTACTCGGACACGTATTTGAATACTTCTTAGGTAAATTTGCATTGGCAGAAGGGAAAAAAGGCGGACAGTTCTATACACCAAGAAGCGTAGTAGAATTATTAGTAGAAATGCTCGAACCATATAAAGGTAGAGTGCTTGACCCTTGCTGTGGTTCTGGTGGAATGTTTGTGCAATCTGAAAAATTTGTAGAAGACCATCAAGGAAAAATAAACGACATTTCTATTTACGGACAAGAAAGCAATCAAACTACTTGGAGATTGGCAAAAATGAACCTTGCCATTAGAGGTTTAGACAGTTCACAAGTAAAATGGAACAATGAAGGCTCATTTTTAAATGATGCTCATAAAGACGTAAAAGTAGATTACATTATTGCAAATCCGCCTTTTAATGTAAGTGATTGGAGTGGCGATTTACTCCGTAAAGATGGACGTTGGAAATACGGAACACCACCTACAGGAAATGCCAATTACGCTTGGATACAACATTTTATGTATCACTTAGCACCAAGTGGACAAGCAGGTTTTGTATTGGCAAAAGGCTCGTTAACATCTAAAACATCTGGTGAAGGAGAAATAAGAAAAAACCTAATAGACGAAGGTTTGGTAGATTGTATTGTAAATCTACCTGCTAAGTTGTTTTTAAATACACAAATACCCGCTTCTTTATGGTTTATGAGCCGTAACAGAACCAACGGAAAATACAGAGACAGAAGCAAAGAAATACTTTTTATTGATGCTCGAAATATGGGGCATTTGATAAACCGTAGAACTCGTGAACTCTCACAAGAAGATATAAAAACCATTTCTGAAACCTACCATAATTGGCGAAACCCAGACGGAAATTATGAAGATGTCAAAGGATTTTGCAATGCCACACCTATTGAAAAAGTAAAAGAACTGGATTATGTGTTAACGCCTGGGCGTTATGTTGGTTTGGCAGAAACAGAAGATGACTTTGATTTTGCAGAGCGATTCACAAAATTAAAAGCAGAATTTAAAGACCAATTAAAAGAGGAAACAACTTTAAACAAACGTATTTCTGCTAACCTTGAAAAGATTAAAATATAATGGAAAATAATAAAGACATACGTTGGATACAACGATTTAGCAATTACAATAAAGCATTAGCAACATTAAGTGAGGCTGTTGCACTAAATGAGGAACGGACTTTGAGTAGCCTTGAAAAACAAGGTTTGATTCAAAGTTTTGAATACACTCACGAATTGGCTTGGAAAATAATGCAAGACTTTTTTGTATATCAAGGAAATACAGAGTTAAGAGGTTCGAGAGATGCTACGCGTGAAGCATTTAAAAATGATTTAATTACTGATGGCGACAATTGGATGGAAATGATTAAAAAACGAAACCTAACCAGCCATACCTACAATGAAGAAACCTCAGAAGAAATATATAAAAATATCATTGAAGATTTTCACCCTCTTTTTGTGGCATTTCAAACCAAAATGCAAGAATTAAAAGAAAAAGAAGACCCGAGCAAAGCGAACTGATGAACTCCTATTAAAAAATGAATATTGTGAATAAAACCAATAGATGTACGGATTAAAAGAAAAACATATTAAAGCCATCAACTCCGTTTTTTCAAAATACCCTCAAATTGAAAAAACCATACTCTACGGTTCTCGTGCCAAAGGCAATTACCGTAATGGTTCTGATATTGACCTTACTTTGGTAGGTGATGATTTAGATTTAACCACCTTATTTAAAATTGAAACCAAATTAGACGACCTACTCCTACCCTACAAAATGGATTTGTCCATTTTACACAAAATAGAAAACCAAGATTTAGTTGACCATATTGAAAGAGTTGGGATTACATTTTATGAGAGAATTTTGAGTGAGTGGAAGGAAATAAAGTTAAGTGATGTAATTTTTACTAATCAAAATTCCATTAGTAAAAATTATTCTTTTACTAAAATTATGTATTTAGACACA
>JAQRMW010000110.1 GCA_028599075.1 Urechidicola sp. | reverse complement strand
GCACAAGTTCTTTTTACATTTAAAGGAATGTGAATATCGTTATAATTATAGAAATAAAAATTTGTATATTAGCACCCTAAAATTAATCAAAGATAACCCTCTTAAGTTATCTTGAACCAAACTAAAATATTTTCTAGGTCTTGGTCAAGTAAATCGTAATCAAAACTCTTAATTTCAGTTTCAGAATAGCCAGAGTTATTATTTAATAGAATGATGCTATAGATTTTGTTTGGTCTGTTATTAAAAATTTCTTCCCAATTTGGTTTTTTATTATTGATAAAATAATCATACGAATTAATACCATAGGCATTCCAAGATAAATCACCTGTTGTACACCAACCACCAAAACGTAAGGCATTTACTTCTATAGGTCTAATCACTCCTTTGTCATCAATTCGGATTTCAATATGAATAGGGAAATTTTTCAATCCAGCTTTTTTTACCAATAGGTTTTAGAAACTCTTCAACTGCTTTTTTGTGTTTTAAAATAATATCCTTTGATGTAGAATAAACCCTATCGCTAACATCAGTACCCGATGAAAAAACATGATGAAGGATGTTTAATACAACAACTTCTCCCTCATTATTAAAATAACAATCTACAGCAAATTCTTCTCCTTCAATATATTCTTCAATAATAAACAGAGTTGTATCTAACACTTCTGATGGGTAAATACTTTCCAAGTTTTTATAATTCAATTCTTTCTTTGCGGTATTCCAATCACTTATAGTATGAACAATGTGAACACCCAGACTAAAAAAGCCTATGGATGGTTTTATCACAAAAGGGAGTTGTATCTTATCAACATTCAACTCTTGAATATCTTCTAGCTTAACTGTCTTGTAAAAGAAATCTGGAAAAGTATCTTTAATGAGTTCTCTAAATTTAAACTTATCTTTAAATAGTTGAATTTTATTTAGTAGTGGAGATGATTCTAAGTTTTTAATAACCCAAGCAATTGCATTTTCAGAGTTTGAATAAACTGAAGTGTTTGGTTTGTCTTTAATAATAGAAAGTGCCTTTTCTTCAGAAATCCAATTTATAGAATCGTCTAAAATCAATTCTTTTGCCTCTTTTGTAGCAACAATTTCAAAGTTATTTTCTTTTATAGAATTTATAAGAAAATCTGAAACGAAAGGGTAGTCTATTAGAAACATGCTGTGATTAATTTAAAAATTTCCTTAAATAATATTTCTTTTGTTCTTTGTCGTAATAACCAAAAACATAATAATCATCTACTTTAAAGATGGTTTTAGTTTTGATATCATTATTTTCTTCTAAATAAAACATTCTTTCAAAGACATTTAAAGAGTTCGTAATAGAATCTTTAAATGTTTCTATATCATCTAAAGAGCTTATGTGGGTTTTATTTGATAGATGATTATAATTTGACTTATTAAGAAATGTTTTAAAATGGACTTCTTTTGAATTAGTGTAAGAATTATAGCCATACATTACAGGGCTGTAGTGAAAGGTAACGGACATATTCATGCCTCCCATTGGAATTCCCATACCCATTCCCATTCCCATGCTCATACCACCTCCACTTTGGATTTCTTTATGGCTACCAATAGTTATTTCGAGAAAATCATTAGCTTCATGAACGGACAGTCCAATATTGCTAGAAGATATTTTATTTAATATTTGTGCAGTAGTTTCTAATTTTATTTCTTTTTGACCACCAAAAACCTTCGGTCTTTTGTAAACTAACTCAGAGTTTTTAAAGATAATTTCTTCATCTCGCTGTACTCTATAATCTTTTATTAATTTATTTGTTTCAATATCATAAAGGGTAAAATACAACTCACTAGCACACCCTTTAATTTGGTATAAAATGTTTTTATGTAAAAAGGAATTGGCTTTTTCGCTAGATTTATTAAAGCAATCAATGACTCCGTTGTTAAATAGCTGTACTTTGAAATCGAAACTATCTAAATCGATAGTAATGAGTTTTGTATTACTTCTTAAATTATTTATAGTGATGTAAATTTTATTATCAAAACAATAAAGCTTACTTTTTTTAGAAGCTATTTCAATAGAATTAGGAGAGTCAGATTCAATTTTTTGAACAGCTAAACCAATCCCCATGTTATCCTGGTCAGAAAGAGCACTTGAGAGTTTTGTGTTGGGAGGTTTAGAAAACGGATAGGATGATAAATCGATTTCTTCTATTTTAGAAAGTTGATTTCCATTAAAAATACGAATTTTTAAAATTGAAGAACTCTTTTTTATAGTTAATAAATAGAACTTATTGTTTTTATTGATACTGCTAAGAAAAAACTCATCTTTTAATTTGAAAGGATAAATGACTTCACTGTTTTGCTTTTTAGTAAAGTCGATTGTTTTTGAATAAAATTGTTTCTTTTTTTTATTTGTAAAAAACAAGCTGTATGATGTGTCACCTACACTATAGCCAAGTAAAACACTATATTTTTTTTCAGTTATTTTAGTGATATAGTTACTTTGTAATTCGTAATTATTGTTAAAATTAAACCCTAAAATATCATTTTCATTTACCAAGAAAATAGCAAGCTTGTTATTTATTTGGTCAATTATTGGAAGTGTTTCTATAGACCCACTATAAATATCTGTAAAAACATTTGAATTAACTTTTTTCTCAAAAAGAATTTCTTGACTATGTAGATTTATTGCAAATGCAATGAGGAAAAAACTAAAAATATATTTATTCATAATTTAGGGTTGATATGGTTTTACTGTTTCAACTGCCATTTCCAAGCACTTGCCAAAGCCGTTTCTAAATTCAATTTGGCTTTCCACCCCAATTCTTTATTTGCCAAATCGGTATTTGCATAAGCAGCAGTGATATCGCCTTCGCGTCTGTCAACAATTTTATAATTTACTTTTTTACCTGTTGCATTTTCAAAAGCTTTTACCACCTCTAAGACAGAAGACCCTTTACCTGTGCCAATATTAAAATATTCACAATTAGCTTTGTTTTCATTTTTAATTAATCTATTCAATGCTGCAATATGTGCTTTTGCCAAATCAACTACATGAATATAATCGCGAATTGCAGTTCCATCATCTGTAGGATAATCTTCTCCAAAAATTGAAAGGCATTCTCTAATTCCTGCAGCAGTTTGTACAACATAGGGAATCAAATTTTGAGGAACTCCAATTGGTAATTCTCCAATTTTGGCAGTTTCATGCGCACCTATCGGATTAAAATAACGTAAAGCAATAGCTTTTAATTCGGTTGCTTTGGTAGTGTCAGCAATGATATCCTCGCCCATTTTTTTAGTAGTGCCATACGGTGATTCAGCTGGTTTTGTTGGTGCAGATTCTGTAATTGGCAATTCATCTGCTTGACCATAAACAGTACACGAAGAACTGAAAATAAAATTAGAAACATTGTTTGCCACCATTTCCTGTAAGACATAGGTTAATGTTGCAATATTATTTTCGTAATATTTTAAAGGCTCACTCACACTTTCTCCCACAGCTTTCGAAGCTGCAAAATGGATTACTCCATCGACATCATAATATTTAAAAAAGTGTTTTACAGCCTCCTTGTCTTTTAAATCAATTTGTTCGAACAGAGGTTTGATACCCGTAATAGAAGTAATGTTGTCTAAGACATCGATGGTAGTATTAGATAAATTATCAATAATGACAACTTCAAAACCTTCGTTTTGTAATTCTACAACGGTATGAGAACCAATATATCCCAATCCTCCAGTAACCAATATTTTTTTCATAAGCCCCTTTTAATTCCCCAAAGGGGAAATTTTAAATTTTGTTATCTTTTTTTCGTCACTTCGAGTGATTTGATATCACTTTCGTGAAATCAAATTGTATCGAGAAGTATTTGGTCTCGATACAATTTTTTCTATCGTCAAAAATTACTCGACCTGACGCGTATTATAATTGTATTATTTCAAAAAACCCAAAATAGTTTGCGTGATAAATTCTAACTGTTCTTTATCAAACTCGGTATGCATTGGTAACGAAATCACAGTTTCAATCAACTCATTCGTCACCTTAAAATCGTCCTCATTATAGCGATCATCTTGATATGCTTTTTGACTGTGCAATGGCACAGGATAATAAATGGCATTCGGAATATTGCTATCTAACAAATGCTGATGTAAGGCATTTCTGTCTGCATTTTTTATTTGCAATGTATATTGATGAAAAACATGTGTTGTAAAATCACTTGTTACTGGAGTCGTAATATTTGGATGATTTGCAAATGCATCGTTATAGTAATTTGCTGCATCGCGACGCGCATCACAATAGCTATCTAAATTTGGTAGTTTTATTCTAAGGATTGTTGCCTGAATGCTATCTAATCTAGAATTTACACCAACCACATCATGGTAATATCTACGGTACATTCCGTGATTTACCATACCGCGAATCGTATGTGCTAGCTCATCATCATTGGTAAATATAGCCCCACCATCACCATAGCAGCCTAAATTTTTTGAAGGGAAAAAAGAAGTTGTTCCAACAATTCCCATAGTTCCCGCTTTTTTAGTTGTGCCATCAGAAAAAGTATAATCTGCACCAATAGCTTGGGCAGTATCTTCAATCACAAATAAGTTGTTTTCTTTAGCTACTTCTAACACAGCTTCCATGTTGGCGCATTGCCCAAATAAATGAACAGGAACAATGGCTTTTGTTTTTGGTGTGATGGCTTTTTTCAACGCATCAATATCCATATTAAAAGTGTCAGCCTCAACATCAATTAAAACAGGAGTTAGTTTTAAAAGCGCAATAACTTCTACCGTTGCAGCAAAGGTAAAATCGACTGTGATTACTTCGTCACCTTGTTCTAAACCTAGTCCCATCATTGCAATTTGCAATGCATCCGTACCATTAGCGCAAGGAATTACGTGCTTAACATCTAAATAATTTTCTAAGTCTTTTTGAAATGCATGAACTTCTGGTCCGTTAATGAATGCTGCTGATTCTACTACATTTATGATAGAAGTATCAATTGCTGATTTTATTTTTTCGTATTGACCTTTAAGGTCAACCATTTGAATTTTTTTCATTGTTCAACATATTTTGTGTTGAGCAAAAATACGAAATAAAAGGGTTTTTTTTATAGGACTTTATGATGAGTTTTATGGCGAAGACAAGAGTCTTATAAATACAGATTACCATAGTAAATTTTTAATTTACTTCGCAATCAAGATTTAGCATCAAAGAGAGTTAAGAAAAGATTATTTGTAAAATTTTCTGTTTTGTGTTTAATGCTATAGTCGAGTCTTGGAGTAGCACGATCAGAAATTATTTTTGCAATGATAGAATCTTTTGTCATTTGGTTATTTTAAAGTGTAAAACTAAAAAATGTAGTCGACAATGAATAGATAACTTATCAATATGCTATTAAATTTAGGAGATTTTTAACTAAAGTAAATTAAAACGTTGTTGATTTCCATTAACTGATGGATGTCCTCATTCTTTACTTCTTTTTTCATGTCAGCATATTTCAAAAATTCTGGATATAAAGCGTCTAATTGCATTTTGGTTAATTCGTACCCAGCATCTTTTGCCTTGTATGCTAAAGCTGCTCTACCACTTCGCGCTGTTAAAACAATTGAAGATTCTGTAACTCCAACATCTGCAGGATCCATAATTTCATATGTTTCACGGTTTTTTATAACACCATCTTGGTGTATTCCAGAACTGTGAGCAAAAGCATTGTCACCAACAACCGCTTTATTTGCTTGTACATTCATACCCATACTATCTTGTACCAATTTGCTGATTCCGAAAAGCATCTGCGTGTTAATATTCGTGTCTAAATTTAAATTTGGATGCTGCTTCATAATCATAACAACTTCTTCTAAAGCTGTATTTCCTGCACGCTCTCCAATTCCATTTATGGTGCACTCAATTTGTCTAGCGCCATTTTGAATTCCTGCAATAGCATTGGCTGTAGCCAACCCCAAGTCGTTATGGCAATGACAAGAAAGAATGACATTTTCAATGCCTTTTACATTGTCTCTTAGATATTTTATTTTAGTACCATATTCATCTGGTAAGCAGTAGCCTGTAGTGTCTGGAATATTTAAAACAGTAGCTCCAGATTTTATTACTGCTTCACAAACTCTAGCTAAATATTCATTACTTGTTCTTCCTGCGTCTTCAGCATAAAATTCAACATCCTCTACAAATGATTTTGCATAAGTAACGGCTTCTGAAGCACGTTTAATTATTTCTTCTGGAGTAGAATTAAATTTAAATTTAATATGTGAGTCTGAAGTCCCTATTCCTGTGTGGATTCTAGGTCTCTTAGCATATTTTAATGCATCAGCAGCAACTTTGATATCATTTTCATTAGCACGTGTTAATCCACAAACAGTAGCATTTTTTACCATCTTGGAAATAGCGTCGACCGATTTAAAATCACCCGGGCTTGAAACAGGAAAGCCAGCTTCAATAACATCAACTCCAAGCAAATCTAATTGTTTTGCAATAACTATTTTTTGGTCTGTGTTAAGTTTACATCCAGGAACTTGCTCGCCATCGCGTAACGTTGTATCAAAAATTTGGACTTGGTTTTTGCTCATTATTAAAATATTTTTATCACTTTTGAATGTTCAAAAATACATAATGCAGCCTATAGAATAATCGTTTTAAAAGGTCTCTATTACTACATTCATTGTCTTTTTAAAACACCTTAATAGCTGATAATTAACAAAATAGATTTATTTATTTACAATGGCTACAGAAAAAAAAGATGTATTATTTGCCTTGATAAAGTCCTTGTCTAAATCAGAAAAACGACAGTTTAAATTGTATGTTGGACGATTGGGAGGAAATGCTGAATCTAATTTTTTAGCACTGTTTAATTTGATGGATAAATCATTTGCTTATGATGAAAAACAAATTCTGCTAAAGACAAATATCAAAAAACAACAGCTTTCTAATTCAAAAGCACACCTATACAAACAGTTACTGGTGAGTCTTCGTCTAAGTCCCATACATCAAAATGTACGTAGTCAACTTCGTGAGCAAATAGATTTTGCCACGATTTTATATAACAAAGGTTTGTACAATCAAAGTTTAAAAATTTTAGGAAAAGCAAAAAATATTGCTGTTGAAAATGAAGAACATACTTTGGCGTATGAAGTTGTTGAATTTGAAAAAACAATCGAATCGCAATACATAACGCGTAGTTTAAGTAACAGAGCGGATGATCTATCTGTTGAAGCTAAAAAGCTGAGTCAAAAAAATGTGATGACTAGCAAGTTGTCAAATTTATCATTACAGTTATATAGTTGGCTACTTGAAAAAGGCTTTGCAAAAAATGAAGAAGAATTAGAAACTGTAACTCATTATTTTAATTCTCAATTACCAGAATATAACTTTGGCTCTATTGGTTTTAAAGAGAAGTTGTTTTTGTATATGGCGTATTTGTGGTACAGTTTAATCACTCAAGATTTTGTGAGTAGCTTTCGATATGCACAAAAATGGATAGACATTTACGATGCTAAACCGGAGATGAAAAAATTGAACCCGGTGTTTTATTTAAAGGGGTATAATTATTTGTTAGAGTCTCTTTTTATGATAAAACATTATAAAAAATTTAGATTAACATTAGATCGTTTTAAAACGGACATCGACCAAAAAAACTTTTTATTTAATGATAATACAGAGTCGATGGCAGCTGTTTATTACTATCAAAATAAGCTGAACCTATTTTTTTTAGAGGCTAATTTTAAAGGAGGGGTTGCATATGTTCCTACAGTTTTAGAAAAAATAAACCAAGTTAAAAAGAACATTGACCAGCATCATATTATGGTGTTTTATTATAAGATAGGGTGTATGTATTTCGGAGTTTCTGATTACGAAAACAGTATTTTATACTTAAATAAAATCATCCAAAATAAAGAATTAGCGATGCGCGAAGACTTGTTGTGTTTTTCGAGAGTACTCAATTTAGTGGCACATTATGAGGCTGGGATAGATGAGAATATAGACACATTAATTAGATCGACATATAAGTTTTTGATTAAAATGAACGACTTACAAGCGGTACAAAAAAAGATGATTGTCTTTTTAAGAAGTTTGACAGATTTATATCCTAGCGAATTAAAATCAGCATTTAAAAAATTGCATGCTGAGTTAAAAGAATATGAAGATCACCCATACGAAAAAAGAGCTTTTTTGTATTTAGATGTTCTGTCTTGGTTAGAAAGCAATATTGAGGGGGTCCCAATTTCTGAAATTATAAAGAGAAAAAATCTTCTTCTAAACAAATAATTACTAAATCGTATTGCACTTTCTGTGGTTATTATTACATGAAAGCAATAAGAGATTGATATATTTTACCACAAAATAATAGCGCCTCCCTTATTTAAGGGAGGTTTTTTTATAGAAAAAATAAAATGAATTAATTCTATGGAGCGTGATTGGTGTAAAAGGGGGTGGCTTAAGATTCAATAAATCAAACAGTTAAGTTTGATTTTGTAAGTTTAAATAGTGTAATGAAAATGAATAAGATGGATAGGAGTGAAACCCGCAATGTATTTTTGTATAATCAAAATAAAATAGATTCATGGAATTGAATAAACATAGTAAAAGATTAACGCAAGATGAGTCTCAACCAGCATCACAAGCAATGTTATATGCAGTTGGTTTGAGAGATGAAGATATGAGTAAAGCTCAGGTCGGTATTGCTAGTACAGGCTATGAAGGAAATCCATGTAATATGCATTTAAATAATTTAGCTGCAGAGGTTAAAACAGAATGTAATATTGCTGGACAAGTGGGGCTGATTTTTAATACTATTGGAGTGAGTGATGGAATTTCTATGGGCACTTCTGGGATGAACTATTCTTTGGCTTCTAGAGATATTATTGCAGATTCTATTGAAACGGTTATGAATGCACAAAGTTATGATGCATTGGTTTCTGTTGTGGGTTGCGATAAAAATATGCCCGGGGCTGTAATAGCCATGTTGCGTTTAAATCGCCCATCAATTATGATGTATGGTGGCACAATTGCTTCAGGAAATTACAAAGGAAGAAAACTAAATATTGTATCAGCTTTTGAAGCATTAGGACAAAAAGTAGCCGGAGAAATAGATGACGAAGAATATAAAGAAATTATAAAATCTGCAATTCCGGGAGCCGGAGCTTGCGGAGGAATGTACACAGCAAATACTATGGCATCTGCAATCGAAGCGATGGGTTTTTCGTTGCCGTATAATTCTTCGATTCCTGCTGAGAATCCGAATAAATTATCTGAAAGTGAGCGAACAGCGTTAGCAATTGTTAACTTGTTAGAGTTAGATTTAAAGCCATTAGATATCATTACAAAAAAATCTTTAGAAAACGCCATTGCGCTTGTGAATGCTTTGGGTGGATCTACTAATGCAGTGTTACACTTTTTAGCTATTGCGCATGCGGCAGATATCGAATTTACTTTAGCTGATTTTCAAAAAGTAAGTGATAGAACTCCGTTGATTGCCGATTTAAAACCATCGGGTAAATATTTAATGGAAGATGTGCATGGTGTTGGAGGCACTCCAGCAGTGATGAAATATTTATTAGACAATGGTTTTTTACATGGAGATTGTATGACAGTTACTGGAAAAACATTGGCAGAGAATTTAGAAAAGGTAGCAGCACTTTCTTTTGAAGATGAGCAAGATGTAATTTATCCTAAAGAGGATGCATTAAAGTCTTCAGGTAACTTACAAATTTTATATGGTAACCTCGCCACAGAAGGAGCTGTTGCTAAAATAAGCGGTAATGAAGGTTTGTTATTCGAAGGTAAAGCGGTTGTGTTTGATGGTGAGCAAGCAGCAAATACAGGAATTTCGAATGGCGAAGTTGAAAAAGGAGATGTAGTCGTCATTCGATATGTTGGGCCAAAAGGAGGTCCAGGAATGCCAGAAATGTTAAAGCCAACATCATTAATTATGGGAGCAGGTTTGGGAAAATCGGTAGCTTTAATTACTGATGGCCGTTTTTCTGGAGGTACTCACGGATTTGTAGTTGGTCATATTACACCAGAAGCGCAAGATGGTGGAACAATAGGTTTATTAAAAACTGGAGACCCTATCAAAATTAGTGCAGAAGATAATACCATTAATGTGTTGCTTTCTGATGAAGAATTAGCAGTAAGAAAATCACAATGGGAAGCCCCAGCATTAAAGCATAATAAAGGAATTTTATATAAATACGCAAAAATGGTGTCATCGGCATCAGAAGGTTGCGTAACAGATAAGTTTTAATAAATGAGTACACAAAAAATATCAGGAGCAGAGGCAGTTGTTAAATGCCTTTTAGCGGAAGGGTCCGATTTAATTTATGGATATCCAGGAGGTGCTATCATGCCAGTTTACGATAAGCTTTATAAATATCAAGATAAAATTCACCATGTACTAACACGTCACGAGCAAGGTGCAATTCATGCAGCTCAAGGTTTTGCTAGAGTGACTGGTAAAGTAGGTGTAGCCATTGCTACCTCAGGACCAGGTGCAACAAATTTAGTAACTGGTATTGCCGATGCGCAAATAGATTCAACTCCGCTGGTATGCATTACTGGGCAAGTGGGTTCAAATTTATTAGGATCTGATGCTTTTCAAGAAACGGATATCATCAGTATTTCAACACCTGTAACGAAGTGGAATTATCAGATTACAAAAGTTTCTGATATTCCTGAGGTTTTTGCAAAAGCATTTTATATTGCCAAATCGGGTCGTCCAGGACCAGTATTGATTGATATTACAAAAGATGTACAGTTTGATACTTTGGATTTTAAGTATGAAAAATGTACAGAAATAAGAAGTTATAAACCTGTACCAGATACAGATGAAAAGTCTTTACAAATTGCTGCAGATTTAATCAATAATGCAAAAAAGCCCTTTATTGTTTTTGGGCAAGGAGTAACTTTAGGAAAAGCCGAAGAAGAATTTAAGACCTTGGTTGAGAAAGCTAATATTCCATCTGCATGTACTTTATTAGGATTATCCGCTTTTCCTACGAAACATGAATTAAATGTAGGTATGGTTGGTATGCATGGGCATTATGCACCAAATAAATTAACCAATGAATGTGATGTGTTAATTGCCATCGGAATGCGTTTTGATGATCGTGTTACAGGTAATTTGGAGACCTATGCTAAACAAGCAAAGGTTATTCATTTTGATATAGACCCATCTGAGATTGATAAAAATGTGAAGACAGATGTTGCAGTTTTAGGAAATGTAAAAAGTACTTTAACTAAAATCTTACCTTTATTAAAAGAACAAAAACATACATCTTGGTTGCAAGAATTTAAAGATTTATATCAAATTGAATATAATGAGGTTATTGATGCACAATTAAACGCAAGCCATGAAGGAATTACAATGGCTGAAGTTATTGAAAGCATTAATAAAGAAACAAGTGGTGAAGCTGTAATTGTATCTGATGTTGGGCAGCACCAAATGATTGCAAGCAGATATACCAATTTTGTGCACCCAAAAAGTAAAATAACTTCTGGCGGATTAGGAACTATGGGCTTTGCATTACCTGCATCTATCGGAGCAAAAATGGGAGCTCCAGAAAGAGAAGTAGTAGCGATTATTGGTGATGGTAGTATGCAAATGAATATCCAAGAATTAGGAACAATTTTACAAACGAAAGCAGCAGTAAAAATTGTGGTATTAAACAATGAGTTTTTAGGGATGGTGCGCCAATGGCAAGAATTATTTTTTGATAAACGGTACGCATCAACAGTAATGACCAATCCAGATTTTGTAAAAATAGCAGAAGGATATAGTATCAATGCAAATAAGGTAACTAATAGAGAAGAGTTAAAATCAGCTGTTGCAGAAATGATTGCTTCAGATGAGTCGTATTTTTTAGAAGTTTGCGTAGAAAATGAAGGGAACGTTTTTCCTATGATTCCTACAGGAGCAACAGTTTCAGATGTTAGATTAAAATAAAGAATGATGAAAGAAGAATTATACACCATATCAGTTTATTCAGAAAATAATCTAGGATTATTAAATAGAATATCGACTATTTTTTTAAAACGTCATATCAATATTGAAAGCTTAACAGTTTCGAATACCGAAATTGAAAATGTATCACGGTTTATTATTGTAGTGAATATGACCGAAGAAAATGTAAAGAAAATTATTGGTCAGATAGAAAAACAGATCGAAGTGATAAAAGCTTATTATCATACTAATGATGAATCTATTTATATTCAGTCAGCATTGTTCAAAATAAAATCGAGCTTGTTATTTGATGAGCGTCAGATACAGAATAGCATTAAAAATAGTAACGCACAAATCGTCACAGTTTCACCAGATTTCTTTGTGATAGAAAAATCAGGAAGAAAAGAAGAAATCGAAGCCTTATACAATGAGTTATTACCATTCGGAATCATGCAATTTGTGCGGTCTGGAAGAATATCAGTATCAAAAGAAGAAATGAAAATTTCAGAATTATTAAACAAACAATTAAATTAAAAAAAATAAAAATTAGAGAGATGGCAAATTATTTTAACACACTTCCCCTTAGAGAGCAATTAGAACAATTGGGTAAATGTAGATTCATGGATTCATCAGAATTCACCGATGGAGTGGAAGTTTTAAAAGGTAAAAAAATTGTGATTGTTGGCTGTGGAGCCCAAGGTTTAAATCAAGGTTTAAATATGAGAGATTCTGGATTGGATATTTCTTATACTTTAAGACCAGCTGCAATTTCTGAAAAGCGTCAGTCATTTCTAAATGCCTCTGATAATAATTTTGAAGTTGGTACTTACGAAGAAATGATTCCGACTGCTGATTTAGTTATTAATTTAACCCCAGATAAGCAACACACTAATGTGGTAAGTGCTGTGATGCCATTGATGAAAAATGGAGCAACACTTTCTTACTCACACGGATTCAATATTGTAGAAGAAGGAATGCAAGTTCGTAAGGATTTAACTGTAATTATGGTGGCGCCTAAATCTCCAGGGTCAGAAGTTAGAGAAGAATATAAAAGAGGATTTGGTGTGCCTACATTAATTGCCGTACATCCAGAGAATGACCCTGAGGGCAAAGGATATGAGCAGGCCAAAGCCTATGCTGTTGCTACAGGTGGTGATAGAGCAGGAGTGTTAGACTCATCATTTATTGCCGAGGTAAAATCAGATTTAATGGGAGAGCAAACAATTCTTTGTGGACTATTACAAACAGGTTCTATCTTAAGTTTTGATAAAATGATTGAGAAGGGAATTGATGCTGGCTATGCTTCAAAATTGATTCAATATGGTTGGGAAACTATCACCGAAGCTTTAAAGCATGGTGGTGTTACCAATATGATGGATCGCTTGTCGAACCCAGCAAAAATTGAAGCATATAATTTGGCAGAAGAATTAAAAGAAATTATGAGACCTCTATTTCAAAAGCATCAAGATGATATTATCTCTGGACAATTTTCTGAAAAAATGATGGAAGATTGGGCAAATGATGATAGAAATTTATTGACTTGGAGAGCCGCTACTGGTGAAACCAATTTTGAGAAAACTCCAGCAGGTGATATAGAAATTCCCGAACAAGAATATTTTGATAATGGAGTCTTAATGATTGCTTTTGTTAAATCTGGTGTTGAATTAGCTTTCGAAACAATGGTAGAATCAGGTATTATAGAAGAGTCGGCATATTATGAATCATTGCACGAAACTCCGTTAATTGCAAATACTATTGCTCGTAAGAAATTATATGAAATGAACGCCACAATTTCTGACACAGCAGAATATGGTTGTTATTTATTTGACCATGCGTGTAAACCTTTACTAGCAGATTTCATGAACAAGATTGACACCAATGTGATTGGTAAAAAGTTTGGTGAAGGTGAAAATGATGGAGTTGACAATCAAGAGTTAATTGCCATTAATGAGCAAATTCGTTACCATCAAGTTGAAATGATTGGGGCTGAATTAAGAGATGCTATGACCGCAATGGTAAAGATTTAGTATTTTAAGTTTTGAATATATTCACCCACTTCAGCTTTTGTTGAAGTGGGTGTTTTTTATTGCTATTCTCTAAATACTTTCAGGTAAAGTATATTCTCTCCCTTCGTTTTGTTCTTTTAAATATTCCATTAATGGAGCAAAATAATCTAACATAGGTTTAGCACTCATCCCACTTCCTAAGTTTTCTTTTAGCACTTCATTCCAATCACAATTAGAACCTTGTTTCATGATATCGTATAAGAAAGTACCGACTTCTTTACTTCCAAAATAATTGGTTGCATGCGGATCTTGTTTTAAGATATTCTTTGCAATATGGTCATGAAATTGGAATAACAAAATATACGAAATAGCATAATCATAATATTGAGCTGCATCATTATTGATGTGTGTTTTTGAAGCAGCATCACAAAATTCTTCTCCTCTTTCTGATGGAGGAATCATACCTTGATATTTCTTTGCCAGCTCCCACCATTTTTTATTGTACTCATCTTTTGATAAGTTTTCAGCATACAAAGAGTTTTCAAACTCTGGCATTACTCCGGCAGAAAATGGCAAGAATACAACATAATTTAATGCGTCTTTTAATAAGGTTTGCATTTCATCTACTTCGGCATCAGCAGGTACTAATCCTTTGGCTGCTAAAAATGGTTTTTGCATAGCTGCTAATCCTAATAAACTACCAAAAGCTTCGTGATACCCTCGGTTAGCACCACCTCTTAATAGTACAGGTACATCAGGATTTGTATATGCTTGGTAATAATAAATATGCCCTAATTCATGGTGAATAGTCTCATAGTATTCGGCTGTAGGGTCAATACTCATTAAGCAACGCAAGTCATTTTCTAAATTCATATGCCACGCACTGGCATGATTGTTCTTTTTGAATTCTGCATCAGCTGGTGCAGGAAACATACTAGATTTTTCGTAAAAACTTTTAGGTAATGGATCAAAACCAACACTGACAAAAAAGTCTTCACCTTCTTTTACCATCCATTCTGGGTCTTTGTCTTTTAATGCTGCATCTAAGTCTAAGCCCTCAACATTTACTAAGGCGCTCCAATCTTGCCCCCAACGATTTGGTAACCAATGAGCAGGCAAGTATTCAGGAACTTCTTCGTCATATTTATCTGCTAAATTGTAACGCGTCCAAGTGTGTAGTTCTCTAAATAATGGCCATACTTCTTGCACCATTTTTTTCATTTCTACCATCATTTCGCCTCTAGACATTCCGTATTCCGAAACTTGGTAAGAGAAATAATCATCATATCCTAAAGCTTGAACTGTTTGGTTTCTTAAAGAGACTAAATTTTCTAAGCCGCCTTTTAATTCTACTCCAACTTCTTTAGATGCTTCCCAGTTTTTTAATCTTACTGATAAATCGTTTGATTCTCTTAAAATTTTATCAACATCACCTGTAGAAATGGAGTTGCCATCAACTTGAAAATCAAAACCAAATAGTTTCTCATTTTGTAAAGATTCAGCAGCAATTCTTTTTGAAACAATATCAGATACCGTTTCTGGATTGTTTGCAGCACTGTATAAAATCCCTTCTAATTGACGAACTTGAACCAATTCTAAATTTTCTTTCTGTTCTAAGAATGCACGTGTTTTTTCAATTACTTCTTTACTCCCAGTAAAACTTGCCATAGCTTCACCAGTTACTTGAACATTGTGCGCATTGATAGTATCACCTGCAACAATATGTGTGTTTGCAGCCCACTCTGCCTCAGCAGATGCGTAATATAGTTTTTGAAATTTTTCAGTATAGCTATCTAAAAATGCTTGAGCATCTTGTTGAACAGCATCGCCTTTTGATTCTGTTTTACAGCTAATAATTGCGTTTAATAGCAAAGCTGTGAAGAGTATTTTTTTCATGAGAGATTAAATTTAATTTTGAATTTCCCAAATATACAAAAACTTCAATTTAGTGAAGCGATAGAATTTTTAAAGCAAAACCTAGGGTTTTCCCTAGGTTTTAAAAACCCATATTTATACTGATGTTTGGCATTCAATTAATTTAGAGTTTAGCAAAGTCTAATTATTAAAAAAACATTGTTATGAAAAAGATTACTTTATTATTCGCATTATTTTGCTTTACATCATCAATATTATTTGCACAAACTACAGCCATACCAGATGCCAATTTTGAGCAGGCTTTGATTGATTTGGGTGTTGATAGTGGATCAATCGATGGTTTAGTATTTACCAATGATATTAATACTATTACTTTCTTAAATGTTAATTTAAAAAATATTTCAGATTTAACAGGGATAGAAGATTTTACAGCATTAGAGATTTTATTCTGTACAGCAAATATTTTAACAAGTTTAGATGTGTCAAATAACTCATCATTAGTGAGTTTAGCATGTAACAATAATAATTTAAATAGTCTGACTTTAAATAGCAGTCTACAAGTTTTAAATTGTAACGGAAACAACCTTACTAGTATAGATGTTTCAGGAAATAATGCATTATTCGATTTAGATTGTAGTTCTAATCAACTTAATAGTTTGAATATATCTAGCAATACTTTGTTAACAAGTGTTGATGCAAGTAACAATCAAATAAGTAGTATAAACTTATCTAACAATAATATTTTAGAAGATTTAGATTTAGGGACAAACTCACTTACCTCTTTAGAAGTGTCAAATATTTCCTCATTAGCAAATTTAGATTGCGATAATAACATGATTGTAAGTTTAGATGTCTCAAATAATGCAATGCTTAACAGTTTAATATGTAATAATAATTTCCTTAACAGTCTTGATATAAAAAACAATAATAATACTCAGACGTCTAATATAGAATTCAATGCAACTAATAATCCGAGTTTATTTTGTATAACTGTAGATGATGTAAATTATTCTGATACGACTTGGTTTAATATTGATGCTCAAGCAATTTTTGACTTAAATTGTAATGCCACAACTTTTATTCCTGATGATAACTTTGAGCAAGCATTAATAGATTTAGGTTATGATTCTGGGCCTTTAGATGATTTTGTTTTAAAATTTGTTATTAAAGCTATTACTTCCTTAGATGTTTCATCAAAAAATATTTTTGACTTTACTGGAATTAATGAATTTACTTCTTTAGAAGATCTTAATGTTAGCCTTAACCCCATTCAAAGCATTACATTCGATGTTAATAATCTGACTGAATTAAAAACGTTGGCTTGTGCGTTTAATCAACTTACAAGTTTAGATGTAAGTAGTAATCCTAATTTGGAAGATTTGAATTGTCAAACGAATCAGCTTACAAGTTTAGATGTAAGTAATAATCCAAATTTAATTGTACTAAGAGCCACAAGTAATTCTATTACAAGTTTAGATTTAAGTAACAATACTGTTTTAGAAGATGTAAGATGTGAAAATAATCAACTTAGTAGTTTAATCGTTGGTATCAATGTAGTTTTAGATAAACTTTTCTGTGATGGCAATATGCTAACTAGTTTAGATATAAGTACCAATACAATGTTAACCGCTTTTGATTGTAAAAACAATCAACTTACAAGCTTGGATGTACGTAGTGGTAATAATTCTAGGTTCAAGATAACTTAAGAGGGTTATCTTTGATTAATTTTAGGGTGCTAATATACAAATTTTTATTTCTATAATTATAACGATATTCACATTCCTTTAAATGTAAAAAGAACTTGTGCT
>JAQRMW010000011.1 GCA_028599075.1 Urechidicola sp. | reverse complement strand
TCATATTTTCTATTAATTGCAAATTCATAATCACTTATCTTAAAATCAGGCTTCGTTGCCAAAATATAATCTGTATAATTTTCCTTATTGCTCATATTCTGTTTTAACTTGTTGCCAACGGGTTTGTATATGAAAAGTAGCGGATTATTATGTACTACTATTCGTTTTATCACTGACTATAAATTTACAAAACTAACCTTAAATTAAGCACTTAAACCGCTATTTTTTATATACCATGTTGTACGCTGGCTGTTTTTCCGTTCAGGTTGTTGGAGTGGAGGCACAGCTCTTTGCAACCGCAGGCACGAGGATTGCAATGTGCTGTGCAAGCGTGGGATTCATTTCTCAACTCATTATATTTATCTTTCAGCTTGTTTCATTTATAATTCAACTCGGTCGATTTATATTTTACATTGCTATAATTATTTTTTACACTGTCAAAATATAGGTAAACAATGTTAAAATATAGTTTAACATCTAAAGAATATAGTTTTGCATTGGCTGATTATAATTCAACATTAATAAAATATTTATTTACAATGTTCTAATATTCTACTACAATAGAATATTATACTTTTCTGCTGTTAAATTTAATTTTTGAGATGTTAGAATATTCGGGAGAGGTTGCTCCGTAAATACTCTTTACGTATTTTTTAACATTTTGGGCAATAGAGTATAAGCCAGTTCCTTCAGCATATAACATATTGTTTCGTTCTATGAGTTTTGCGTTCAGTTCGGCTTCGGTTTGGTCTACGGCTTGGGTGGCAGTCATTAAGGATGCCTGATAGGTAGTTAGGTTTGTTAGTTTTAGTTCTTCCAAATTGGGATTGTAACTTGTAATAGTAGACAATAACTGTAACAAAATTCCAAAGTTATCAGCTTGTTGGGTATATGATTGTCGAGAGGTGGAAACTGTATTATTCTCTTCTTCGTTTTCTTCGGGTGAGGTTGTTGTATTTTTTTTACTTCCTTGTATTAATCTGTTTAGAGATTTAGCTTGGTCAAGTGTTCCTTCTGAAAGACCAAGAATTTCTATGTGGTTGACAATTCGTGTGCAAAGAGGTTTTAAATTCTCGAAAGCTACTTGACGATTGTGAATAGCAGATTTATTTGCAGTTCGTTTTTCTTCTACTTCGTCTAATTTTGCCAAAGAAGTGGTGTAAAGTGTTTGTAAATTGGCAATGGTTAAATTCTCAACAGGTGGATTGTAGCTGGTGTAAACAGTTACTCGTTCTATTAACTTATGTAAGTTGGCTACATTTTTAGCATGTCCAGTTTCATATTGTTTGCTCATGGTTTAATTTTTTAGGAGTTACTATTCTTTTACAAAAACGGAAATAGTACAGTAATTATTGTTTTGTATTAGTGCTTTTTAATAGTCAAATTGCCATACAAGACCGAAGTAAATTGTTCTTAATTGGTAGTAATCAAAATATTTTGAAGAATAATCTGTGTTATATAAGGCTTCTCGTTCATTTTTTGAATTAAATATGTTATTTACAGAAACGTAGGAAATAAGTGCATTTTTTTTCAAGCGAATATATTTACTCCAACTTATATCAACCCTGTTGTAGTTGCTGTATTGTGCGTTGTATAATTCATTTGAAAAGGTTGGTATATAGAAATTGGTTTGACTATCAAACTCTGAGCCTACGATGTCGTTATAAAATGTTCCAGGGAGACCAAAATAAGTTAAAGCTAATGTGAATAATTTAGGATTACTGTACTGTATGGCACTTTTTATTAAATAATTAAAGTCTTTTGAACCATGATACTTTTGAGTAGAAATAGTTCGTTTTTGGTCGATAAATGAGTTAGAGAATGAAAAGTTAAAGTATTTCAAAAAATTATGTTCTACATAAAACTCTATGCCATAAGTATTCACTTTTTCCGTAGTAAAAAAATTATCTGAGGTTTGATTTCCTGTTTCTTCTTTATAATAAGTCGCTGCTTTTAATAGTGTGTTTTCCAGTTTATAGGTATAATCTAAAGCTGCCTGATAACTTGATAAAAGGTTATACGTTTTTGAAAAATAATTTGGGGTTGCATAACTATGATATTTTCCTCCACTTAATAAAAAAGAATGCTTGTTATTTATATTATATTTTAAGCCCAATTGCGAACTTAAATAATAGTCCTGTTCTTCAATAGGTATATTGCTTCTAATGCCTGATGACAATGTGATTTTATCATTAACTTCCCAATTACCGTATAAATAGGCTTCAAGTATGGTGTTGTCAACGCTAGTTTCTGAATAAAAATTAGGCGAACTTGGGGATTGTGCATAATAATAGGTGGGAATACTATCCTTAAAATTTTGGGATTGATAATCGTATGAAACTCCTGCTTGTAAATCTAAGTTTTCTGATAATGGTTTTTTATAATCGATAGAAGCATAGACCTGATTTGTTTTCTGTTTAGAGTTTAAGTTTCCAAACTCGAAAGATTGTTTGGAATAATCAACGCCGTTATTAATGCTCAACACACCCTTTTCTGAATAGTATTTAAAACTATTTACGGTGAAAAATCGCTTTTTTTCACTTGCTATATCTCCTTTGTATGTAAAAGATTGACTAACTCCATTGTATGATTCATCAATAAAATAATTATAGGAATTAAATTCTGATTGTTTTCCTGTTTTGGTATGGAAGTTAACACCTGCATCAAGGATGTTGAAGTTTTTAAGATTGGGCAACTTGTTTTTTTGTATTCCTATATACCCGTCGGAAAACTGGTAATTACCATAAGCCTGAATAAAAGAGGTGTCCTTTTTTATATTTTGGGAAAGAAATACTCCCAGACTTGCCAAACCTGCTGAGAGTTGTAACTGATTTACATTTAAGTCTTTTTTTGTTTGTATTTCTACTAAGCCGGCACTTGTATTGCCATAGGTTAGAGGTGGATTACTAGCATAGACATATTGCCTATCTATAATCTCGGGATTAAACAAACTAAAAAAGCCCATATTGCTTAAGCTGGTTGCTCTTACAGGGTTATAGATAGGTACACCATTGAGCATGACTCTGGATCTATTAGGGGAGCTACCTCTTAAAGATGGGTTTGCGGTTTCGTCGGTAGTGGTTGATGCGGGTAAAATGGTTATGGCTTTTAAGGGGTCGCCTTGTGCCACTGGATTTAAATATACATCTTTTAACATACTCATTTTTACAACTGAAAATTGTTCTGAAATGGGGTCTCGTGCTGTGATAATTACTTCTTCTAAAGATTGTGCATTTTCCTTTAAAAGAATTACTAATGGCTTATTGAAATCAATACTTGTTAGTAAAATTTCTTGGGTTTGAAAGCCGAGATAAGAAATAACCAAAATATCATTTATGTTATCTAATGTTAAGCTAAACTTTCCTTCAAAATCTGTTGTTGCCCCTTTTTCGGGCGTTGATTTTAAATAGACATTGGCAGCAAAGACAGGGTTACCCTTTTTATCTTGCACAGTTCCCGTTAAGGAGTGCTGTGCAAAAGACAAAAAAGATGTAAACATTAACAATATTATTGTAAAATATCTCATTTATTTCCCAACCAATTTTGAGGCTAATTGATTTATGGTATAACTTTCTGAAAATTCTTTTATTCCTTCCTGATAATACTTTTTAGCTGACTCCCATTTTTCTTTTTTAATATATAGCTTGATAAGCATTTCGTAGGCTTGTTCCTTTCCCCAAGAGGGTAGATATTCGTTTTTTACCTTTTGGGAAGGGAGTGAAATAGCTTTTAATAGATATTCCTCAGCTTCTTTTCCTCCTCCATATTTTGAAGGTGTATGAAAATCATTACTTGCATAAACGTAATATGCTCTAAGGTTCGTAGAATCAATAACAATGGCTTGTTTTGCATTTTTCTTTGCATCGCTAGAAATAAGAGGGGTTTTCATCCCTTTTTCAAAGCTAAGGCTAAAGCCTTGCAGCATAGCAAGAAGCGCATAATCTTCTGAGTTTTTGTTTTTCATGTTTTTTAACCAATCAACACCTTTATCCACTTCTTTTTCAGCAGTTTCTTTATTATTTATTTTCAGGTAATATATAGAAGCATAAAACTGTAGATAAGAACGCCAATATAAAATAAGGTTTTGTTGTTTCTCTTTGTTTAATTCTTCTAATTTAAAACTTAATTCTGTAAGTGATTTGTTGTCTTTTGACATTAAGCTTTGTACAAAGGCATTGTAGATTTTGTCTTGAATGCCAAGAAGTAATGAGTCAGATTGAAATGTGTTTACTTGTGATTGATAACTCGTAATCTGTGACATATCAATCTTTGATGTGTTTCCTTTGCATGATGTAAATAGGAAAATAACGGATAATAAAAGTGTGCGTATCATAATGTTAGTGTATTGAATTTTATAATTCCAAGTATAATAAGAGCCCATAAAGTAAAATGAAAATACCATATTCTGCTAAATTTATATTTTTGGTATTCGATTTTATATGCCTCTCTATATGTGATTTTGCTTGTTCTTTGTGTTTTATAAGCATTTGTTGATATCATTAAAATAACAAAATCAGAATAATATGGGTTTGTCTCAATAATAAATTGAATACTCAATGCTAAGTATATAAGCTTATTGTTAGGCTCAAATAGAAGTATTATGATAAGTGTTATTAGATATGCAAAAAAGCCTGATAAAAGGTAAATGGTTCTTTTCCATTTTTCTCGACTCCATTCAACTGATATTTGGAAATGTAATATGGGTTTGGTAGTAAAGCCAAAATTTTTTATTCTAAGTTTTAGTATAGTTGCACCAATAATATGTCCGAACTCGTGTATTATGAACAAACAAAATACAATAAACATTGTAATTAATATTGAAGTTGCCGCTGTCATCTAGTAATTGTCAATCTTTTATAAAAAATATAGAATAGGGTGGTGGGTATAATGCCCCATAATAAAATGATAATTACAGAAAATGATTCAGACCTCATTATAGCATAAATCGGATTCAATGGCAGGTAATTAGCAAAGGTGCTTATTTTACTATTTAACATATCTACAGGATAAAAGGCATTACTAGTGAATATTAATAAAAAATAAATCATGTTAATAGCAGATTTTTCATTACTTAAGAGTTTAATGTTTATAAAGTTGAAGCATAAACCGATAAATGAAAATGTCCATATTCCAATAAAAGAAGCTAGAAAAACTCTGAACAATTGACTGGATGTGGGCAAATAACCGTACAACAAAAAAGCACACAAATAAATTATCGAAACGCTAAACCAAACAACCACTAGTCGGCTTAATAGAATACCACTGAAATAAACAACAATATTGATTGGCATTTTTCGTAATATTCTTATAGTTCCATTGTTGTAATATTGTTTAATTATACTTCCAACGGAAAAGAGTCCATCGCTAGTGATAATCATCCCAATTATACCAATCAATATGAATGACACATAACTTGGATCATTAACACTAAATAACGATGAAAACACGACGAATAAGAATGGAGGAAACACTATTGACCAAAAAACAGCTTGTTTTATCCGAATGAAATTAAGAAGTTGTATGTATAAAGTATTGATAAATATGTTCATTATTCCACAGAGTTTTGAGTATTCCCACAAGGTAGCAAGTAATAATATACATCTTTTAATTGTACGTCAAGCACAGAAAAATTATACGTTATCTTAGACAATTCTTGTAGAAATGAATCATCAACATTAAAAATATGTACCGTATCTTTGTGAGTATAAAACCTTAATTTTTTTAACACATTAAAATTATGGTTTGAAAATACATTTTTGCTGATTACTACTTTCTGTTTTGAGGGCAATTTGTTATATATATTTTCAGGAGAAGAAGCTGGACAGAGCATTTTACCTTTATGTAATAAAATAATACGATCAGAAATTTCCTCTGCAAATTCCCAATTATGAGTTGTTAAAATTACCGATGTATTTTCGGTGTTAACAGCATTCCAAATTTCTGCTCTAATTAAAGGGTCGATACTGGAAAAAGGTTCATCATAAATCAAAAATTGGGGATTATGGATTTTAGAAAGTAATATAGATAATTTTTGTTTTTCACCAGCTGATAAGTTCTTTATCATTCTATCTTCTATACTTGATAGAGAAAATAACTCAATTTTTGGTTCTATCAGTGTGTAATCTACTTTTCTAATAGCACAAAAATATTTAATTAATTCCTTTACCTTTAAGAATGGATAAATAACTTGATTGTCATAGACTACACCAAGGTTATTAAAGAATTTTTTTTTATTTGGAAAATACGAAACACTTCCATTTGAGAGTTTAAAATCATCTAATAAAATTCCTAGTAATGTAGTTTTTCCAGAGCCATTTTCACCAATTATGGTTAAAACTTCAGAATTATAGGAAGTAAAAGTAACATCTGATAAAATTGTCAAACCATTTACTGATTTTGAAGCACTATCTACCTCTATGATTTTATTTGTTTGATTACTCATTAGCTTTTTTTCCAAAAATGATTATCGCCTGTATATTTTCGTAAATACCATCAATACCCAAATATTCATTTACTTGGTCATCCAAGCAACTACCTATTAAACATGACCCTAAACCCAATTGTTCAAATACCAAACTCATAACCATACTAACATAACCTACTTCTTGTAAAATGAATTTATACCCTCTCTCTCCATATTTTATGCAAACTCTTTCTATAAGACTAGTTATAAAAATCACACCGCATGCATCACTAATAGCAACGTAAGGTTCAGCATTAATAATTTCTTTCAAGCGTTCAAGATGTATCCCTTTTTTTATTAGTTCAAGGGAGTTGTCGGTTTCTTGAAAATGAAATAATCCAGACTCGATGTTACTTTTAAATAAAGAGGTATATATTTCCAAAGGATATAAAGCACCTGCTGAAGGGACCGATCTGTAATTTATGGAATGATTTGTTGAAGGGATTTTAGAAGTATGTGTGATTCCATATGAATAGTGAAATACTGTAAGTAATTCGTTCAGCGATATTTTATAATTTGCATCAAAATTTCTAGTGCTCCTTCTGTTTTTCAATACATTCAACAAGTCATTTGACACTTTATTTATCGGTTGACTATATTTTTTAAGAGGAGCAGGATAAATTTTATAAGGTTGAATTGTACGTTGTGTAATGTAGGGGTCTTGAAAATATTGTATCGTTTCCCCTTGAGCTCTTGATGTAAATTTATCCAATTTTGAATTTTCCTGATATAATAAGGCTAATAAATCAGTTATTCTTTTAGAACCATATAAAGACTGATCTTTTTCATCATATTGTTTTTTAATATTATTTATATACATAATAAATGTTTTTTTAAGGAAACGGATGTGGGAATTTGTTTAAGGTTTCGTAAGTGTTATTAATCCCAAAAAGTTTCCTGGGGACTTCATATAAACGTTTACCACCCGAAAAATAAAAGGGATAACCTCCTGATAATTGAAGTAATTCAGGGACAAATATTTTTATAGAATGATACCCTAATTGTCTTATATCTGGGGTGGAAATATTTTTAAACACTACATTATACTGTTTATTTTTGAATACATTAAGTATTTGTTTAATTTCTTCTGTGATTGATAGCTTTTTTTCTTCGTTAAAATCTATATTTTTGCTGGGTTCTTTGTTAGTCCAATTATCAAAAACATGCCATAAATCTTTTCTTTTGAGATAAAAAATCGAGTGATCGCTAAAGCTAAGAATTTTGTTAAAATCATCATCTGGTTTCCATTCTTCACGTTCTCCTAATAACCATCGAAAATAAGGAACTGTTTGACCTATTTCCATAATTACTCTTCGTAATGAGTCTCCAAAAGTTCCACGAGTAGCAGAGCCAACAGCGACAAAATCACCAAATTCCGTTCTTCCCTTACATATACCAAATGTTGTTGGTATTTTTAAATCATAGGTTATATCAAAAAAGTGCCATTCATAATGAGCTGGAAAACGTTCATCTAAAAAGGTTTTTATTTCATCCGAAATGATAATCTTGTCAGGGACTAAATTATTCATCCATGTCATAACAAAACTATCTCGTTCAATGACTTCATATAAACCAGTTAAAATTGCAGCATAGAAGTTTGTATGTGATGCTAATCCAGTAGAGTTTCCTGCTGTAATGAATTTTTTATCTTTCTTAAATGGCATATATATAAATTGGGCAGGGATATATACTTCTTTTCCATTAATTAAATTATATCCAGGCACCCATGTAACCTCTAAATCATTTGCGAATGGATAAAGATTATAATTTACTTTCTGATAATATTCATACTGTTTGGGGTGAAATAATGCATATTTTGAAGGCTCAATAGCATCCTTTTTTAGGTTATTAAAAGACGACTTGATTGCTTCTTCAATGGGAAAGAATGCTGGCGCATATCTTTCAAAAGTCTCTCCTAAAGTTGATAAAATTGCAGATGTCCATTCTACACCGCTTGCACCACTTCTGCCTTCAAATTTCTCTCCGTTAATCTGTGTTGTGTCTGATGGCCATATACCATAATTCAATATACTTGGGTCACTATGAAAACGAGGGAGTTTTACCGTATGAGAAATGATTCCAATTTCCTCTGAAATCCCCCTTAATCCTTTTAACAAAAAGCTGATATTATTATTATTATTATTATGCATAATCTATTTATTATCTTGATTAAGGCTTATAGGTTCTAGCCATGGTGCTGGATTAAACTTAACTTTTGGCTTACATATTTCGCAATATGGCACTTTCAATAAATCGTGTTTTTTAATTGTATAATCTAGTACATTAAATGAAATGAAACTTTTCCAAACCTGAGGGGTAGTCCAAAATTGAATAAATTTACTTATTTCTAATGCTACGATTCTAGCAATAATACCTTCATAAAGATCCTTGTACAACATTGAGTCAGGTTTAGAACTTTTTCCATTCTCCTTTAAGTAATGTTCATAGCTATTAAAGTAACTGATATGGTCATGATTGCTTTTAATTCTTTTTATCAAACAATTATAACAACCTGTTTCTTTCCCACTAAATATAGGACCTATTTTATATTGATATTCTTCAAGACCACCAATATACAACCAAGGCTTATTATGTTTCAAGGCTATATTGTTAAACCTCTCTAAAATTGATGGATTCCAATGGGTAGAATCAAATACCAAAAAATCGTGGTTAGTAACAATATCTGTTATCGTATCGTAATCATCTTTAATAGTGTCAATGTTTATTTTGTTGATAAAGTCTAAGGATAATGCTGATAAAGATTCTTTGATTTTATCGGATAATCCACCTTTACCAATAATTACTATATCATGATTTGATAATATTTGACAATGTTCGTAGTTATTTTCGTTTGATTTTTGAATTCCGAAAGTCTCTTTTATAAAATTAGACTCAGTTTCAGAGAGTAAACCATATTCATTTAGATTATGAAAAACATCTGTAACAATCGCTTTGTCAAATTCTTTTAACAGATTCTTGGCTAAACTTTTGTTACTACTATCAGTGTTATTTATTATAAATTCGAATACTTTATATTTTAAATCATCATCAAATTCTATAACGAAAACATTTGATTTTGTTCTAACTTGGTAACATTGATTTTCTTTATCGTAAAAAATATCGTAGTCTTTTAACATGTGTTTTGATTTTTAATAAAAAGGCTGTTTACTCAAAATGACTATCAGTAAACAGCCTTAGAAAGATTCTCTATAAAACATCGATTTCCAAATCACCATTATTATTGCAATTACAGCAACAACAGCAACAACAACAGCATGGTGCAGCAGCCGACATCTGAGAAAACCCTTTCATTTTGTTTAAAACTTTGATTTTCATAATGAATCAATTTAGTTAAACATTTTTAGATGACTTTTATTCGAGTTCATCCTTTCCCCGATTAATGATACAAAAGTAATATGCTAACAGGACAATTTTTGTCCTACCATATTATTCTTTATTAAGCCTGAATTTTTTTTGGAATTTACAATATTTAATATCATGACCTTCTTCTCTTAATTCAGCTATCATTCTTTTTACGGTTCTTCTACTAACCTCAAATTTATCAGCAATCTGCGACAAAGAGATACATCTTCCTTTTTCAATCATTTCGAGAAGGTATTCCATTTTTTGTTTTCTTTCCAAGAATTTCATTTTTAGATATTTTTGGTTAGCGATTGATACAGGCTCTTTTGTTTTTTTGTCTCCTTCAGTTTTCTCTACTATGGATTTTGTCAAAAAAACAAATGTGCCTGTTAGCGTTGGCTTAGCTTGCGTACAACGTGTTTGTGTATGATTAGTTGCGTGGTTAAGCACGAAAGTTAGCAAATAAAAACCGAATAGAAAATCCGCGAGGATTTTCGTAAGTAGGCTAAAACCAAGCAATTAATTATACACGGTGTTGTAAGTAGTGCTTTATATTATTCTTTTTAATTCAGTCAATTCATTTTCCGATAAAGACTGTTTCCATAATTCATTCACTAACCACAATCCGCTATCTTTTATTTTCTGTTTTGGTGAGGATAATCCAAACCAATCTTTACTCGGTTTACAGTTCGTACAATTTGAAACTGTAGAAATTATTCTTGATTCAATTCTTAATCTTTGTTCTTTTTCTAAAACCTCAAAAACTGCAAAAGAAAAATTGTTTTGAATATATTCAGACACTTTTTTCTCAATATTTTGTTGTTTCACAAAATCTATTTGCTCCGAATATTTTTCTTTATTTGCTCTGGTTGTCAAATCCAATTCCCATTGCTTTAAAAAACTATCATTTTCTGCATTTAAAAATGCTCGACCAATATTTTTTCTAAAAATGCTACGGTCTTTATTCTCTTTAACAAAATGTTGTTTTAATCTTGATTGAAGTTGATTATCTCCTGTGTGAGTTCCAATTCGGACAATTCTTTTCAAATCATTAAATTTCTCGCCTTTCTCAAACAAAATATAAATTCCATTTTTCGGGATTTCTTTCTCGTTAAAAGGAAAAGAATATTCTTTTAATTCGTTGAATATTCCGTGAATTTCATTACAAATTTTGCTCATTAATTATTCTGTTTTGTTAACCATTGTAATTGTTTTCCTATTTTCAAACCTTTCATTGGTATTTTTACATTATTCAATTCAGGAATTAAAAATTTGCGATATTTTTCTCCTGCTAAAAAAGTAAATTCATCATTTTTTAAGTCAGTCAAAGATTTTAATTCATTAATGACTTTTTTCGACCATTCCTTAATTTCGTTTGAACGCATATTATTCAAAGTTTTGTCATAAGGTTCAATTTCGTCTGATAATTTTAAAAGTCCGTGTTCAGCAGATAGAATATAAATTTCACTCGGATTTAATGATTTTGCATAAGTTAAATTCTTTTTGAAAAGAGAACTTATATAAATATTTTCGGCTGTCGATTTTTTGTCTAATTTTTTACTTACACAAGAAATCAATACTATATTTTTCATTCAGTTTTGGTGTTTTTGGGCATTACTTACAACGGTTTGGGTTATGATTTCGTTACGGAAAAGTGCGCGAGCAATTTTCCGCCTAAGAACAAATATAATTGATTATGAGTGATTTTCCAATAGGAAAATCCGCCGTAATGAATTATAACC
>JAQRMW010000109.1 GCA_028599075.1 Urechidicola sp. | reverse complement strand
AATTGTTAATTAATGTTAAGGATGTTATTAAAACTTAGATTATTAGCTATATTGCCGTCACTTAATTAATCAAATTTATTTTTATGAACACTAAATATTTTAAAGTTGGATTGTTATCATTAACAATTGCAGCTGGGATTACATCTATTTCTTGTGAAAAAGAAAAGGAAGCTCCAACAGTTCCTGGAATTGATGTGGCAAAAATGGACACAAATACGAGTCCGAAAGAAGACTTTTTTAAATATGTAAACGGTACTTGGTACGACAATACAGAAATTCCATCTGACAGAACTCGTTGGGGTAGTTTCGATGAATTGCGTCAAATGACAGATACCGATGCATTGTCAATTTTAAAAACAGCAATGAATAGTGAAGAGTTGCTAGATGCTCCATCTACTGGTGTTGTTTCTGATCAACAAAAGGCAGTCAATCTTTTTGAAACTATTATGGATACTGTTTCTAGAGATGATCAAGGTATTGAGCCTCTAAAACCATTTTTAGCTAAAATTGATGAAATTGAAAATTTAGAAGATTTACAACAGTATATGATTAAAACTGAGCCTTATGGTGGTTCTGGATTTTTTGGTGTAGGTGTTGGATCACATCCAAAAAACAGTAATATCAATGCCGGATATTTAGGATGGGCAGGAAGAGGTTTAGCAAGAGATTACTATGTAGATGAAGATGATGATACCAAAGCTAAAATGGAAAAATACCGTAAACATGTTGCAAAAATGTTGATGTATTTAGGTGAAACTGAAGAGTCAGCAAAAGCGAATGCAGATAAAGTTTTAGAATTTGAAACGAGTCTTGCGGTTCCAACAATGAATAAGGTAGATCGAAGAGATGCTCGTAAGAGATATAACCCAAAATCGATGTCTGATTTAGCAGAAATGACACCATCAATAAATTGGCCTGCATATATTGAAGGCGTGGGTATGAAAAATTTAGATACCATTATTGTAACAGACCCTAATTATTTTATTGCCTTAGATAAAATTTTTAAAGGAGGAGATGTAGCTGCTTGGAAAAACTATTTACGCTGGACATTGATTGATGGTGCTGCAGGACAGTTGAGTCTTGAAATTGACAAAACGAATTGGGAATTTTATGGTAGAGACTTAAATGGATCTAAAGCGCAAAGAGATAGAGAAGAGCGTGCATTAAATACATTAAATGGTTCTATCGGTGAAGCATTAGGTAAATTATATGTTGATGAAAAATTCCCGCCAGAAGCAAAAGAGAAAGCTGAGAAGATGATTGCAAATGTGATGAAAGCATTTGAAAATAGAATCAACAATTTAGAATGGATGACTGACGAAACTAAGGTAAAAGCTGTTGAAAAACTAAATAAACTAAATGTAAAAATAGCCTATCCAGATGTATGGGAAGATTACTCGGCATTAGAGATGACTGGCGTTAAAGATGGAGGCTCTTACTTTGGAAATATGGCAAACCTATCAAAATGGAATCATGATGATGCCATGGAAAAATTAGGAAAAGAAGTTGATAAGAGCGAATGGGGTATGCCACCACAAATGGTGAATGCTTATTTTAATCCAGCTTATAATGAAATTGTTTTTCCAGCTGCAATCTTACAACCACCTTTCTATAATTGGCAAGCTGATGAGGCTGTAAATTATGGTGGTATTGGTGCTGTTATTGGGCACGAGATTTCTCACTGTTTTGATGATTCTGGTTCTCGATATGACGCAGATGGAAACTTAAATAATTGGTGGACAGATTCTGATTTAGAGCAATTTACTGCTTTAGGTAAAAAATTAGCTGATCAATATGATGCTGCTGAAGTATTACCTGGAGTTAACATAGATGGAGCTTTTACTTTAGGTGAAAATATTGGAGATTTAGGAGGTATCAATGCCGCTTATGATGGTTTACAATTGTATATGGCTGAAAATGGAAGACCTGACAATATTGACGGGTTTACACCAGAGCAACGCTTATTTTTATCTTGGGGAACCATTTGGAGAACTAAGTATAGAGATGATGCTTTGAGAAACCAAGTGAAGACTGATCCACATTCACCAGGTAAACAAAGAGCAGTTATGCCATTACAGAATGTTGATACTTTTTATGAAGCATTTGATATTGTTGAAGGAGATGCAACATATTTAAGCCCAGAAGAAAGAGTTAAAATCTGGTAAGGTATTTTAGAAAATAATTAAAAGCGCTCATTTTTTGAGCGCTTTTTTTATGGAATTAACTCACTCACTTTTGCGTAAACTAAGTTCGATTCCCATCCGCGGTAAAGGAGATAGTCAGCCACCTTTTTTCTCTTTTTATATTTATTAGATTCTTTAATTGCATCAAATCTTTTTATAGCAAGTAAATTAAAAGTGTTTGAATAATCAGTCTCATTAATTTCTTTTAATGCAGATTTTATATTGTAAACCGAAATATTTCTAAATTTTAATTCACGCGTAATGCGTTGCTTTCCCCATTTTTTAATTCTGAATTTTCCACGGGCATAGCTTTTAGCAAAGCGTTCTTCGTTTAAAAAATTATGTTCAATTAAGTGAACAATAATCAACTCCCTTGCTTCAGGAATCATATTTAAATCATACAGTTTTTGTTCTACTTCTTTATGACACCTTTCTTGGTAGGCACAATATTTTTCTAGTGTTCTTTTAGCTTCTTCAACCGTATATGATTTTTGCGTTTGCATAGGTGCAAGGTAGCTATTTTAGATAAAAAAATCCGAAGTTAAAAACTTCGGATTCTATAAATAATATTCATTTAAGAGTTTTAAGCAATAACTCCTCTCAACCAAATTTTAAATTGATTTACTAAGTAAAATAGAATCGGAACAACAATCAATGTTAAGAAAGTTGCAACGAACAATCCATAAATAACTGTCCATGCTAATGGTCCCCAGAAAATTACATTGTCTCCTCCAAAATATATATGAGGATTGAACTCAGTAAATAATGTATAAAAATTGATATTGAACCCAATTGCTAAAGGAATCAACCCAAGAATGGTTGTAATTGCAGTTAGTAATACGGGTCTTAAACGCGCCTTACCAGATAGTACGATACTTTCATAAATGCTGCCAATATCTAAGTGCTCATCTTCTTCTAGTTTTAACGCTACTTTTTTTCTATCCATTAATAGTTGCGTATAATCTAACAATACAACTCCGTTGTTTACTACGATTCCTGCTAAAGAAATAATTCCCATCATGGTCATCATAATAACGAAAGCAGATCCTGTAAATACCAATCCACCAAATACTCCAATCAAACTCAAGAAAATTGCTAGCATTATAATAGTTGGTTTTGAAACAGAATTAAATTGGAAAATCAAGATAAAGAATATCAAAGCCAATCCTGTAAAAAAGGCTCCCATTAAAAAGGCCATTTGTTTATTTTGCTCTTCAATCTGGCCTGTATAATCTACTTTAACCCCTTTAGGCAAATCAGTAAAATAGTTCATTTCTGCTTGAACTTTAGACACCACTGCGGCTGCATCTGTATAACCAGGAGCTAAGGCAGAATATAAAACAACTACTCTTTTTAAGTCTTTATGTTTGATAGCGCTAAACCCAGAATTGTTTTTTTGTTTTGCAACTGCCGATACAGGAATCTCTTTAATTTTACCAGAAGCCTGATCTCTAAAGGTTATTTTTTGATTAAAAATAGCACTTTTATTATAGCGATTGTCTTCGTTAAAGCGCACATAAATATCAAAATCATCACCATCTTCTTTGTACACTCCAGCTTTTGCACCAAAAATTGAATTACGTAATTGTTGCCCTACAAGGTTGGCACCTACACCAAGTTCTCCTGCTTTTTTACGGTCAATCTCAACTAACATAGCTGGCTTCGACCTGTTGACATCAATCTTTAATTCATCAATTCCGCTAATATTTTTAGAGTTGATATAATCACGCATTTTTTCAGCAGTATGAATCAATTCAGCATAATCATTACCTTCAATTTCTAAGTTAATAGGCGCACCAGCAGGCGGTCCATTGGCATCTTTTTCTACTGAAATTAGAATTCCAGGATAAATTCCAACAAGAGCTTTTTGAACTTTTTTGATTAGTTCTTCACTCTTTCTGCCTTCTCTATATTTATATTCGCGCATGGTGGCAGTTATCTTAGCCCGATGAGGCATTTCGCCAGAAGCTCCACTATCTGTTTGCGGGTTCCCTGCACCTTCACCAACTTGAGATACTACAGATTCAACTAAATAATTGAAATCGCCATCCATATTATCAACATGGTTCAGGATTGAATACACTTGATTTTCTATTTCTTTAGTGATGGTATTTGTTTTTTCGATATCGGTTCCTTGAGGGTATTCGATATAGACAATAATCTGATTTGGTTTATTATCAGGGAAAAACTCAATCTTTGTTCTTTGAGAATCGATAGAGTACCCAAAACCTCCAAAAGCTGCAAATAGTAAAACAAAAGTTCCTACAGTAATAGCATATGGTCTCCAACCTTTTAAGGCAGCTCTTAACATTTTTTCATAAAAGCGCTCTAATCTGGTTAGAATTTTATCTTGAAAAAAGTTAGCTAACTTGCGTAAAAAGAGGCGATATATCCAAAGAAGAATTGCTGTAACAAACATGATACTTCCTAATACTTTATATGTTCCACCGAATAAGAAAATAATCAATCCTAATCCAACAAGAATTGCTGAAATGATAATGATATTTTTAAGAGGCATATCAGAATCTTCTACTTTCATAAATTGAGAAACCAATACAGAGTTAAAGAATATTGCTACGAATAATGATGAGCCTAATACCACAGAAAGTGTGATTGGGAAATAGATCATAAACTGACCCATTACACCAGGCCATAAGCCTAAGGGGATAAATGCAGCAATGGTTGTAGCTGTTGAAATTATAATAGGATATGCAATTTCGCTAATTCCTTTTTTGGCGGCAGCTTTACGGCTCATACCTTCTTCATCCATCAGTCGATAGACATTTTCGACGACTACAATTCCGTTATCTACCAGCATCCCTAGACCCATAATTAATCCAAAAAGAATCATGGTATTCATGGTATATCCAAGTGCACTTAAAATCATTAACGACATAAACATAGACATCGGAATGGCAAAACCAACAAAGAGTGCATTCTTAAATCCTAAGAAAAACATCAAGACACTTACCACTAAAATAATTCCGAAAATAATGTTGTTTACTAAATCATCAACTTGACCGATGGTTCTTTCTGATTGATCATTAGAAACGGAAATTTTTAAATCTTTTGGAAACACATTTTCTTCAGCTTCCTTAAGAATTTCTTTAATTTTTTCAGTGGCTGCTACCATGTTTTTACCAGCACGTTTTTTTACATCGAGCATTACAACACGTTTTCCAAACTCACGAGCATAGGTAGTTCGGTCCTTCTCTTTAAAGGCAACGGTAGCAATATCTTTTAAGTAAATAGGATTTCCATTTTCGGCTTTTACCACAAAATTTTCTAATTCGGCTGGAGAGTCAATTTCTCCAATAATTCGAATAGTTCTTCGTTGCCCACTTGCAATTAAATTACCAGCAGACATAGTTACATTTCCGTTTTGGATAGCACCAAGCACATCGTTAAAACTAACTTTGGCAGCCATCATTTTATAAATATCTACTGCAACTTCTACTTCTTTTTCTTGTGCACCACGAATATCAACTTGCTTAATTTCTGACAATCCTTCGATTTCATCTTCTAAATATTCTCCAAATTCTTTTAGCTTTTCAACCGGATAGTCACCCGCAATATTGATGTTTAGAATTGGCATTTCCTCAGACATACTCAAATCAAAAACATTCGGTTCTACTTTTGCTCCGTTAAAAGTAGGCCAATCTTCGCCAGAAGTTTCGGTGTCTATTTCGTCTTTAATTTTTTGTTTGGCAGATTCTACGGATATATTTTCATCAAATTCTACAATAATCAAAGACACATCTTCTTGCGATGTTGAGGTAATCTCAACCACATTACTTACGGTTTTAATTTTGTCCTCAATTGGGTCGGTGATTAGTTTTTCAATATCCTCGGCAGTGTTACCTGGAAAGATAGAATTGATATAAATTTTAGTTTCCTTAATTTCAGGGAAACTCTCTCTAGGCATGCTGTTGTAAGCAGAAAATCCGAGGAATAAAATCAAAGCAATCACTACATAAATAGTAGTTTTATTATTGATTGCCCATGATGATAATCCGAATTCTTTATCTAATTTTTTTTGAAACTTAGTCATTTGTACAAGTCTTTAGTCTATAGTTGTTAGTCTTTAGATGTGTTTTTAGAATTTAATTTCTTTTATTTTTGCAAGTTTACTTGTGGTTAAAAGTCTACTGACTAAAGACTAGTTTTCCAATACTTTAACCGTTTGCCCTTCATTAACGTTCCTAGCACCTTCTTCAATTACTTCAGTGCCATGTTCTAAACCGCTAAGAACTTCAATAATATCGCCTTGAGTTTTACCCGTTTCTATGATTGCTTTTTTGGCATTTCCTTTAGCATCTTTTTTGTCAGAAACGATATAAACATATTGTTCTCCTATAGCATTTTCGTTGATAATACTCTGCGGAATTAAAATTGCATTCTCTTTAGAGTAATCGTTGATTTTTAATTTGCTTGTTAGGTTGGGTTTAATTTCACCATCTTTATTTGGTAAACCAATTTCTATCTTAAATGAGCGATTGCTTGGGTTGATATAATTACCCACTTGACGCACTTTTGTATGAACAGTTTTGCCCAATACTGGGAAATACACTTCTACGCTTTTACCTTTTTTGATTGACAATAAATTGTTTTCAGGAATCTCAGCTTCTATATACATATTGTTTAAATTAACGATACGCAATAATTGTGATTGCCCTGGAGACACTACGGTTCCTTGTTCTGTAAATACATCATCTATAATTCCAGAAAATGGTGCTCGAACAGTTGTTTTTGCTAATTGTTTTTTTAATTGATCTACAGCATTTTGTTGTGCTCTATAAGTAGTTTCGGCTTGTAAATATTCCATCTCCGAACCAATTTTTTGATCCCACAATCTTTTTTGACGTTCGTAAGTAGTCTTAGCTAAAGTAGCTTGAGCTTCAGCTTGGGCTAATTGTTGACTCATACCACCATCATCAATTCTAGCGAGAACTTGTCCTTTAGAAACATTCTGTCCTTCTTTAACAAGCATTTCAATTAAAGTACCACTGAATTCTGGATATACAACAATGTTTTGCTTGGTAACAACGTTTCCTTGAATTTCTAAATAGTGATTAAAATCAACAGTTTCTACTATAAAAGTTGTTACTAGAGGATATTTAGAATCTGTTTGATGTTTTGCTAATTCCGTTTCAATTTTCTGAATGGATGCAGCATTTTCTTGTTGCAATAATTTTATTTCATCGCGTTTGGTTTTTAAGGTTTTTACATCTCCTTTTGCAATGAGTTCATCAACAGATAATTGTTTTTTATCAGCACAAGAAATAATTAAAAGTGTCGTAATAATTAGTGTAAGTATTTTTTTCATTTTCAATTAGTTTTATTTTATGTTTAGTGCGTTTTCTAAAGTCACTTTAGAGTTGATTAAATATTGAATCGATTCTAAATAGCCTCTTTGTCTATCGTATAATTGATTTTGGGCATTGCTTAAATCGAAACTAGAAGAGATTCCTTCAAAGAATTTTATATTTTCTTTACTTTCAATTCGTTCAGCTAAGTCTAAATTGTTTTTAGAGATATAATAACTGTCAATTGCAAACTGATAATCATTGCGAGCATCTTGCAATGCCACAGTTAATTTTTGCTCTGTCTCGGTAAGTTGTCTAGTTGCTTTATCTAACTCAATTTTTGCTTGTTGTGTTTTTGCAGCTCTACTAAAACTACTAAAAATCGGAACATTTAAACTCACACCTAACATTGAAGAAGCAAACCATTTTTGATCACCATTAAAGAATTCAAATTGTTCATGGTTTGCTGTTGTACCAACATTTATAAATCCGTTTAGTGAAGGTAAATACTTGCTTTTTTCGAAGCGCATTAATAATTCTTGCGACTCTCTATTGGTATCAGCAATTTGATAATCGATGTGTTGGGTAATATCAAAATCTGATTGGGTTAATCCTAAATCAAGATTGTTTAGTAATAAGCTTTCTAAAGTTTCAGTAAGTGTTATAGGAGTGTTTATGTCAATTCCTAAAGAAATATTCAGCACTTTATAGGCAGATGCTTTAATGCGATTTGTTTTATTTAAATCATTAACTATAGCTGATAAATTTAATTGCAACTGTTCAGCATCTTGCTCTTCGGCAAATCCGTTTTCAACAATTTTTAATGTCTGATTTAAGTTGCTCTCTAAAACGGCTTTATTCTTTTCAAGAATCTTGATATTTTCTTCAACTAGTAAAACATAAGTATATGCATTAGAAACAGTTTGTTTTACAATAAATTCTGTTTTTTCTAAAGCATTTTCTCCTTGAATCAAATAAGTTTTTACCCCCTTTAACCCTATGAGGTAAGATCCATCAAAAATTAGTTGATTCAATGCAATTTTTGCATTCATGTTTTGTTTTGTTCCAAAAGCAACTTCAGCGAACTCTCCTTCATTGCCTCCGAAAAACTCGGCAGGAATTAAAGAAACTTGTTGCTTTAAGTTATTTTGATAATCAACATAACCATTAATTTGTGGTAGTCCAATGGCAGTTGTTTCACGTACTTTTTCTGCTGCAATGTCAACATCTTTATTGGCATATTCTATTTCGTAAGCAAACTGTAATGCATAGTCAACAGCCTCTTCTAAACTAAAAGTAGTTTTTTGTTCTTCTTGAGCCGTGAGGGTCAATGAGAAGACAAATAGCATAAATAAGATTGTTTTATTTTTCATTTTTCAGTAATAGTTTTTCTAGTTTTTGTTTTCCTTTTTCTGTGGCAATTGCTCGTATATGATAATTTAAAAAGCAATTAGTTAAATGCTTTTTTTCAAATTGATTAATCGGAAAAGTTTCTTCATCTTTAATACCTGTAACTCCTATAAAATAGATGCGCGAAATAAAATCTAAATCAATTTCCTTTCTGTATAAACCGAGATCAATACCTCTGGTTAAGTTCTGCTTAACACAAGAGTCCATTAATTCTAATTGACGCATTTTTAAGCTGTGAAATATTGTGGGATAATACTTCTGTAATTGGTAATGTGGCGAAGATTTTTCGTCCTTTAAGTTGGTGTGAATAAAATTTTTGATTTCAAATAACTCCTCTATCGGATTTTTTTCTAATTCGCAAATACAATCGATACCATGAGAAATCATTTCAAATAGCGACATTGTTGCAGCCTCAATAAGTACCGTTTTATTTTTGTAGTTGGCATAAATGGTTTTTTTAGAAATCGCCAATTCATCAGCAATATCGTCCATAGTCACACTCTTAAACCCAAAGTTTAAGAACATTTCTCCTGCTTTTTCTAAAATTTTACACTTCATAATTAGTCCAATATAGCGGGCAAATATATACAGGAAACTTTAAACACACAAAAAGTTTCCAAAGTTTTTAGTTTTTTTTAACAGTTTATTTAAAACATGATTTATTTTTACGGAAATTATAACAATGATTGCCAATTATAAATCCGTATTTCTAAACTACCTAGAAGAAAGAGTTGAGGTTAAAGAGCCAAGAAATTTGTATGAGCCTATTGCTTATATTTTAAATTTAGGAGGTAAAAAATTACGTCCAATTTTAACTTTAATGGCTACAGATATTTTTGGGGGTAATCATAAAAAAGCACTAGATGCTGCTTTAGCAATAGAAGTATTTCATAATTTCACTTTGATTCATGATGATATTATGGATGACGCTCCGTTAAGAAGAGGCAATCAGACCGTACATGAAAAATGGGATGTTAATACCGGTATTTTATCTGGAGATGCCATGTTGATTTTAGCATATCAATATTTAGAAAATTATGAGGTAACTACATTTAAAAAATTAACAAGTTTGTTTAGTAAAACGGCTCTTGAGGTTTGTGAAGGGCAACAACTGGATATAGATTTTGAAACTAGAAATGACGTAACTATTGAAGAGTACATCAAAATGATTTCTTTAAAAACATCTGTTTTAGTTGCAACTGCTTTAAAAATGGGAGCTGTAATTGCTGATGCTTCTACGGAAGATACCAATCATATTTATAATTTTGGGTTAAACCTTGGGATAGCATTTCAATTACAAGATGATTATCTAGATGCTTATGGAAATCCCGACACTTTTGGGAAACAAGTAGGGGGTGATATTATAGAAAATAAAAAAACCTACTTATATATTAAGGCATTGGAATTGAGCTCTGAATCTGAAAAAGAAACTTTAAACAAATTGTTTAATACAGAACAGCATGATTATCAACAAAAAATAGAAAAAGTAAAAACTATTTTTGAATTATCTGGTGCGTCAGAAAAAACAAGAGTAGCTATTAAGAATTACACTCAAAAAGCATTTGAAGTATTGGAGTCTATCTCTATAACTTCAGAAAAAAAGCAACTGCTTAGAGAATTTGGAGAAGGTTTAATGAATAGAAATGTGTAAAGATTCTACATCGTTAAAGTTATTATCAGAAATTGAGAGTGTTGATTTATACTTAAAACTAATTGAGCAACTCAATAAAGATTTTCTACTAGTGGGTATTGAGCAATCTTTTAGTTTAGATTGTACTCCACAAAAACTAGCACAAGAACTTCAAAAAATAGTAGTGCGATTAATCAATAATGATTTTGATAACTATCTCAATCTTTTATATCGGGTTGATATTTTGGAAGTTGAGATAAAGAAACTGGATGGCTCAAATATTGAAAAAATGTCTGAGCAAATTGTATATCTACTTTTAAAAAGAGAATGGCAAAAAGTATGGTTTAAAGCTAGACTACTTTGAGATAAGATAATTTGCAGGAGCATAATTATCGGTAAAAATAATTCCCTGCTCTATATTAACGGAGCTTATTAGGTACTTGAAATAGGTGTCGAAAAAATATCCTGAATTTGGAATTTCTATATCACTTTTTTTCTTTAAGCCTACAATCATGTGATTACTTATACCCTCAAAATCTTTCCCTAAAGCATTGAAAACATATACTTGAGGGAAAACTTCTTTTACGGTTTTAATTTCGCTTTGTAAAAATGTTGAACCGACACCGTTTAAGTCTCCGAGAATATTCATAACAAAAACACCATCATCGGTCATGATATTAGAAATAGAATTAAAAGTTTCTAGTGTAGTTAAATGAAAAGGGGCAATTAGGTTTGATGTGAGTACATCATATAAAACAGCATCATATTTTTTATTGGTGATTGATAAAAAATACCGAGCATCTTGATGAATGATATTTGTAGCTGAGTTTTGGGTAAATTGAAAATGATTCTTTGCAATCTCTGTTAGCGCTGGGTCAATCTCTACAATGTCTAGTTTCTTTTCTGGAAATTTTTTTTGAAAATGTTTTGGGTAAGAATAGGCTCCTGCTCCAAACATAATGGCATTCTTATTATTAGGTAAATAGTAATCTATGATATCATAAAAGTGAGCATACTCATATATTAACTCAGTAGGATTATCTAAATACATTCCAGAATTCACATATCCATTTATTGCCATAAACCTTGCATCTCTATTTTTGTATTCACTTTCGGAAATTAAAATTCTAGAATAATCGGTGTCAAAATCAATATTGTCATTTGGGAGAAAAGAGCTCAATAAGTTTCCGATTAAAAGAGATATACTTAGGATAAAATATTTTTTTACTGTACCAATTGCATTGATAGATGCTAATAAAAAAAGCACAATAGATAGTGCCCATAAAATTTGATTAGTCCCTAGAAAAGCAATAAAAAAGAAACCACTAAGAAAGGTGCCTAAAATACTGCCTATTGTAGAAACAGCATAAATAGACCCTACTGTTTCACCTGAATTTTCTACATTTTTAATATTGATTCTAATTGCTATTGGAGATATTAAAGCGAGTAAGAATGAAGGAATAGAAAATAAAACGACAGAACCAACTAAGCTTTTTAGAATTAAGTTATTGCTAATTCTAGCTACAACATAAAGGATAAACTCCTTACTTAGATTTAAAATTAAAGGTTCAAGATAGTTTAGGGAAATTTATATCTTTGTAAATTATTGAGAAACAATGAAGAACAAGTATATTTTCCGTTCCCGAATTTCTGAGAAGAAATTTAGACAAATTTTAAAG
>JAQRMW010000108.1 GCA_028599075.1 Urechidicola sp. | reverse complement strand
TCGATTTTCGAGGGGCTTTTTATTTACAAAAATTATTTTAATTAAGGAGACGAGAAGTTTATCCTGAGCGAAGTCGAAGGGAGTCTCTCCGCCTGTACTTAGTTAAAAGCTCTTCGATTTTGAGGAGCTTTTTTGGTTTTAAAATTTATAATAATCACCTTCACCTGCACTTAGTTGAAGCAAATTGATTTGTTAAAAATATTTTCTTTAATAATTGTTGTTATTTCTTTAGCTTTGTATTTCAATTATAACAACTAAACAAAAATAAAAACTATGGAAAATATTGATGTAGAAAAATGGATGGATAAATTCATTGAATTTGGTTCTGAATACGGATTAAAAGTTATCGGAGCAATTATAATATGGATTATCGGTTCTTGGGTAATTAAAAAAATTAAAAAATTGCTTGTAAAGGCAATGGATAAATTTGACTATGACGAAAGCCTAGAAAGATTTCTTTCTAATTTAATTGTAGGAATTTTAAAAATATTATTAGTAGTAATAATTCTAGGTAATTTAGGAGTAGAGACAACATCATTTGCGGCAATTTTGGCAGCTGGTGGTTTGGCAATAGGTTTGGCTTTACAAGGGTCTTTATCGAATTTTGCAGGTGGAGTTTTACTATTGATTTTTAAACCCTATAAAATTGGGGATTTTATTGAGGCTCAAGGAGAAATGGGTGTTGTAAAAGAAATCGAAATTTTTACTACAAAGTTAAATACACCAGATAATAAGGAAGTAATTATTCCTAATGGAGCACTATCTAACGGTAATATTACCAACTATTCTACAGAGAAAAATAGAAGAATTGATATTACTATGGGCGTGAGTTACGATGCAGACATTAAACAAACGAAAGACTTGTTAATGAAGGTTTTGACGGATAATCCTAAAGTTTTAAAAGATCCAGAACCAATGGTTTTATTAGGTGAGTTGGCAGATAGTTCTGTAAACTTTAAGATGCGCCCTTGGGTGTTGTCTAATGATTATTGGGATGTTTATTTTGAAATAATGGAAGCTTCTAAAATTGAATTAGATAAAGCAGGTATTGAAATTCCATATCCACAAATGGACATACATAAGAAAAATTAAGACTGTTTAAATAGTAATATAAAAGCTCTTCGATTTTCGGAGAGCTTTTTTAGTTATTGATAAATAATTTTTTACATTCTACTAAGGTGTTACACTACCCAAACCTAATCAAACAAAAACACCATTCTCAATTTTGATTAGAAATACTTTATTCATCCCCTTAGTAATTGCTTCTTCGTTTATAGGTAATAAATGATGATACCTTTCTGGTAGCGACTTTTTCAATCCTTCCAAAACATTATCTAATTTAACGATGGGTTTAATTTTTAAGAATCCTCCTAAAATAACCATATTAAATATTTTTTTATTTCCCATTTCAGAGGCTAACTTATTACCTTCTATCTGATAAATACTGATATCTGTTCTAGTGGGGTGATGCGAAATTCCGTTAGGGTCGTATAATAAAATACCTCCTGGTTTTACAGATTCTTCAAACTTATCCATTGATTGTTGATTCAATATAATGGCAGAATCAAATACTTTTAAATATGGAGAACTAATTCTAGCATCACTTAAAATAACAGTTACATTGGCTGTACCACCACGCATTTCTGGTCCGTAAGATGGCATCCAACTTACTTCTTGGTCTTGCATTATGCCCGAATAAGCCAAAATTTTTCCCATTGACAATACTCCTTGTCCACCAAAACCTGCAATAATAATTTCTTCTGTCATGATTACTTATTTTAATTTTCCATTAACCTTTATATCACCAAGACGGAAATACGGAAACATATTTTCTGCCATCCAATCGTTAGAATCATTCGGAGTCATTTTCCAACCAGAATTACAGTTAGAAACAATTTCTACAATCGAAAGACCTTTTTTTAATCGTGTATTTTCAAAAGCTTTCTTTAGAGCTTTTTTAGCTTTTCTAGCATGCTTGTGCGTGTGTACTGCATGACGAGTTGCGTAGTAAACACCGGGTAAGTTTGCAACGAGTTCAGTTATTTTTAATGGAGAGCCCATAGTTTCGATCTCTCTTCCGTATGGCGAAGTAGAAGTTTTCATTCCCGATAAAGTTGTTGGAGCCATTTGCCCACCTGTCATTCCATAAATACCATTGTTTACAAATACGATGACAATATTTTCACCTCTGTTACAGGCATGTATTGTTTCGGCAGTACCAATGGCTGCTAAATCACCATCACCTTGATAAGTAAATACGTATTTTTCAGGCCAAGTTCTTGCAATACCAGTTGCAACTGCTGGTGCGCGTCCGTGAGCTGCTTGTGTCATATCTATATTCATAAAATCGTAGGCTAAAACAGAGCAGCCTACTGGTGCAACTCCAATAGTGTCTGATGCTATACCCATTTCTTCTACTACTTCCATAACTAAGTTATGAGCTGTACCATGGCCACAACCAGGACAATACGACAATGCCGTATCGGTCATTAATTTTGTTTTACAGAATACTTGATTCTCTGGTTTTATGATGTCTAACACTTCCATTTTTTATAATTTTTTCTTCTAATGCTTCAATAATTTCTTCAGGTGTATGTATGATACCTCCAGTTCTTCCAAAATGTTCAACCGGAACCTTGTGTTCTACAGCAAGCCTCACATCTTCTACCATTTGACCCGCGCTTAATTCAACACTTAATATTCCTTCTACTTGATCTGCCAAATCAAAGAGTTGTTTTTTAGGGAATGGGAATAATGTGATGGGTCTTAATAATCCAACTTTTATTCCTTTTTCTCTACCTAATTCCATCGCTTTTTGAGCAATTCTTGCACTTGATCCATATGCTACAAATAAATATTCTGCATCTTCACAATTTAATGTTTCGAAACGCAGATCTTCTCTTTCCATCTGTGCATATTTTTTTATCAACTTGTTGACTCTTGTTTCCATTTTATCAGGTTGTAAATCGAGAGAAGTAACAATATTTCGTTCTCTATCTGTTTTACCTGTAGTAGCCCAATCATCATATTTTTTGATTAACTCTTCATCTGTCATTCTTTTTTGTTGATCTTTAAGAATCACTTTTTCCATCATCTGACCAATTAATCCATCAGAAAGAATTAATACTGGAGCCCGATATTTATAAGCAATAGCAAATGCATCTTCAACAAAGTCTGACATTTCTTGTACAGAGGCAGGAGCCAGTACATATAATTTATAATCTCCATGTCCACCTCCTTTTACAGATTGAAAATAATCTCCCTGTGCAGGTTGTATAGTTCCTAAACCAGGGCCAGCACGAACTACATTTACAATAACTGCTGGTAATTCTGCTCCAGCTAAATAAGAAATCCCTTCTAGTTTAAGAGATATCCCAGGGCTTGAAGAAGATGTCATTACTCGTTTGCCAGAACTTGCAGCGCCATAAACCATATTTATTGCTGCAATTTCACTTTCGGCTTGTAGCACCACCATTCCTGTTCTTTCTTCAGGGCGTTGGGCCATTAAGTATTCTATAACTTCTGACTGTGGGGTAATAGGATAACCAAAGTAAGCGTCGGCACCAACTCTAATAGCTGCCTCGGCTAATGCTTCGTTTCCTTTCATTAATTTTAATTCGGACATTACTTTAATTTTTAAAGATTATGCTTCAACTTTTACTCTATATACAGATATAGCTCTGTCTGGACACACAATAGCACAATTGGTACACCCGGTACACGCTTCGGGATCACTCATATAAGCAAAATGATAGCCTTTGCGATTAACTTCTTTAGACATGCTGATTACATTTTCAGCACAAACAGGAATGCAAACATCACATCCTTTACATATTTCTGTATCAACAACGATAGCTCCTTTAACTTTTGCCATTTTAATAAATTTACGTGTGGTTAAATCACTATGATTTTAGTATCCTCAAAATTATAGGTTATTTATTGAATAAAGTATGATAAATATCAACTTTGCTAAGAGTCTATTTTCTTCACTTAGTGACGCTTTTATCTATTCTTGTATGCCACTAAATTTAAAGCAAAAAAAAGCTTCTCAATTTTGAGAAGCTTTTTACATTCATTAAGTTATTAGATTTAAACGGACAATTTATTATATATTAAACCTACTAAAGCACCCATTATTACATAAAAGACAATTGATAGTACTCCGCTAATGATTGTTCCTGTTAAGTCACTAAAGTTAGCAACTCCTAAATTTATTATTCCTTCTCCAAATCCGAGCATTATTCCAACCCAAAGGCCAAATTGCACACCGGAAGATATGGTAAATCCTCCAGCTAGTTTTGAGTAAATTGTTGAAAACGCAAATGCAAAAATTAAGCATCCAATCACTAGATGTAAATGATCTGGAACTTCTTTCCAAACTCCAGTAGCTGTTCCTTCATGTCCCTCCATTAATGGAGTTGCAATGATTACCCAAACGAGAAAGCCACCAAAATATGCCCAAAGGGTAGCAACAATTGTTGAGATTAAATTTGTTTTTGAAAACATAATAAAAAAGATTTAAGTTAATAGACCTTCAATGTACTATTTTTTTAATCAAAAAAACCTTTCAATATTTTAGAAATCAACAAGCTATATGTTTATAAGTCTGTAACCTTTAATATTAATACAGGTTTGGTAGTT
>JAQRMW010000107.1 GCA_028599075.1 Urechidicola sp. | reverse complement strand
ATTCATAAAGGTATTTTACTTTCTGGTCCTGTAGGCTGTGGGAAAACCTCTTTAATGAAATTAATTCGACATATCACTCCACATCATCAATCATACGAAATGATATCTACACGCAATGTAACTTTTGCTTTTAATCATATTGGTTATAAAATTATTGAAGATTATGGTGATAACAGATTCTATTGTTTTGATGATTTGGGTATAGAACCTACAGGACGTTATTTTGGTAAGGATTGCAACGTAATGGGTGAAGTGATACTTTCTCGCCACGAACTTTTTTTAAAATATAAATTCAAAACGCATTGCACAACCAATCTAAATGCAAAAGAATTAGAAGATCGTTATGGTAATCGTGTTCGTTCTCGAATGCGAGAACTATTTAATTTGATTGGGTTTGATAAATCTTCCAATGATAAAAGAAAATAGTTAATAAAAACTATTTTCTATCGAATTGAGTATCAAGAAATTTTTAAAAATCTAGGTTGTTTTCAAAAAATAAAATTATATTTGTAAAAATTATTACCCTTTTTCGGTAATAAATATTTTTATTAATGAAAATTGAGTATCAAAAGAATAAGCTAAAAAAGCAATTAAGTAGCGCATCGGAGATAAAAAGAAACTTTGGTGTGAATGCAAAGAGGATATCTAGCAGATTGGATGACATTAATGCATCTCCTAATCTCTATGTTCTGATGCAAATACCAGCTGCTAATTGTCATAAGTTATCTGGAGATAGAGATGGAGAATGGGCATTAAATATATCTGCTAATCATCGCATGGTATTTGAAATAACTCATAACCCGCTTCCAAAAAATGAAGATGGCTCTTTAGATACTAAATCCGTAACGGATATATGTATCAATGAAATAGTTGATTATCATTAGAAAAAAATTAAGATTATGAGCAAATTAGTAGATGAACGCGAACTTCTTTCTAAACCTGGAGATACTATATTGGAAACAATAGAACATATTGGAATGAGTCAGGTTGAACTTGCGGAAAGAATGGGTAAAACGCCTTCTAAAATAAATGATATTATATCTAGCAAAGAGCCTATTACTTTGACAACTGCACTTCAATTGGAAAAAGTTCTTGGAATAGATGCACAGTTTTGGCTTAATAGAGAAATGTTATATCGCGAAAAATTATTAAGACTTGACCAAGAAGAAACATTAGAAAAATATACAGATTGGTTAAAAATACAGCCTATAAAGGAGTTGAAAGAATATGGTTATCTAAAAACGAAGAAAGTAAGTTCTGCAATGGCTGAAGAATGTTTAAAGTTTTATGGAGTTGCCTCACCTGTACAATGGGAATCTCTATATGTAAATCAATATGCTGTATCTAGCTTTCGAAAAAGTGATGCACATAAAACTACTTTAGGTGGTTTAGCAGCTTTTTTGAGAATGGGAGAAGTAGAAATGAGAAAACTAAAATTGGGTTCATATAGTAAGGACGCATTTAAAGATGCGCTTAAAGAAATCAGAGCAATGGTAAGAATTCATCCCGAAGATTTTGCTTTGCGTTTGCAGCAGTATTGTTCAAATGCTGGAGTTGCTGTTGTTTTTACTGCTAATATTCCCAAAGCCCCAATTAGCGGTGTAGCAAGATGGGTTGGAGGTATTCCTTTAATACAGTTAACTGACAGATATAAATCTAATGACCATTTCTGGTTTTCTTTTTTTCATGAAGCTGGACATATTCTATTGCATGGTAAAAAAGATGTTTTTATAGAAGATTTAAAAGAATATGAATTGGATACTAGAAAAGAAATTGAAGCGGATAATTTTGCTAACAAATGGTTATTACCAGAAAACATTACAGCAGAACTATCAGATAAAATTACAGAAAAAGATATAAGACAATTAGCACGTAAATATAATACACATGCCGCTGTTGTACTTGCACGATTACAGTACCTAGAAATATTACCATATTCATTTGGTAACAAATTAAAACTTAAAGTTTTTTTAGATAAATATATCAATAGGAATTAGTTCTATTTTAAATGCAGAAGAATGAGTACATTGTTAAAATACATGCCAATATTTAGGGTTCGACCACAAGAAACTAAAGTTTTAAAATCCTTTGATTTTGGAGAAAGAATATATCCCTGTCTTGAAATTGTTAAAGAACTCGATAGGGTGAATTCTAAAAAAAAGAAAGACCCTCAAATTTCGCTTTTTGGTTCAAAAAAGGAAAAATCCTTTGAAGATGTTTACATACCAATTATTAAAAGTATTAAAGCTAATAAGGTTTTCATTGATTTACCGGTTCATCTCCCTCAAAGCAGAAACACAAAACCACCAACACTACTTTTCTTAAGGACAGTAGTAACAAATAGAGAGAAACGAACAGAGTATTTAAAGAGGTTAAAACCAGTTGCTTCTAAAATAATCCCTGTAATTTCCTCATATCTACAGGTTAATGGAGAAGGAGATTCTATTTCCCTACAGGAAAAAGAAATACGAAATGATTTTAAAACTCTTGCCTTTAGGACTTTTATAGAAACTTTTCATCAGGACATTCAACAAATCAAAAAATCTGTAAAGCCAAATGATTATATTATTATGGATTTTGAAAACAATGAGTTAGATGAAACAGATGGTGATATTCAAGATATTGTTGAAGATTTTAAAAATCTAAATTGTAACATTGTGATTCATCATAATCAAATACCAGAAGATATAACAATGACTGGATTAAATCATGGAAACATGATAGATACTATCGATAATAGTCTACCCTACATATTTAAACAGTTTGCTGGTCATTGTTTTTCGGATTATGTAGGTATTAAAAAAGACAACATAACTAGCGGTGGAGTTATAAGTCCAGGTTTTCTTTTCTATGATGCGGTAACAAATAATTTCTTTGGATTTAGATATAAAAATGGAGGACATAAGAAAGGTGAAACAAAACCAGATTTAATAGAGTTTGAAACAACAATAGTTCCAGCAGTTATTGCGTCTAAATCAACAGAAAGAATGCAGTCAGATTCTTTAGACTTTTTAGGTGTTGGAAATAAAGGTTGGGAAATTATTTCGAACATTCAATTAGGTGAAAATAATGGAGGTGAATCTGGAAAGAGTCCAGCTAAATTCAAAAGAATTAGTATGGAGCATTATTTACATTGTATAAAGCTTAAAATTTCGAATGGAGATTTTGACTAAACTAAAAACTAATGGTAATAAATATGGCTAGGTTCGATATTTGTATTGAAGAAAAATTGAACATCAATTGGTAATATTTCAGATTTATTCATTTTCAAAAACTCCCACCTGTTACGATATCTATTCTTTAATGCTTTTTTAAATCGACTATTAATGTCTTTAGCTGTTAGGCAATCCAAAATATTACTTATTTCACCTCTCGAATTAGGAAAACTATTAACAAGCTCAGATTTGGTTAACAATTCTAATTGAACTTCAGAATCCATTTTTTCGTTAAGTAATGCTTTTTTTAGTTTCTTATATTTTCCTTTTTCATAACTCCAAAGACCATAAGATTCGGGTAATATTTTTTTTGCTTTTTCAATATGCTTTTGGTCAATAACTAAATAGTTGTACTCAAATGCTAACATATAATCAGCCATTTGCTTGCTTAATTTAGATAAATTATCTAATTCTGATTTAATTTCAAAGCTAGTCGTATGCCCATTTATAGTTAAAAAATCTAATCGACTATTGTTCACTTTAATTTCAAAGGCAGCTACAATGCTTTTTTTGTTTATGTAGTTTTGAAACAGTTTATACTTAAGTATTTCTTCTCCTTTATAATATTGAAAAAGAGTGTCATTTAGAAGTTTGTGCAGTTCATATTTTGAAAAGTTATCAAAATTTTCAGTTGGAAAAACATTTTTTAATGAAGTAGATAACTTTACAGAATAGTCTAATGGATTATAATTTTTTGCTAATGCATTAATAATTCGTCCGTTTATATTTTTATCTAAAATCATCAAGTATTTTAATCTTTTGTATGTGAAATTTTTATGAGCGCAAAATAAAATTATTTTACTGAAATAATGTAAAATATAAAATTAAACTCCTTTTTTCTGAAAAAAGTGTTTTTTCAATTGCTTAATTTCATAATATAAAAATTTAAAAATCTCTTTTAAACTCTTCACAACTTCAACAAATAATTCTTTCATAATCCAGTATTTAAATAATTAGTAATTCCTAGTAAAATAGACAATGCTATAGCCTTGACGTTTTTAGATTTCAAAAAATAATTCGCTTCATCACCATTAGTTAGAAAACCCATTTCAACAAGAATAGAAGGATGATTCTTAGATTTTCGCAACACATGAAAATTTGCAAACTTGACACCTCGCTTTTTAAAACCTAATTTTTTGATGCTCTCATTTAAGATTGATAATCCTAAACCAATCGAAGATTTGATATTTTTCCCATCAGAATCATGTACATAAACTTCCATTCCTCTAGCTTTTGAATTTTTAGCATGATTACAATGTAACGACACAAATACTTCAGCATTTAAAACTTTAGCCAATCGATTTCTATCTGATAAAGAAATCAAAGTGTCTTTATAACGAGTTAAGAAAATATCCAACTCATCATTAAAAATCAGTTTGTTCAGCCTAATAATTTCTTTGGCAACATTCAAAACCACGTCCTTTTCTTGGATGCTATTTATACCAATTGCACCAGAGTCTTTTCCACCATGTCCAGCATCAATTACAATTACTTTTTGTTGACTAAAAACCAAGCACATTTGTAGCATCAAAATCCAAAAACTGACGTTTTTGAGCATTTTTTTAGAATGTGTTTTCATAATTAAGCCTCTTTTAAACATTGAAATTCATAAGATTTAGTGTCATTTATTTGCAATTAAAATCAAAACAAATCAATAATTATTTTTTATGCAAAATATTAATAATCAGTTATTTATATTCAAATATATAGTATTTTTCCAATATCAAAATCAAGTAAATTTTAAATCTATTTCGACATGAAAAAATCACTTTATGTAACTGCTTTATTGTTACTCATTTCAAATTCCATTTTTGCACAAATTGGAGGTATTGAAGATTCTGTAAATGATGTTTCCGATACCATTCGAGCCATTTTCCCAATCATTTTAGGGGTTATCTTTTTAATAGGTTTCCTATTTAATGCAGGACATTTCTTTGGAGAAAACGCAGACCTTAAAAAAGGAATCACACGCGTATTGGTATTTGTACTCATTGCTGGAGCAGTAGTTGGAATTTTTACATACCTAATCGGCATCGTTGTTTAAATGAAACGATTCGAGGTTTATAAAAACATACGAAAGCGTGCAGTGATTATGGGTTTACCCATTTCACTGTTTGCGCTTATGATGACTGCTGTTATTGGCTCATTATTATTCATCATTTTCTCGTTCAGTTTTATGGTTATCATTTCTGTGTTTGTATTCAATGCAATACTTTATGTTGCCTTAACACACGTAACCAAAAATCCAGCACTATTCCATTTTAAAAAAGTATTTCCACAAACGGTAAGTAATAAAAAAGGAAGTCATCTCTATTATGAATGCCCATAATGGGCACTTGATTAAAAACAGCCAGTATGAAAAAGATAAACCTAGCAGCATACCACCCTATTTTAAATATAGAACAACACATTGTGTTTGCCAATAATGGGAATGTGGTGCTATGCTATAAAGGCGATTTGCCTGAAATTTATTCCTTATCGGAAAAGGATTTTGAAGATATTCACGGTTCGTGGTTTCAGGCATTTAAATCCTTACCTACAAGTACCGTTATTCATAAGCAAGATATTTACAAAAAGGCTGATTACACTTCAGAGATATTGCCTAACGACACCTTCTTAGAAAAAGCAACACACGATTATTTTAAAGGAAGGAATTACTTAAAACATAGTTGCTATTTGTTTTTCATACTTCCATTTAACAAAGCATTAAATGCTTCAAAATTCACCAATCCGTTTCGAAAAGTTGAAAAAGGGATTCATAAAAAAATGGACCACAATGTTAAAGAATTCATCACTTCGGTAAACGATGCTATTTCATTTATTAATAATAGCCGAAAGGTGAAGTTTACACCACTAAATGAGCATCAAATTCTTAACCTAACGAATGACTATTTCAATGGATTCAATGAGGGCTTTGATACAGATATTCAGTTAAAGAAATCTAATATTGAAATTGGTGAGAATCATTTTGATGTACTTGCGGTTAACAGCGAACTTTGTTTTGGCGATGTAGTACAGAGTAGTAAAACGAACGATAAATTCACGTCAGATGACTTTGTTTTTCATCAAGGTTTTATTGATGGATTAGGGTTGAATCTCAATGAAAATCACATCATAAATCAAATCATCTATTTGGATGATAAGCATAAATGGCGAAAACTACTCGATAAAAAAATTGAAGAACTTAACAAGAGTTCCAACTTCGGTACGCAGAACAAAGTCATCTTAAAGAAGATTGAAGACATTGTAGGGAAGATTAATGAAGATGATGCTGCACGAATTATTCGAGGACATCTCAATGTGGTTTTCTGGTCTAAAGAGGAAGTAGAGTTAAGTAGCATCGCTTCTAAAATTAAAACCGAATTTAAGGAACTTGATATCGTTCCGTATTATCCAAAAGGAGAAGAACGCAAAAACTATTTCTTGAATTCTTATTGTTGTTTTGCTTCCAATTTTTCAAATGAAGATTTGTATGTAACCGATTTAAAACACGCCTTGTGTTTATACATCAATAACAGTAATTATAAATCAGATGAAGTCGGTATTATTTTCAACGATAGACAGCATAACATTCCAGTTCTAAAAGATGTTTGGGATGAGCAGAAGAAACGTATCAAAGCACGCAATTTTGCCATTTTTGCGCCAACTGGCGAAGGAAAATCGTTTTTAGCGAATAATATACTTCGCCAGTATTTTGAGAGCAATGTACGCTTGGTTATTATAGATTTAGGAGGTTCGTATTCCAAATTTGCTAAACTCTATCCAGACGATCATATTATTCTACGCTACGAGCAAGGAAAGAATTTAGGAATCAATCCTTTTTACATTTCTTCATTGGAAGATTTAACGCCAGAGCGTTTAGAGGATTTAAGCGTGTTTCTTTTGGAATTATTGGCTTCGGGAAAAGAGGCAACTAAAGCGGAAGAAGTTGCTATTAAAAAAGTGCTTCGTTATTACTATCAAAATGGTGCCTCTGACACTCATTCTTTGGCAAGTCTTTATCAGTTTGTAGATGATAAAAAGGACACACTTATCCAGGAACTTAAAATTCAGGAAGAGTATTTCAGCATTTATAACTTTTTGCACATTCTTTCTGAATATGTAGATGATGGTTTATACAGTTTCTTATTCAATGTAAGAGAAGACCAAACCTATAAAATTGAAGATAAACGTTTGATTGTTTTTGAACTCGATGAAGTCAAAGACAATAAAGAAATCTTATCAGTAATGTTGAAACTAATTAAGTCAGCCATTCAACGAACCATTTGGCGTAATCGTTCAGAACGTGGAATTATCCTTTTTGATGAGTTTGCAAAACAATTGAAGTTCGGAAATGTACTCGAAAGTGTAGAATTTTATTATCAAGCGATCCGAAAACAAAATGGAGCAATTGGTATTATTCTGCAATCAATAAATCAGTTACCTGATAATTCTACATCGGCAAGTATTTTAGAAAATACGCAAGTAGTGTATAGCCTACGAAATGAAAAAGGGTACGCTGAATTACAAAAACGCTTGAATCTCTCTAGCCACGATTTGAACCAATTAAAGTCCATTAGAAACAATTTAACAGGCGCAAGGAAGTACACAGAAATGTTTATCAAGATTGGAAAAGAGAGCAACATTTTTCGCTTAGAAGTACCCAAAGAAGTCTATGCAGCCTATCTCACAGATGGAAAAGAAAGTGAGGCTATAATGCAACTGTATGTAGAACACAATTCGATGGAAAAAGCCATCAATATATTCACTAATTCTTAAAATAAAATTATCATGAAAAACAAAATCAGAATATTACTATTCGTACTTACCCTAACTCTTTTATTGCCTGGCCGTGCTACGGCCCAGGGGATGCCAGTTTATGACAATACCAACTTTATCAGTTTTGCAAGATCCTTGATTGAATCAGCAAAACAGACCTCACAATTATTAAAGTCAGTTGAGTTTCTAAAAAAGCAAAAAGAGAATATTGAGAAAGTCAATAATGTGATACGGCAATTAAAAGCTGTTCGAGAACTGGCACGCAATAATCAACGTCTGTTTGATATTGTGCAGGACGATTTACGGGAAATATTGAATTCACCATATATAAAGTCCAATGAAATCAGTCGCATCTCAGATTCCTTTAATGCAATTATAGAAAATTCTCTGGATGGTCTGGATTATATCGACCAGATATTGTCCAGCGATAATCTGAAAATGGCAGATGCCGAACGTGCCGAAGTCCTTAAAGAGATGGAGCTACAATCTAATGAAATGGTCGCAGAGATTGAAGCAAAAACGAGACGTTATCGTGAGATTATCGCTTTTAGAGAAATGCAAGACAAAATCAATAATAGAGAAACGAATTACTAATGAGCGGTATTTTTTTAGGTATAGGATTAGAATATATTGATGCGGTTTTTACCACCATCAAAAACAGTGATTTTTCGCAGTATACCATTACTGGAATGAAAACACTGGCTATTTTATTCTTCCTAGTAAACATTCTAAAAAAATACAATGAGGGCGTTGCCAATAATGAGGGTTATACTTGGGGATTGACCCCTTCAGAATTAGCAAAGAATTTTGCCGTCGTCATTATCGTAATTTTCTCTACACAGGTATTGGGTGTTTTCGATAGCATATTAGTTGCTATTGAATCCCAATATCGAGATACGGCTCCTGCACTCCTCCCGTTACAATTGCAAGATATTGATTTGGAACAGGATGTGGGTGCTTTGGAAGCCGCCAAAAAAGCATTTGCAATGCTGTATGAAGCATTGGTAACACCATTGTATGGTTTAAAAATGCTGGCATTCATTATGGCAATGTTTCTATGGATATTGGATTTGTTTATCTATCCCTTATTTCTTGCAGAACGTTTCTTTTTACTCGGAATTATGCAAGCCTTTTTTCCATTGGTAATTAGTCTGGCAGTATTTGAAAAGTTTAGATCCTTGGCATATAATTTCTTTAAACTCTATGCAGGAGTCTATATGTTAGTACCTGCCTTTTTTCTTGTTAATGTTTTTGTGAATAATCTTTATACTGAAATCAACACCAACTTTTGGGGAGACTTGTTCGGAACGGATTGGGGAAGCAACTTTTTTGCTCCATTATTACAATTAGGTTCTATAGGATTCATTGTGCTTTTAAAATTCAAACTCTATCGTCGTGCTACTTCTTTTGTTTTTAGGCTTTTTAGCGCGTAATAATTATTTAAATATGAAAACACCTTATAAAAATATATACAACATACTGAAGTTGAATCGCTTCATTGTTTTAGCAGTAGTTATCGGAGCAGTATTGACCTGTATTGTTTCAGTGGTAGTGGTTGTAAAACTTCATAAAGAAACCGTCAATAACGCTTTTGTGGTCAATAGTGATGGAAGTGCCATCCCTATAAAATTAGTTTCACAGCGAGAAAATTTAGAAGTAGAAGCATTGGCACATTTAGAATTGTTTCATACGTATTTCTATCATATTGATGCCAGTAATTATGAAAAGCATTTGGAGAAAGCTCTATGGCTAGGAAATAGTTCTGTGGATGCACTCTATAGACAGAAAAAAGCTGATGGTGTTTATAACCGTTTACTTCAATATTCTCTAGTACGACGAGTAATAAGTACTAATTCTAAAATTGATATTCAGTCTAAACCATATCGTTTTGAAACCAAAACCATTTTTGAAATCAACAGAGGATCGGTAACCGACATTTATGAACTCATCACAACCGGTAATTTGATTCGTGTTGATAGAAACTTTCCAAGGAACACACACGGATTACTCATTACCAACTTTTTTGAAAATACACTTAAAAAAATCGACTATGAAAATAGAAAAAAATAAACTCATTTTTGCTGCCGTTATTTTATGTGTAGTACTTTTTATTGGTTCATACGCTGTGATAATGTTAGGAGAAGATGAAGAACCAACTATTGAAAATAATCAAATTCCTGTTCCAAAACTTAAAGATGAACAGAAGGAATACGAATCTAAATTGGAGGCTCTAGACGACCTGAAAGAAGTTAGGCAGACTAACGCCCCAAGTATTTATGATGAACGCTTACTGGATTCTACAGGAGTCTATGACCCTGATTTATTGGGGAAAGAGAAGATACGTATTGTAGATAGTATTTACAATGAAGGACGTATCAGTTATACCGATAGAAGTTATAGAAAACCGAAAGTAAAAGTTCAACCTAGACAGGTTAAAATTGATACAACATTTAGAACAAAAGAAAAAGAAACAACAGTAGAAACCAAAGAATTGGCATTGGAACATCAACTCTTTTTTGCTTCAAACCCTGTAGGGAATGAAAATAATAATCAAAATACAGATGCCATTATTTATGTTAGAGTTGATGGTACACAAACTGTGAGAACCAATTTCAGATTGCAAATGCGATTAACAAAAGAAGCCATCATCAAAGGAATTCTACTTCCAAAAAATACTTCCATTTATGGGTTTGTTAGTTTTAAACCGAATCGAACCATTATAAAAATTGAAAATATCAATCATCAACCAGTAAAGCTAAAGGCTTTTGATTTGCAAGATGGTAGTGAGGGTATTTATATAGAAAACAGTTTTAGAGCAGAAGCTAGACAAGAGGTAGTTGGAGACCTTGTAGATGACATCAATATTGTAGGAGTACCACAAGTAAGTGGTATCAAGAAAATATTTCAACGGAATAATAAAAATGTAAAAGTTACTATAGCCAATAATTACAATTTAATCTTAAAATTCAAAAAATGAAAACTATCACATTACTTCTAATGTTTTTCAGTTGTTTACTCGTTAGCGGACAACAGATAAAAGCATTAGATACTATTTATGCTAATGACAAAAAGAATGTTGCTTTGTTTTTCCCGAATCAAATTCGGCAAGGAATAACTGGAGCAAACCATTTTGTATTTACCTACAATAGAGAAAAAGAACAATATTTCGGATTACTTCAAGCACAACCAGGAGCAGAAAGTAACTTATTAGCTGTTACTAACGACGGACAAGTATATTCCTATATTTTAAAATATGCTAAAAGACTACCAAAGCTCAATTATTTCGTTAATCAAAATGAAAGTATCGGGAATGAAATGCCTAAGGAAACTAAACATAAACCTGTAAACAAACCGATTGACAAATATAAAAGTCGAATTACTTACTTTCAAAAATTTAGTGAGTATTTATTAAACTCAAAACTAAAGCGAATTTCTACAAAACGTGAAAAAGGATTGCGTTTACGTTTGCAAAAGATGGTGTATAATGCTTCAGAAGTGTATTTAGTTATTGAAATTCAGAATGCTTCAGGAATTGATTTTGAAGTTGATTATTTGAACATATACAGAACCAATGGAAACAAAAAACGAAAAGCTTCTTATCGAAGATTGCAACAAGAAGTAATTTATAAGCACAAAATGCCTTCAATGATTAAAGATAGACAGTCAAAACGATTTGTGTATGTGTTGTCAAAATTTGTGTTAGGTAATAATGAGAAATTACAGATTGAATTGCAGGAGTTGAAAGGGAGTAGGAATGTTACTTTGAAAACAAGACTTTAAAGTTCAATTATGATATTAAGAATCGCTTACTACAGCATCAACTTCAATTTCTATTAACCAATCGGGATTAATAAAACGAGATACCTGCATAATGGTATCTACGGGCTTAATAGTTTTA
>JAQRMW010000106.1 GCA_028599075.1 Urechidicola sp. | reverse complement strand
TACTCATTATTAAATCGTTATAATCCCCTATATTCACACCGTATTTACAATCAATATTTACTTTAGTTGAAAAGTTTTTTTACACCTTATATATATACACTTTTTTTATTGCTGATTTTCCAATCAGCATTTACTCAAGAAATTGAATTAAAAATAATTGAAAAGGAATCAATAAATAATTCGATATTTAATTTGATTGAATACCGACATTTTCATTCTTCAGAAAACTCAGTGTACGCAGAAATTGATTCGGTAAAATCAAAACTTCACAGAATAGGATATTTGAATGCTCGATTCGAAACTATTCAAAAACAAGACTCTACTTACACTTCCTATTTAGAATTAGGGAAAAATACAAAAACAATAAAAATATTTTTTGACTCAAACAATATTGATATAAATACTGTCAAAAAACACACCTCTAGTTTAACAGACTCTTCTTTTACTATTAACATGTATGATGTTTCAAATTTGATGAACGCTTTAATTTTACAATTTGAATTGGATGGTAAATCGTTTACTGAAGTTGCTTTAAAAAATATTAGAACATTAAATGATGAGTTAATTGCTGAGCTAAATATCAACTCAACCAAATCAAGAACTATTGACAATATTATTATAAAAGCATATGAGAAATTTCCGCAATCTTTTGTAAAACATAGATTGAATCTCAAAACAGGGACAGTTTTTAATACTGAAAAACTACAAGATGCCTCTAAAGCTATTCAAGCAATTGCTTTTGTGTCAGAAATAAAGTCCCCAGAAGTTTTATTTACAAATGACTCAACATCTATTTATTTATACTTGCAAAAAATTAAAGCAAACCGTTTTGATGGATTAATTGGTTTCGCAACAGACGAAGAAGGAAAATTGAAATTCAACGGCTATTTAGATTTATTACTAAATAATATATTGAATAAAGGAGAATCCATTTCTATACAATGGAAAAGCAATGGAGATGACCGCAAATTATTTAATCTCGACTTTACAGCGCCATATATTTTTAAAACACCTATAACTTTCGGCATTAATTTTAATCTTTACAAACAAGATTCTACTTTTTTAAACATCCATACTGAAATCAATTTAGCTTACACCTTAAATCAGTTTAGTGAAATTTCGGGAGAATTCGAATCAGAAAATTCGAATGATTTAGTCTCAGAAAATACGGTAAATAATATTAAAGGATATAAAAGCACATTTTTTGGAGCATCATACAATTACAGAAAACCAGATGAGAACAAGCCATTTCAAGATAAATTTTATTTTGACATTAAAGCACTTTGGGGAAATAGAACACTTACAGAAAATACTGCCAAAACAAATCAACAAGAATATAATTTACATGCCTCCTATTTATGGAGCTTAAATCAAAAGAGCAATATATTCATCCAAAGTAAAAGCGGAATACTAATTTCAGAAAATTTATTTTCAAATGAATTGTTTAGAATTGGAGGGGCAAACTCTATCAGAGGGTTTGATCAAGAAAGTATTTTTGTATCAGCCTACACTATTTTAAACTTAGAGTACCGTTATCACCTCGCTCAAAAATCCTATATGTATTCAATAACTGATTTCGCTTATGTCCAAAACGATATTATTAATGAAAATGGACAATTGTTTGGTTTTGGGCTAGGGTATGTTTTTAATACTAAAAATGGTGCTGTCGATATTAGCTATGCACTTGGTAAACGATCTGATTTCCCCGTGGACTTCCAAAATTCTAAATTTCACATTAGACTTCTACAATATTTTTAAACTAAAGTCTATTTTGCTATAAAGCAAAAGCAATCATAATACTACATAAATTTAACCCCTACTTTTCTCTAAATTTTTCAAAAAAAAATTTGTGTTTCACGCAACCTATTTTAATTAATTGCATCTTATAATTAGGATATCCACAAAAGATCTTAACTTTTATTTAACTTTTTTAACTTTTTTTATGTTAAAAAGTTGGTTTTTTAAGTATTATTTAAGACTTTTGGCTCAAATTAATTCAAATAATTATATAATGAAAACAAAGTTTAATGGAATTTTAACGCTGTTATTGGCGTTTGTAGTGCAAATAACTTTTGCACAATCAAAGACTGTTTCTGGTAATGTTTCTGACGAATCCGGTCCTTTACCAGGGGTAAGTGTTATTATTAAAGGTACTACAACTGGTACTGAAACTGATTTTGACGGTAACTATTCTATGAGTGCAAATGTTGGAGATGTTCTTCAATATAGCTTTATAGGTATGGAAACTACAGAAATGACAGTAGGTGCTGCAAACACTATTAATGTAGAAATGGTTGCAGAAGCTGAATCTTTAACTGAAGTTATCGTAACTGGTTTTGGACGTAAAGTTGAAAAAAGAAGTGCTACTTATGCAGTACAAAGCTTAGAAGGCGACATTTTATCGGTTGCACCTGAGCCAAACATTTCAAATGCATTAGCTGGTCGTATTGCTGGTGTACAGGTAACTTCTAGTTCTGGTTCTGTAGGTGCTTCATCGCGTGTTGTCCTTAGGGGTGCTAGTTCTATTACAGGTAACAATCAACCACTTTATGTTGTTGATGGCGTACCAATTGACAATGGCAACTATGGTAATGCTGGTAATGGCGGTGGTAGAGATATGCCAAACGGAATCTCTGACATTAACCCAGATGACATCGAAACTATGAATGTATTAAAAGGCCCTGCTGCGGCAGCCTTATATGGTATTAGAGCATCTAATGGTGTAATTGAAATTACTACTAAAAAAGGGAAAGCAAATACTAATTTAGGCATCACTTTTAATTCAAGTGTTCAGTTTGACAACCCATTAATTTTACCTGATTATCAAAACTCTTATGGTCAAGGATCAAATCCTTATACATTTGAATGGATAGACGGATCAAGTGGAGATGGTGGAGTTGATGAAAGTTGGGGTCCTCCATTAGATATTGGTTTAGAATTTGTTCAATGGGATAGTTATAAGCATGGTGGCGCAGCTACTCCTTGGGTGTCTCATCCAGATAATATTAAAGATTTCTACGAAACAGGGATACAGTTAAATAACAATTTATCTTTTTCTGGTGGATCTGAAGACTTTACATATAGATTATCTTTAGGTAACTTTAACCAAACTGGTATGGTACCAAACACAGATTTTGAAAGATCTACTGTTAGTGCTAGTGCTTCACAAAATATTGGTGATAAGTTAACTACATCTATTAACGTTAATTATACAAAATCAGGTAGTAGTAACTTACCATTTGTAGGTTATGACAACGAAAATCCAGTACAACAATTTATTTGGTCTGGTAGAAACGTTGATTTTAATGCGTTGAGAGATTGGCAAAATTTACCGTTATCTCCAGATGGTACAGCAGCAGCTGGAACACCATTAAACTGGAATACGGTTTTCCAAAACAATCCGTTTTGGGTATTGGATACTAACTTAAGAGATTTTGATAAAGATAGAATTGTTGGTAATGTTTCAATTAATTATGAAATAAACGAACACTTTAACTTATCTGGTAAAGTTGGTTTAGATCATTGGAACTCTATTGCTACTCAAAGAAGAGCATTTGGAAGCAACAATGGACCTAATGGTTCGTATTCTGAAACTATCAGATCATTTTCTGAAAGAAATGCAGAATTATTATTAAGTTATACAACTGAAATTAATGAAGACTTTGCTTTAGACTTAAGTGTTGGTGGTAATTCAATGAAGAGGGATCGTAAATTAAATTTTGCGAATGCTCCTCAATTACAATTACCAGAATTGTATAATTTAAATAACCTTAGAGCTGGTGTAAACTATGTACTAGTGAATACTTCAAGTGAACAAAGGATAAACAGTTTATTTGGATTTGGTAAGCTTTCGTTTAAAAACTACTTGTTTTTAGAGTTCTCAGGAAGAAATGACTGGGCAAGTGTTTTACCAGTTGAAGGTAACAACTTCTTCTACCCATCTGTTTCTCTTTCTGCTGTAATTACAGATATGATTGGAGCTGATGATTGGTTCTTAAAAGTTCGTGGTGGATGGTCAGAAGTTGGTGGTATTGGCATATTAGGCCCTTATCAATTAGAACCTACTTATGGTCTAGATGCTACTCCTTTTGGTTCTGCAACTGTTGGTTTCTTACCTCATATCTTAAAAAACCCAAGTATTAAGCCTGAAACTACAACTGGTATTGAAGCTGGTGCAGATTTAAGGTTGTTTAATAGTAGATTAAGATTAAATGCTACCTATTATGACCAAACAACTACTGATGCTATTGTACCAGTTCAAATTTCTGCAGCTTCTGGTTATACAAGTGCAATAAGAAACGTTGGTGAAACCAATAATAAAGGTTATGAAATTCAATTAGGTGCTACAGTTATAGACAAAGGGGACTTTAAATTTGATTTAGATGTTAATTTTGCTAAAAACACAAACGAAGTAGTTTCATTAGGAGGTTTAGAGTCATTAGTTTTAGGTGGTCAATGGAGTATGACATTAGAAGCAAGAGAAGGACATGCTTGGGGTGATATTGTAGGGTCTTCATACAGAAGAGCTCCTGATGGACAAATTATTTTTGTTGACGGTTTACCAGCAATTGACGGCGGTAATAAAGTTTTAGGAAATGTTTCTCCTGATTGGACTGGTGGTGCAAACTTCAGTTTCACATACAAAGATTTTAATTTGAGTGCCTTAATTGATGCGAAAATCGGTGGTGATATTTATTCAATGACAACTGCATGGGGTCGTTACGCTGGTGTACTAGAAGAAACTATTTTAGGTAGAGAGACTGGTATTATTGGCGATGGTGTAATGGTTGATCCTGTTACTGGAGCATTTGTTCCTAATAACGTTATTAGATCGGCAGAAGATTATAACAAAAGGGCATACTCTAACAGTATTGTTGAAGGCTCGGTATTTGATGCATCTTATGTTAAATTAAAACAAGTTGTATTTGGTTATAACTTACCATCTCATTTGATTGAAAACACAATGTTTGATGGAATTAGTTTTTCATTAGTTGGTCGTAATCTGGCAATTTTACATAAAAATGTTCCCCATATCGATCCAGAATCGGCATTTAGTGATGCAAATGCTCAACAAGGGCAAGAGTTTGGTCAACAGCCAACTGCTAGAAGTATTGGTTTTAATGTAAACATAAAACTATAAACTTTGAATTTAATTAATTTAAAACAAGATAATAAAATGAAACGATTTAAAATAACAGGAATCTTATTTGCAGCGTTGCTTATTGTAACAAGTTGTGACAAAGATTTTGAAGAAATAAATCAAGATCCTAATAATCCAACCAGTTTGCCTTCGCATCTTATAATTCCAACTGCAGTTAGAAATATGCAAAATAGATTGAATAGCACATTTGTTGGTGGAGATATGGGAGCTTGTTGGTCTCAACAGTTTGCAAAAGTGCAATACAATGATGAGGCTAGGTATATACCACGTCAAAGTATTATATCAGCTACTTGGACAACTCTTTACGGTGGTGTTGGTAATTCAAATACAAACCCAACAACAACAACTGGGGTTTTGTCTCAAGCCGATGCAATCTACAACTTAGCAGAAGTAGAAGAAAACACTGTAATGATGGGTCTTGCATTAGTATTACAAGCACATTCATATTCAGTTGCGGCTGATATGTATGGTGATGTTCCTTTTAGTGAAGCTATTAGAGGTGATGAAGGAATAATCGCACCCGCATATGATGCTCAAGAAAGTGTATATAATGGTATTATATCAATGCTTAGTCAAGCAATTAGCTTACTTGATAGTGGTGTTGGTACAATAGATTCTGGTTCGGATATCCTTTATGGTGGTGATGCTGGTTTATGGAAAAAATTTGCAGCTTCATTGCAATTCAGATGCCTAATGAGAATTTCTGGAAAACAAAATGTTAGTTCGCAGTTGCAAGCTTTAGTTAATTCTGGAAATTTGTTTTCGTCTAATGCTGAAGAAGCAAAACTTATTTATTTAAGTGCTTCACCTAGTGCTAATCCATTATATGAAACTGTTGTTTTTGGAACAAGAGGTGAATGGAAAGTAAATTCTGTTATTGTTGATATGATGTTGGATAATAATGATCCTAGATTACCACAAATTGCTCAATTGAATGATGCTGGCATATATAGAGGTAAACCTTCTGGTTATTCAGATGTTCCAAACAATGATTATAACTATACAAATGTTTCAGCAATCGGATCTTTCTATTTAAGACCAGAGGCTCCAGGATATTATATTTCTAATGCTCAATTACAATTTTTGATGGCTGAGGCTGCTCAAAAAGGATATATTAGCGGTAGTGCTTCTATGTACTATGAAGCTGGCATTACAGCTTCATTTGAAGCTAACGGGGTTTCAGATAATGGATATATTTCTTCTAATTCATTAAGTGGATCAACTGCTTTGCAACAAATTGGGACAGAAATGTGGAAAGCATTATTTGCACAAGGTGTTGAATCATGGACTGAGCAAAGAAGAACTGGATATCCTATGTTATCACCTGCAATTGAAGGTGATATCAATCATATTCCTAGAAGATACAATTATCCAACCATTGAGTCGTCAATTAATGCAGCAAATTATGAAGCTGCAGTTGCGAGCCAAGGTGCCGATAATTTAAGCACACCTGTTTGGTGGATGAATTAATAACAAGTAATAATTAAATTTTAAAAACATGAAAAAAATATTAAATCTAATAGTTGTATTTGCACTGGTATTATTATATTCTTGTGAGTATAATAACTCTGATTTCGATACAGAAGACCAGTTAACTGGTACTGCTGAAGAAGGAGGCGCAATTGTAGCCGTACATAGTTCTACTGTTGGTAAACTTTTAGGAGTGCCTTCATCGTTAGACTTTGAAACTGCAACTGTTTCTTTTGCTGAGGTTGAATTATATATGGAAGTAATTCTAATGACTGGCGGTAGTGACGTAAGTGGATATGAAATCACTAAATCATTAAATAATGGTCTTGAAACAACTGTTGCTTCAGTTGTATCATTACCAATAACATTAACATACTCTACTGTAGATGAGTTTTTAGACGGTTTAGGTGTTAATTCTGATGACTTAAGAATTGGTGATGTAATCACTTTTAGAACTAAAATTATACGTACAGATGGTTCAGTAGAATTTGCTGGTCCTAATGATGGTACTTATACTGTAGTTATTAGTTGTTCTTCTGATATGGCAGGTTATTATAACTTGACTACAGAAAGAGACAATGGTCCAGATGCTTTATTCCCTAATGAATTAATTACGGAAAAAGGAGTTGGTCTTTATAAAACTGAATCTACTTACAGATGGGCAGTAGGATCTATTGCTCCTGATCAAGGATTAGATTTTACAGATGTATGTGGTGAGTTAACAGTACCTGTTCAAGGTTTAGCACAAGGATACTACAGTAATGAAGTTAAAGGAACTGAACCAGGATCTCTTGATGGAGTTACTGGAGATTTTGTTCTTCATTATTCTGTTGCATTCTCAACAGGTACACCTGTTTGTAAAGGAACATTCCTTGCACAATAATTAAGTTAAATTTAAAACAATAATAAAATGAAATTAAATTTTATAAAAAAGACTTTATTGCTTTTTGCTTTGAGTTTAGCAATAATAAGTTGTGATAGTGATGACCAAACTGGTTTTAGCGCACAAACTCCTACTGGAGCTAGTGTAGCATATGACTTAGATTTTGATAATCCAATCATTTTCGAAGAAATAGATGGTACTCAAACTTTTGAATACACAATTAATTTAAGTGAAAGGCAAATTGTAGATGTAAAATTCTATATTACACAAATCGGTGGAACAGCTGATGACCATGACTTTGAAATGACTGAATTAATTATAATTCCAGCTGGATATACTTCGGGTATGGGATCTATAACAATTTTTGGTGATG
>JAQRMW010000105.1 GCA_028599075.1 Urechidicola sp. | reverse complement strand
TATAATATGTATTCGTTGCTATTTTATAAATTCAACAGCAGCAAGTTCTTGTTTTTGACTATCAAAGAAACCTTGCTCTCGCATCCATTCATCGCTATAAACTTTGCTCATATATCGCGACCCATGGTCAGGAAAAATACAAACAACTTTACTGTTTTCATCAAATTCACCAGCATCGGCATATTGCATTACAGCTTGCATCACGGCGCCACTTGTATATCCTGCAAAAATAGCTTCGGACAAAGCAACTTCTCTTGCTCTGTGTGCACTGTCTTCGTCAGAAACTTTTTCAAACTTATCAATTACATCAAAGTCGGTAGCAGTTGGAATCAAATTTTTTCCAAGTCCTTCGATACGGTATGGATATATTTCATTTTTATGAAACTCACCAGTCTCATGGAATTTTTTTAGGATAGATCCAAAGGCGTCAACACCTAAAATCTGAATATTTGGGTTTTGTTCTTTCAAATATTTTGCTGTGCCAGAAATAGTACCTCCAGTACCACTTGCAGCAACCAAATGAGTAATCTCTCCTTTAGTTTGTTTCCAAATTTCTGGACCTGTTGAGTGGTAATGTGCATCAATATTTAACTGATTGAAATACTGATTGATATACACAGAGTTTGCAGTTTCTGAATGCAGTCTTTTTGCTACTTCATAATATGACCTCGGATCATCAGCGCTAACATGTGCAGGACAAACATATACTTTTGCCCCCATTGATTTTAGCATATCAATCTTATCTTTAGATGATTTTGAACTCACTGCTAAAATACATTCATACCCTTTAGAAATACTTACCATTGCTAAACTAAACCCAGTGTTACCAGAGGTAGTTTCTACAATTGTGCTTCCAGGTTTTAGGATGCCTTGTTTTTCAGCTTGTTCGATAATATAGAGTGCAATACGGTCTTTTGTGGAATGTCCGGGGTTATAACCTTCAAATTTTACTAGGAACTCACCATTTAAGTCTTTGGTGATTTTATTTAATTTAATCATTGGAGTTTCGCCAATTAAACCTAGTATATTTTGATGTATACTTAAATTTCGTTTCATAAATTACTTATGGTTAACATCGGGGGCAAATATACATATTTTTTTTGAACTATTAAACCGATTCTAGGTCTATTAAAAATGCATATTCACGAGCTACATCTTTAAGTCCATCGAACCTTCCTGAAGCACCACCATGACCAACTTTCATATCGGTATGCAACAATAAAATATTTTTATTTTTTGTTTGATTTCTCAATTTTGCCACCCATTTTGCTGGCTCGAAATATTGCACTTGAGAATCGTGAAAACCAGCTGTGATTAATAAGTTTGGATAAGATTTATTTTCAACATTATCATAGGGAGAGTAGGATTTGATGTAGTCATAATACTCTTTGTTATTTGGATTGCCCCACTCATCATATTCACCAGTTGTAAGAGGTATACTTTCGTCTAGCATAGTGGTAACAACATCTACAAATGGGACTGCTGCTATGGCAGCTTTAAATAACTCAGGGTTCATATTGATAACAGCTCCTATGAGTAAGCCACCAGCTGATCCACCCATACAATATAAGTGATTGTTTGAAGTGTAGTTTTTATTGATTAAGAATTTGGCGCAATCAATAAAGTCAGTAAATGTATTTTTTTTATTCAATAACTTTCCGCTATCATACCAATTTCTTCCCAAATATTCGCCACCACGAACATGAGTGATTGCAAATACAAAACCACGATCTAACAAACTTAAGCGTGTAGAGCTAAATCCATCGCCAATAGTATAGCCATAAGAACCGTAAGCATATAGTAATAGTGGAGTTTTTTCATTTAACTCAGTATCTTTTCTATATACCAAAGAAATTGGAATTTTATTTCTGTCTGTTGCGGTTGCCCACAAGCGTTCACTTTTATAATTGTTTTTGTCAAATTTTCCGCCAAGTACTTCTTGTTCTTTTTTTATTTCTTTAGAAAAATTATCCATATTAAAATCGATGACAGAACTTGGGGTAGTCATAGAATTATAGTTGTAACGAATAATATTGGTGTCAAATTCTGGATTTGCATAGACTCCTGCCGAATACGTTTCTTCATCAAATGGGAGGTAGAAATCTTTAGTTCCATCCCAACGGATAATGCGTATTTTGTTTAAGCCATTTGCACGTTCTTCTAAAACCAAGTGATTTTTGAAAATAGAAATATCTTCTAGTAAAACATCCTTTCGATGTGGAATAAGTTCTTCCCAATTTTCTTTTGATGTTGCTTCTTCAGAAGTTTTCATCAATTTAAAATTGATAGCCTTGTCTTTATTTGTAAGAATATAAAAGTGATTATTGTAATGGGCAACAGAATACTCTAAATCGCGTTCTCTTTTTTGAATAATTTTAAAATCACCTGTAGGGTTATCAGCACTTATAATTTGATATTCTGTAGAAACGGTACTATAAGACCCAATAACAATATATTTTTGCGATTTTGTTTTATACACAAACGTATTAAATGTATCATCTGTTTCGTGATAAACTTCTATATCTTCGCTAGAATCTGTGCCTAAAATATGTTTAAATATTTTATAATTCCGTAAGGTTTCAGCATCTTGTTTTGTGTAAAAAATAGTCTTGTTATCATTCGCCCAGGTGCCAGAACCAGTTGTATTTTCTATTTTATCTGGACATATTAATCCTGTTTCTAAATCTTTAATCTGGAGCGAATATTGACGACGACTAACAGTATCTACACCAAAAATTGCAAGTTTGTTATTTGGACTTACAGAGAGTCCTTTTAAACTGTAGAAATCAAATCCTTTAGCCATTTCATTGACATTAAAAAGAATTTCTTCTGAAGCGTCTAAGGATTTCATTCTTCTTGAATGGATAGGATATTGTGCACCGAGCTCAAATCGAGTATGATAATAATATCCATTTTTCTTGTAAGGAACAGATTGATCATCTTCTTTGATGCGACCTTTCATTTCATCAAATAAATCTTCTTGTAATTTATTTGAATGTGCAGTTATTTTATTATAGTAATCGTTTTCGGCGTTTAAATAATTTACAACTTCAGGGTTTTCGCGCTCATTAAGCCAATAATATTCATCAACTCTAGTGTCGTTATGAATGGTTAATTCTTTTGGAATTTTATTGGCTTTTGGAGGGGTTATGGCTTTGTTCTGCATTATCAAATATTTCGAGGAGCAAAAATAAGTTTTCGAAATGGGAATGGTATTAAAAAAATGTGAATTTGTTTGAGAGAGCTAAAATTGCTTTAATCAACAATAAATTTTGAAGTAACCGAAATGGTGTCGTTTACTTTTATTTGGATGCTATAGTTTCCTTTTTTAAAGTCAGAAGTTGAAAGTAAGTCAAAGCTGTCTTTTCTTTTAAATACCGTTTTTTCTAGTTCATTTTTAATCTTAATTTTTTTAAAATCAAATTGATGACTTTCTACTTTTTTAGAAGAAGTAATAGTTTTTATGAAATCATTGACTTCGTTTTGGTGTAAATCAATTTTATTTAAATCTACTGAAAAAAGTTTGGGAGGAACGTTAATTGAATAGCCACCAATTTTTTTCTTTACCTGTTCTCTAGAAAGGTAATAGTGTTCATTTTTAATATATGTTATTCCTTCTATTTGATTTGCTAACCCCACGAGTGGCGCTAAATCTATCCGTATAAACGAGTCAGTATTAAGATTGTCTAAAATTACCAAAAACGGGCTAAGGCCATCGGCATATCCACACATTACTATTCTATTATTTTCTTTGTTTAAGGTTGCTCCAGTCATTAAACCTTCAACATCATAACTATGAGAGTAGGAGGCTGTTTGAGGCCCAATCTCTTTTGAGAGTGTGTAAATTGATGTGTGTTGATTCCCTCTATTTTTTGTAAAAATTACTAGTATATCTTTCAATGCTATTAGTGATTCTGCATCAAAATTATTTCGTTTTCGAGAATTGAATTTAGTTTGATTATCATAAGACAATTCGATAATTTCAGCATCAACTTTATCAGTATTTAAAAAATCGTCTTTTGAAATCTTGTAAATCATTAAGTTTTTTCTAGAACCGTAATTATTACCAATATCAGCAATATATATGTACGAATCATCTTGGGTAATATCTTCCCAATCTACATTTTTAGCATTGTTAATATCAATAGTTCTAGAAATTTCTCCAGTAATAGTATCGAGCTCAAATAATTGCGCTGTATTTCCAGAATCATTGAATGTAACTATTTTACCATTAAGAAGTAAAAGCCCTGAAGTTTCATTGACTTGCTTAGGTAACTTAAATTTTTCGGAGATTAAATTTTGAGAAAAACCCATTGTAATAAGAAAAATGAAAAGAGGTGTAATAAGAGATTTAACCATGGATTAAAAGTAGTAATTATGAAATAAAATTACTAGCAAATTTTCTCATTATAATTTTGTGGATACTTTGCACTAAAGTTTTTGTAATAACCTTGAATTTTTTTCATGTCAGATTTTAAATCTTCGGTCACATTAATAGCAGCACCTATACCTACGGTTTTATCAGCATAATCTAAGTAGCCCAAAAGAACTGGGACATCGGCATATTTTGCAATTTCATAGAATTCGGTTTTCCATTTATCAACCTTTTTTCTTGAACCCTCAGTAGGTACAATTAACATCATTTTATCAGAAGAATTTAAAACCTCATTCATGTGATGGGGCATGTCTCCATCAATTTCATTTAGATTAATCCCATCAAAAATTTTGTAAATAGCACTCCTTATACCCAAACTACCTTTTTGTTCGAACAACACTTTAATAGCATATTCATTTTTCCAAAAAGAAGCAACGGTATATACATAATCCCAAAAAGAAGTATAGGGTGCGGAAATTAAGACACTTTTTTCAACATTGTAGTCATCAGGATAGAATTCCGTCCAACCACCAAATTTCATGATAAGGGTTCCAATAAATTTTTTCACAATCTTTTTTTAGCATTGCAATATTAAGAAATTATTATAAAATTAAAAAATATTCTTAAATAACTTGCTATATACTAAAGAATTAATCTTCAAAAAAATCGCTTTTAAACCCTATTAAATATAGCTTTTCTTCGGCTCTAGTAACAGCTGTATATAACCATCTTAAAAACTCACGATTAATACCATCTGGTAAATAAGGTTGCTCAATAAATACTGATTTCCACTGCCCCCCTTGTGATTTATGGCAGGTCATGGCATAAGAGAATTTTACTTGTAATGCATTAAAGTATTTATTTTTCTTGATAGATAAGAGTTTTTTGTAATTCGATTTTAAATCAGCAAAATCTTTTGAAACTTCTTGATATAACCTATTAGATTCTTCGTAAGTCAATGATGGAGTTTCGGAAGTAAGGGTATCTAATAAAATAACGGTATCGAATGGTTTTTGATTTTTGTAATCAATCATTCTTAAGGTAACTTCGGCAAAACGAAACCCGTACAATTCTTTGGTACTTCTAATTGCCATGATTTCACAAATATCTCCATTGGCTATAAAACCAGCATCTGATGAATCGGGTAACCAAAAATAATTATTCTTAACTACCATTACAAAGTCGCCAGTAGAAATTTCATTTTCTTGCCCTCGTATTTTTGATCTTATTTGTTGATTGTACTGATTCGCACGCTTGTTTGAGCGCACAATAAAAGCGGTATCTTCAACTCCAATATTATCATAAGCGGAATTGATAGCATCTTCAATATCATAACCATCTTCTAATCTGATAATGTCAGGATATCCTAACTGAAATTTAAAATCAAAAGCATCATAGCCTAATAATAAATGCCTCAATTCTGTAGCATTTACTAATATTCCAGAGTCTTCATGCTGGCGCATTACCTCATTTAGTTCTAACATTTCTACCTCCTTATTATAGTGTAAGGATAATTTTTCTTCTTCTAATGCAGGACTCACATCTAGCTTTACAGGGGGTAACTGTGCAGTGTCCCCAATCAAAATTAATTTACATCCAATGCCAGAATATACATACGACATCAAATCATCTAATAAGGAACCATTTTCGAATAGTTTAGAATTGCTTGTTGCATCCGAAATCATTGAGGCTTCATCAACAATAAAGAAAGTATTGGTGTGCTTGTTGGTTTGTAACACAAAAGAAACTCCACCGTTTTTTTGTTTTTTAGGATGGTATATTTTTTTATGTATGGTAAAAGCGGGTCTATTGGCATAATTAGAAATTACTTTTGCGGCACGACCTGTAGGTGCTAACATTACAGATTTCTTACCAGTTTTCCATAAATTGGTAACCACCGTACTTATTGAAGTTGTTTTACCCGTACCAGCATATCCTTTTAAAACATAGAGCCCATTTTTTTCATTACTATAGATAAACTCAGACAGCTGTTGCAAGAGTATATTTTGCGTACTTGTAGGGGTAAATGGAAAGGCTTCAAGAAGTTGCTTGTAAAATTCTGGTGCAGTTTTTGTCATTCTAATATTTAATAAGGTCAAAGATACAAATTGTTTATCCTAAAAATTTTTAGCATTAAAAAAAAATTGTAGATTTGCGTCAATCATATTAAAAAATTACCACAGATGTTTAAAATTTTAATACTCTTTTTTGTAGGAATTGTAGTTATATATTTCTTAGCAAAAGCAATCCTAAAGTATGTTCCAGAAAAAGTACAACCTGTTATTACCATTTTATTATATGGTGTTGCAGCCTATTTAGCTTTTTTATCTTATCAAAGTGTTATGGAACCTATCCATTTTAACAAAGAAAAGAAACAACGCTATACCAAAGTCATTGAAAGTCTTAAAATTATTAGAGATGCACAAGCTGCTCATAGAACTGTAACAGGTAATTATGCTGCCAAAGGTGAAGATTTAGTAAAATTTCTAGATACTGCTCAATTTGCTGTGACAAAAGACACTAATATTGTGGTGACGGTAAATTTAGGTGGAGGACTTACAGGTGAAGAGGAAGTTATGAGAACTGATACTATAGGCTCTACTCCCGTTAGGGCTAGCTTTGTAGGGAGAGAATATAAAAACATGATGAATGTACCTGGAACAGATAAGCAATTTGAGATGACGGTTGGTATGGTTCAAAAACTAAATGGTGATATGCGTAAGGTATTTGAAGCTAAGGTTGATAAATCAATTGTTTTAGATGGAATGAATGAAGATTTGATTCGCTTAGAGAAAAAGACTGAAGATAATGACCAAGTAAAAGGAACACATATTAGTGTTGGCTCTATGGTTGATGTTAGTGATAGCGGAAACTGGCCTCCATCTTATGATATTGCTGACATGATAAAAGCAAATAAAGAATAAGTTATAGAAAATCAAAGTTCAGATAACAAGCACTTATCCATTCAACTTCGGTCGGATGGATTTTCTTTTTGCATTCTAGATAAGAATACAGGTTTTTTTGATGTGGTTAAAAGTTTGACTATTGAAAATGAAAATAGAACACCTCAAGCTCAATTAGATTTTCTTAAAACTGCCTTTGAAAAAGGTGAATTACAAAATTTAGAATTTGATTCTATTGCAGTTTCTCACAGTAATAACCTCTCAGCACTTGTTCCAAAACCATTTTTTAATAAAGAAAATTTAAGTGATTATTTGCAATACAATTTTAAGGTTTTAGAAAACGATTACATCACATACGATGAGTTTTCGACTGATGAAATGGTGAATGTTTACATTCCGTTTGTGCATATCAATAATTATTTGTTTGATAAATTTGGAAGTTTTGAATACAAACACAGTGCTAGTATCTTGACAGAGTTACTTTTAGCGACTTATAAAAATGATGATAAGACTCATTTTTTTGTAAATGTAGAGCGTGAGAGTTTTCAACTAATTGTATTAAAAAATAAAAAATTAGAATTTTTTAACAACTTCAATTTTAAAACTAAAGAAGATTTTATTTATTACATACTTTTTACTTCAGAGCAATTACAATTAAATCCCGAAGAGTTTGTTTTAACTTTTTTGGGAGATATTGAAAAAGATTCAGAATTGTATGATATTGTTTTTAAATATGTGAGAAATATCGAATTTCTTGACTTAGAAAATGATGCTATTCAAAACTTAAATATATCTGCACACTCAAATATTATTGTACTTAACCAACACTAATGCGAATTATTTCTGGCACATATAAAGGGAGGAGATTAACTGCTCCAAAGAAATTACCTGTACGCCCAACAACAGATATGGCAAAAGAAGCCTTGTTTAATATTTTAAACAATCGCTATTATTTTGATGAAATTAAGGTGATAGATCTTTTTTCAGGTACTGGTAATATTAGTTATGAGTTTGCATCTAGAGGGACAGAAAACATAACTGCCATTGATGCTCATTACGGATGTGTAAAATATATCAATGCTGTTACTAAAGAGTTTGAATTTAACATTACCACACTAAAAAGTGATGTCTTTAAGTTTTTAGAAAGAACAGCACTTAAAGCAGATGTTATATTTGCTGACCCACCTTATAATATGGATTCTGAACAATTTCTTAAAATAGCAAGTTTTGTTTTTGAAAGAGATTTGTTAGAAGAAGGTGGCATTCTAATTATTGAACATTCAAATCAAACTGATTTGTCTGAACACCCACAATTTTCATTCTCAAAAAAATATGGTGGTAATCTTTTTAGTTTTTTGAAGTAAAAGAATAACTAGTATTATGTGTTCAGCCACTTTTTAAATTCTGAGGTTTTGTTTTTACTAATGATAATTGAAACTTCAGTAGTTGGATTTGTAACAATTTTTAACTGATTGTTTCCGTATTTTACAATTTCTAGAATTCCTTTTGCCGAAAGTATATTTTGTCTATTGGCTCTAAAAAACAGCATTGGATCTAAGCCAGTGAACAATTCTTCTAAACTAGAATTGCTATTGTACTTTTTGCCATTTAGGCATGTAATTGTAGTTGCAGTATTTTCGGTATTTATAAATGCAATTTCTTCTACTTTAAGAGAAATTAATTTGTCTTTTTTATAGGTGAGCAATCTATTTTTGTAAATAGATTTTTCTTCTTTATCGCTAATTATAGTTTTTTCCTCAGAAGCAATTTTATTTTTAAAATTAGATAAATCACTATTTAATTTAGATAGACTCAATACTTCATCTGTTAGCTTTTCATTGCGCAACTCCAATTCTTTTTCATAATAATTACCAATAAATCGTACGGTAAAAAGAGATAATAGTATAATAACTAAACTAGTGAGTAGATAGACAAACAAAAAATTCACTTTTAATTGATGTATGTGTTTCTCTAATTTATCAATATTAGCGTGAGCAGCAATAATCCAATCCGTATTATCGACAGGGTATAAGTAAATAATTTCTGAATTTCTATCACTATTAAATTCCCGTAAGCCTCCTTGTTCTTTTTTGTTTTTTAGTAAATCGTAAAAATCTTCAGAATTTATACCATCATCAATTGGGCGTACATACGACTCATTAGGGTTGGTTTTTTTTCCAATTTTTTGAGGATTTGGATGACATATTTCAACACCGCTCCAATCAAACATGCAAATAAAACCAGATTCAATATTTGTGCCTTCAATACTTTTTTGAATATTGTTAATAACAGTTTCTCTATCTACACCATTTTCAATTTGTAGCGAAACCAATGTAGAAAATTCACGTGCTTCTCTTTTGCTAGATTCAATTTGAATTTCCAAAAAACGATTGGTACTTACTTTTATTAAATAATTCATGCTAAAGTAGCCGATTACGAACACTATCACTGAAATTGCTAGCAATGTAAATAGGTAGAGTTTATCTTTTTTCAAAAGTAGAGCGTTTTTTTAAGTCTTTTATTTCCTTTTCATGAGCCATTTTACCCCTTTCGCAAAGTTTAAATTGTTGCAATTGAGATGTTGCCTTTTATTTGCTTCAAATTTAAACTAAATATCATTTTAATTATGAAAAAAGTACTCTTATTTTTACTAGTTGTTTCTTTAATTTCTTTACAAAGTTGTAAAGATGATGATGATGACAACAATCAACAACCAACAGTTAACACAGTTCAATTATCTAACGATGCAAGTCTGGGAATAGTTTTAACTGATGCCAATGGAAAATCACTTTATTTTTTCTCAAAAGACACCAAGAACACTTCAGAATGTGTTGATGGATGTTTATCTATTTGGCCAATTTTTTATGAAGAAAACATCACTGTAGATTCAGGTTTGAGCATATCAGATTTTGAAACTATCACCAGAGCTGATGGTTCTAAGCAAACAACCTATATGGGGTGGCCATTGTATTATTTTGCAAGTGATGTACAAGCAGGTGACACAAACGGAGATAATGTTAACAATGTTTGGTTTATAGCAAAACCAGATTATACTTTAATGTATGCTGTATCGCAATTAGTAGGTCATGATGACAAAAACTACACAAACGATTATGTAGAAGGTGAAGGAGCAACTCCTTACTTAGTCGATATTAATGGAAATACATTGTATACTTTTAGCCACGATACAAACAGCACTAATAATTTTACAAATGCTGATTTTTCAAATAATGCAGTTTGGCCAATTGTAGAAATTGATTTAGATCAAATACCAAGTATTTTAAATAATGATGATTTCGGAATAATTGATGTTTTTGGAAGAAATCAAATGACTTATAAAGGATGGCCTTTATATTATTTTGGTCAAGACAGCTCTCGTGGAGATAATAAAGGAATTAGTTTTCCAGCACCTGGAGTTTGGCCAATTGCAAATGTAGATACTGCTGAAGCTCCTGCTTCACCAACCGTAAAGCTAGTAGATAATGCAACTTTTGGTGAGATATTAACTGACGCAGAAGGTATTTCGCTTTATTTCTTTTCAGATGATGCTAAGGATACTTCAGAATGTTTAGATGGATGTTTAAACATATGGCCAATATTTTATATTGAGAACTTAGTATTAGACTCAGAAGGGTTAGATATTACAGATTTTGCTACAATAACTCGTACAGATGGAGCTATGCAAACTACGTATAAAGGATGGCCTTTGTATTATTATGTGAGTGATGTAAACACAGGCGATACTTTAGGAGACAATGTTGGAGAAGAATGGTTTATTGCAAAACCAGATTATTCACTAATGTATGTTTATTCACAGTTACTTGGTCACGATGGCAATAATTATACAAGTGATTATACAGTGGGAGAAGGCGAAACTGCTTATATAGTCGATATTAATGGAATGACATTGTACACATTTTCTAATGATACACTTAACACTAATAATTTTACAAATGCTGATTTTTCTAACAATGCTGTTTGGCCAATTGCTGAAATTACTTTAGATCAAATTCCAAGTAATTTAGACATGTCAAATTTTGGGTCAATTGATGTATTTGGAAGAACACAATTAACCTATAAGGGATGGCCACTATACTATTTTGGTCAAGATAGCTCTCGTGGAGATAATAAAGGAATTAGTTTTCCAGCACCTGGTGTTTGGCCAGTAGCTAATACTGATTTAGCCCAAGCCATATAATTTTAGTATATTAAACTCTTAAAATTGAGGCTGACAGAATATAATATTCTTGAAGCCTCAATTACTAAAACATAAATTAATTATGAAAAACACTATTTACTTAGGGTTCATTACTCTCTCATTATTAATGACGGTATCTTGTGAAAACAACGCTTTAGAAGAGGAAATTCCTGAAGGGTTTGTTTGCACAACAGATGTTTCCTATACTAACGATATAGACCCTTTGTTAACTCAAAAATGTGCGCCTTGTCATATAGGTGGCGGACAATTTCCAGACTTGACAACATATGCGTCAGTAAGCCAAAATGCTGAGTTAATTAAAACCGTTACACAAAACGGAACCATGCCCAAAAATGGTTTTTTGACTCAAGATCAGATTGACCTGATTGCTTGTTGGGTAGATAATGGAGCATTAAACAACTAAATTTAAACTCTTTTGAAAAAAAATAAATTAAAATACAGTGTAATCTCGATTAGTGTGTTGGTTTTTGTTTTGTTTTTAATATTGAAGCAGGTGAATAAAGAACATATTAATGTAGAAGAAACAGCCCCAGATTTGATAATTTCTGTTGACCAAATCTTATCTGATTATCAAAATGATGAGGAGCAATCCAATAAATTGTACACAGATAAAATTGTACAATTAAAAGGCAAAATATCTAAAATATCAATGCAAGATGGTAATACCACCTTTACTTTAATAAGTCCAAATTTTGATGCGACTGTTATTTGCAGTTTTCAAGCTGAAGAAAACAGGAATGTATTAAGTTTTAAAAAAGGAGATAAAATTTCTTTAAAAGGGATTTGTACTGGTTATTTGTTAGATGTTGTATTAGTCAATTGTGTTATATTAAATAAAAAGTAGATGAAAAAAATAATTTTATTTTTCGTAGTAGTTCTTCTTGTTAATAGTGGTTTTTCTCAAGGAAAGTATTTAACTAAACAAGGGTTTGTTACTTTTTTTTCTCACACAGTAGTTGAGGATATAAAAGCCGATAATCATCAAGTAGTAAGTATTATTGATACAGATACGGGTGATATTGCAATTCAATTATTAATGAAATCATTTATGTTTAAAAAAGCATTGATGCAAGAACATTTCAATGAAAATTACGTGGAATCACATAAATATCCAAAAGCAAAATTTAAAGGACGTATTTTAGATTACGAAGAATTATCCGAAGGAATTAATGAAGTTGAAATTGAAGGCATACTTACAGTTCATGGTATAGATAAAGAGATTATAACTAGTGCAGTGATAGAGATTAAAGAAGATGAAATTATTTTGATTGGAGAATTTATTGTAGCCGTAGAGCATTTTGAAATTAAGATTCCTAAAGTTGTAATTAAGAACATTGCAAAAACTATCAAAGTAAACTTTGAGCTAAAACATCAACCTTATAAAAAGTAAATAATGAAAAAAATAGTATTAATAATTTGTTACATTAGTTTATCAACCAATCTTTTTTCTCAAGATTTAGAAGATATTTTAAATGGCGAAATCCAAGAAAGTTCGTCAATTGTTAGAGGAACTTTTAAAGGCACGAGAATCATGAATGGACACTCGGTTGAAACTAGAGAAAAAGGTGTTTTAGACTTTTTGATTTCACATAGATTTGGTAGAATTAATTCTGGTATCGATGAGTTTTTTGGATTAGATGATTCTAATATTCGTTTCGGGTTAGAGTACTCTGTAACTGATAATTTAGTTATAGCAGTTGGGCGTAGCTCATTTGAGAAAACATATGATGGCTATATTAAATATCGAATATTACATCAAAAAGATGGTGAAGATGATTTTCCTATTAGTATGACATTGTTTACTAGTGCCACAGAAAAGACTTTAAAAGATTATGATCCAGAAGACAAGCCAACTTTTGCTAATCGATTAACATACACGAGTCAAGTTTTGATAGCAAGAAAGTTTAGCCCAAATTTTTCACTTCAAATTATGCCAACATATATTCACTTTAATACAGTTCCAAGTACAGCAGATCCAAATAATATGTTTGCTATGGGGGTTGGTACTAGAGTAAAAGTAAGTAATCGAATTTCTTTGAGTGGAGAGTATTATTATAATTTTAACCCGCTGGAATCGATTGATTCAACAAATTCATTGGCATTAGGTGTAGGTATAGAAACAGGCGGTCATATTTTTCAATTGATTTTTACTAACTCACGCTCCATGCTAGAAAAAGGTTTTATTGCCGAAACAACTGGCGAATTTTTTAATGGCGATATCCACTTTGGATTTAATATTTCTAGAGCTTTTCATTTAGTAAAAGACAAGGAAGAAGAAAAACTATATTAAATAAAGATGAAATATATAATTATAATTGCAGCCCTATTTCTTGTTAGTTGTTCTAATGTCTCAGAGTATCAAATTGTTTCTGAGGTTCCAGATTTAACAATGCCAACTAATGGGCTAAAATTTAAAGAAATTGAAAACTACCAAAACTATAAAGTTGTTGCCACACATTTTAGAACAGATAAAAACGAATTACGTTATGTAATGGTTAATGAAGTAGCTTTTAATGCATTTTCTAGCAATGAGCCATTGCCAGAAGGAAGTAAAATTGTTAAAATAGGATGGAAGGTAAAAGAAATGTCTAATTTTTCAGTAGCATTAGAGGCTGATAAAATTCAACGAGTAGAATATATGATAAAAGATGCTACCCGTTTTAAAGATACCCCCGGTAATTGGGGTTATGCTCGTTTTGTTAAAGAAGCAAATGAGTATAGAAGCTGGGATAAAGGAACTGCTAGCTGTATTGGTTGTCATAATTTGGCTAAAGACAATGGTTTTGTGTTCTCTAAAAAACAAATACTGTTTTAGTACAAGGGGCTAGCCTAGTCATTTATACAAGACATAAATTAAAATTCATCTGATTTCTAAATAAAGTTATCAGATGAATTCTTATTTTAAATATCATTATTATATTTGATTAAAATAAAATACAAATAGTAATAATATGTTCGAAGCGCTTTTAAAATCTTTCCCAATGGCAATGGGTATCACTTTGAGTCCAGGTCCAATTCTTGCAATTGTGTTACTGTTAATGACAAATAAGGCCAAAATAAATGGACCACTATTCTTTTTAGGTTGGTTTATTGGGATACAAATTATTGCAAGCTCAATTTTATTTATGCCAGGTGTTATTGCAGATCATGGAGGGATGAGTGACCACACTGGTACTACAAAAATTATATTGGGATTTATTTTATTAGTTTCAATTTTTCCAGTTTATTTAAAGAAGAAAAAGGAAGGAGGAAAAGCAAAAATACCTACAGTATTTAATAAGCTAGATAAGTTTGGGCCGATGAAAATTTTTATCATTGGTTTTGTTTTTTCAGCAGTAAGTATAAAAAATATTGCTTTAAGTGCATCGGGTGCAGCACATATTCATACCACATCTTTGATAGATTATTTTGAAACTTTACTTGCAGTTTTTTATTTTTCAATTATGGCAAGTCTTACTATTATAATTCCGATTCTATTGTACTTTGCTTCTCCAGAAAAATCAGCAATAGGGCTTCAAAAATTGAGAAATTGGTTGATTAAACATCATTGGAATTTAGTAATGACTATGCTTTTAGCTGCCGGAGTTTTATTGATTGGGATTGGTGCTAATATTCATATGACTTAAAAACGGTCTTACATCTTTTATCTTAAAACGAAGTGGTCTTTCATTTTACATAAACAAATACTTCCACAGAATTCGCAATCCTACAAAAGCGATTAATACAGCAGTAATTCGTTTCAATACAAACGGAGAAATTTTATTAGCACTTAGTCTAGATCCAATCTGCCCGCCAATAAAAACAATAATTAGTAAGACAATTACTAAATTCCAGTTCAATACAAATTCCGTATCTAATGCCGGTGATAAAAACTGACCAATCAAACCTGCTATTGAGTTAACTAGAATAAAGAAACTTGAAGTTGCAGCAATCTTTTTTAGAGTATCCCAATTGGTTAAATAGAGTAGCGGAGCTAAAAACACACCACCGCCAATACCAACCATTCCAGATACAAATCCAATGAAACCACCAAAAGAAGCATCTTTAATTATTGAGGAATTGTATTCTTTTTCTTTAGATATTTCTGCGATGTATTTTGATATCCACATAAAAACAGCGGCAGTTACTAAAGTAAACCCTAATAATATAAAAAAGAATGTTTGACTAATTTTAAGGTAACCACCAATAAATGCCATGGGTATAGAAAAAGCCACTAATGGTAAAACCCGTTTCCAATTATAAAAACCATTTTTAGCAAAAATCAAAGTCCCTCCACTAACTACAATAATATTGCATAATAGAGCTATTGCTCTAATTTGTGTGAACGCCAAAGATGTTAATGCTAAAATTGCGAGATAACTAGAGCCTCCACCAAAACCTACTGAAGAATATAAAATAGCGATCACGAAAAAGAGAAGTATAATTTCCCAATATTGGATAAAGATTTCGATAAATTGTGTGAATTCTAACATTCGTCAAAAATAAAAATATTTCGCTGTTTTATAATCAGATTCCTAATTTTAAATTTTGTAGCCAAGTTGTATTGTCATATGTTTAAAAAAATATCTAGAACATAACTATTCCATAGGATTATCGATGGTTTTTTGTACATTAGGAAACTTAAATAATCTAATAGTATGCCTAATAAAAATCATCAAAAATATTGGAAAACCAATTTAAAATACCTCGCTATTCTACTTGTAATTTGGTTTGTAGTTTCTTATGGTTGTGGAATCATGTTTGTTGAAGAATTAAACACCATTAGATTGGGTGGTTTTAAACTCGGCTTTTGGTTTGCGCAACAAGGGTCAATTTATGTATTTACTATTCTCATTTTTGTGTACATAAGATTGATGAATAAATTAGATAAAAAATACAATCTCGACGACTAACTATGGATTTACAAACTTGGACATGGGTGCTCGTAGGCATCACATTCACATTATATATCGGAATTGCAATTTGGACTAGAGCAAGTTCTACAAAAGAATTTTACGTTGCTGGTGCTGGAGTGTCTCCCTTAGCTAACGGATTGGCAACAGCTGCTGACTGGATGTCTGCCGCGTCATTTATTTCTATGGCAGGACTCATTTCATTTAGTGGTTATGACGGGTCAGTTTATTTGATGGGATGGACTGGACTGGAGGTTATGTTTTATTAGCATTATTATTGGCTCCATATTTAAGAAAATTTGGAAAGTTTACCGTACCAGATTTTATTGGAGATAGATATTATTCTAACATAGCAAGAACTGTAGCAGTATTCTGTGCGCTAATAGTGTCCTTCACTTATGTTGCAGGACAAATGCGTGGAGTAGGGTTGGTGTTTTCTCGTTTTTTAGAAGTTGATATTAATACCGGAGTTATTATCGGAATGATCATCGTTTTGTTTTATGCTGTTTTAGGTGGGATGAAAGGAATCACTTATACACAAGTAGCACAATATTGTGTGTTGATTTTTGCATTTATGGTGCCAGCAATTTTTATTTCTATTCAGATGACAGGGAATGCAATTCCACAAATTGGATTCGGCGGAACTGATGTTAATGGAATTTATTTGTTGGATAAATTAGATAATTTACATCGCGATTTAGGTTTTGCAGAATATACTTCTGGAAGTAAATCTAAACTAGATGTCTTTTTTATTACTGCTGCATTGATGGTTGGTACTGCAGGATTACCACATGTAATCGTTCGATTTTTTACAGTAAAGAAAGTTTCTGATGCACGTAAGTCTGCAGGATGGGCTTTATTGTTTATTGCAATTTTATATACTACTGCTCCAGCAATCGCAGTTTTTGCAAGAACCAATATGATTGAAACTGTAAGTAATAAAGAATATGAAAATGTGCCAGAATGGTTTCATAAATGGGAAGAAACCGAACTAATTTCTTTTAATGATAAAAATAGCGATGGTAGAATTCAATATACAGGTGATGCTGAAATCAATGAATTGACTATTGATAAGGATATTATGGTATTGGCAAATCCTGAAATTGCAGACTTACCAAATTGGGTTATTGCTTTAGTCGCAGCAGGTGGATTGGCTGCAGCACTGTCAACAGCTGCAGGATTATTATTGGTGATTTCTGCATCAGTATCACATGATTTAATTAAGAAAATGATAAAACCAAGTATTTCTGAAAAAGGAGAATTGGTTGCTGCACGATTATCAGCAGTAGCAGCAGTTTGTGTTGCAGGATATTTCGGAATTAATCCACCAGATTTTGTCGCAGCCACGGTTGCCTTAGCATTTGGTTTGGCTGCGGCTTCGTTTTTTCCAGCAATTATTTTGGGGATTTTTAACAAAAGAATGAATAAGGAAGGTGCAATTGCAGGAATGGTTGTTGGAATTATTTCTATGCTATTTTATATGCTTAAATTCAAATTCGATTGGTTCGGTGGAGGTACAAAAGAAGATTGGTGGTTTGGAATTTCACCAGAAGGATTTGGTACCGTAGCTATGATTATCAATTTTGTAGTGTCTTTGGTCATATCTAAATTCACACCAGCACCACCAAAAGAAGTTCAAGAAATAGTAGAGAATATTAGAATACCTAGCGAAGCAGGAAAGGCTACACATTAGAATTTATTTTATTCATCGATAGAACAATGTCATTAATAGAAAAAAATCACACAACTAAACAATTATTTGTACTTTCGAACAATTCAACAGATTTACAATTTAACACCTCGACAATAGATGAGTAATTACCACATAAAACATTTAGAAGAATATTATAAAGTATATCGCAATTCAGTTAGAGAACCAGAAGTTTTCTGGGAAGAAATTGCTGAAGAACATTTTAGCTGGAGAAAACGTTGGGATAAAGTTTTGTCTTGGGATTTTAAAAAGCCTGAAGTAAAATGGTTTGAAGGTGCAAAATTAAATATTACCGAAAATTGTATTGATAGGCATTTAAGAACTAAAGGAAATAAAACTGCCATTTTATTTGAACCAAATAACCCCGATGAAGAAGCGCAGCATATTACTTATAACAGCTTGTATGAGCGAGTAAATCAATTTGCAAATGTGTTGAAAGACCATGCTATTAAAAAAGGAGATCGCGTATGTATATACCTACCAATGATTCCGGAGTTGGCAATTTCATTATTAGCATGTGCACGTATTGGAGCAATCCATTCTGTTGTCTTTGCAGGATTTTCTGCCACGGCATTATCTACAAGAATTAATGATTCTGATTGCAAGATGGTCATCACATCTGATGGGTCTTATCGCGGAAAAAAATCAATCGACTTAAAAGGAATTGTTGATGAAGGGTTAGAAGATTGTCCTGGAGTTGAAACAGTGTTGGTGGCAAAAAGAATCAATTCAGAAATCGACATGAAAGAAGGTCGCGATAAATGGTTGCAACCATTATTAAACACAGCATCAAAAGAATGTGAGCCAGAGATAATTGATGCTGAAGACCCACTTTTTATTTTATATACTTCAGGTTCAACAGGGCAACCAAAAGGAATGGTACATTCTACTGCAGGCTACATGGTTTATACAGCATACACTTTTAAAAATGTATTTAATTACCGCACAAATGATGTGTATTGGTGTACAGCAGATATTGGTTGGATTACTGGGCATAGTTATATTGTATATGGTCCTTTAGCAAATGGCGCTACCACTGTCATGTTCGAGGGTGTTCCTAGTTATCCCGATTTTGGAAGATTCTGGGAGATTGTTGCCAAACATAAAATAACACAATTTTATACTGCTCCTACAGCAATTAGAGCTTTGGCAAAAGAGAAATTAGATTTTGTAAGTAAGTACGATTTATCATCATTAAAAGTTTTAGGTTCTGTTGGAGAGCCTATTAATGAAGAAGCGTGGCACTGGTATAATGACAATGTAGGTCATGGAAAAAGCCCAATTGTTGATACTTGGTGGCAAACAGAAACCGGTGGAATTATGATAACTCCCTTACCTTATGTAACACCTACAATTCCGACTTATGCAACTTTGCCTTTTATTGGTATTCAACCAGCTTTGATGGATGAAAATGGTGATGAAATTATTGGTAAACAAGTTGATGGTCGTTTATGTATAAAATTTCCTTGGCCATCGATGGCGAGAACTATTTGGGGAAACCATCAACGTTATAAAGAAACCTATTTTTCGGCTTACGAAAATAAATATTTTACAGGAGATGGTGCTTTGAGAGATGCTGTTGGGTATTACAGAATTACGGGTAGAGTAGATGATGTAATTATTGTATCTGGTCATAATTTAGGAACTGCCCCAATTGAAGATGCTATTAATGAACATCCAGCTGTAGCTGAATCTGCCATTGTAGGATTTCCGCATGATATTAAAGGTAATGCACTATATGGTTATGTAATTATGAAAGAGGCAGGGGAGTCGAGAGACCCAGATAATGTGAGGAAAGAAATCAATCAAATTATTACAGAACATATTGGTCCTATTGCAAAATTAGATAAGATTCAATTTACATCAGGATTACCAAAAACAAGAAGTGGTAAAATTATGCGTCGTATTTTAAGAAAGATTGCATCGAATGATATTTTGAATCTTGGAGATACATCGACCCTACTAAACCCAGAAGTTGTAGAGGAGATTATTGATAATTCCTTGTAGTTTATTTTAAAGTTATTACCGTTTGTTTATTGAATAAGTAAATTTTTGTAAGTAGTAAAGTGTTTTGATATTTTTGTAGCACCTACTTAAACTTACTAAAATGAAAAATTTAATATTAAGCTTTGCGCTAATTTTTAGCATTACATTAAGTGCAACAAATGATAAGCCAAAAGCAACCCTTACAAGTAATGCTGTAATTACAGATGTTGAAAATTCATTATCCTTTTTTATTCCAGAAGAAAATAAAGAAGTATATGTTTTTATTGCTGATGAAAACAAAAAAACTTTCCAAAAGATAAAAGTATATCAAAGAGGAAATGGGATTATTTATACTGATAAATCAGGATTAGCTCCTGGAACTTATTACTACACTTTATCTGTAGATGGTGAGTTATCTGAGCCTCAAAAAGCTGTGATAAAATAAAGATTTATTCTTTCTAAACTAAATGTAAAGCTTCCAAATTTTGGAGGCTTTTTTATTTGAAATTAGAATTTTGTTGATGTGTTTTTATGGCTTTTCTAGAAAGTAGAATTCCTATAAATAAAGAAACAAAAGCACCAATCCAAATCCCTGGAATAAAATCTAAAAACAAAAAGAAGTCATAGGCGCCATGAAAAATTGTAGCAACTAAAACCCCAGTTAAATTATACATCCATTTTTTATTAGAGAACTTTGCAATCCCCATAAAATATCCCATAGCAATACCAAATGTTGCATGTGCAGGAACTGCTGTAAATGCACGTATTAAAGCAGTTGAAATTCCACCATCAAATACATAAAGCAAATTTTCGGTAAATGCAAAACCCATAGAAACCATTACGGCATATACAATTCCATCAAAAGGCTCATTAAAATCTTTTTTTGGTTGATTATAATAGCGTACTATAATGTACTTGCTAAATTCTTCGACTAAAGCTACCACAATAAATGCCTTGATAAATTGCTGTCCTATGCTAAATCCGTTTGTTATTGGGAATACTCTTGAAGCTATGGCTGATATAATCATTGTAGTGATGATGCTTAATATAGCACCAAATAAAAATGATTTTAATAATAATATTTTAGGTTCCTTTTCATATTTGTCCTTTAAGTAAATATAAATTATGATGATAAAAACTGGAGCAGAGGCTAGCAGGAGTAAAGTCATAAATTCTTAGAGATTTCATTCAAAACAAATGTATAGTATTCATTGGAATGTGGAACATAGCTTTTGTAAAAATCAGATTTTTCTAGTTCTTTTTTGAATGTGTCAATGGGAATCAGCTTGATTGCTGACAACTCTTCTTCCTGAATTTTTAATTGATTTAGAGGTGTAGATAATTCACCTATATATATAAGGTGAATTTCGTTGTCAATAAAATCTATTTTATGCTGATGAAATTCTTTAAAACTTCCAATTTTTTTGAGCTCATTTATTGTGACGGATAAGCCTATTTCTTCTTTCACCTCTCTTAAGGCTGATTTGATTGCTGTTTCGCCAGATGATATATGACCAGCAACAGATACATCCCATAAATTAGGAAAAGCAATTTTATTTGTACTTCTTTTCTGAAATAAAATCTCTCCACTTTTTGTATAAAACCAAACATGGACACTTGCGTGCAAGTGTCCATGTTTATGAGCTTCAGATTTTAAGCAAGTTTTTTTAACAGTTATATCATCATTTAATATGTCGATAAGTTCATCTGCCATTTCTAAAGTCTATTTTCTTATTTGAAATAACTAAATCCTTTCTTAGGATCAATCTGTAATAAAGATTCATAAATTAATTTAATTACATTTTCTACATCATCTTTAGCAACCATTTCTACTGTCGTATGCATGTAGCGTAATGCTAAAGAAATTAATGCGCTTGGAACTCCACCATTAGAATATGCAAAGGCATCAGTATCTGTTCCTGTAGCACGAGACGAAGCTAAACGTTGAAAAGGAATCTTATTTTTTTCGGCAGTCTCAATAATTAATTCACGTAAATTATTTTGTATTGCAGGTGCATAAGAAATAACAGGGCCATCACCACTTTTAGTTTCACCTTCTTTCTTTTTATCAATCATTGGTGTAGTGGTATCATGACAAACATCTGTTACAATTGCAACATTAGGTTTTATAGTATGGGTAATCATTTCAGCACCGCGTAACCCAATTTCTTCCTGCACTGAGTTGGTAATGTATAAGCCAAAAGGTAATTCCTTTTTATTTTCTTTAAGTAATCTTGCAACTTCAGCAATCATAAAACCACCCATTCTATTGTCTAGTGCTCTACAAACAAAATTATTTTTATTCAAGATAAAGAATTCGTCAGGATAAGTAATTACGCATCCAACATGTACACCTAATTTTTCTACTTCTTCTTTCGTTTTGCAGCCAACATCAATAAAGATATTATCAAGTTTAGGTGTTTCTTCTTTTCCTTTAAGTCTAGTATGAATAGCAGGCCATCCAAAAATTCCTTTTACAATTCCTTTTTTAGTGTGGATATTTACACGTTTAGATGGTGCAATTTGATGATCACTTCCTCCGTTTCTAATTACATATATTAGACCGTTGTCAGTAATATAGTTTACATACCAAGAAATTTCATCTGCATGTCCTTCAATTACAACTTTAAATTTTGCATCAGGATTGATAACTCCTACAGCAGTTCCGTAATTATCAGTAATAAAAGTGTCAACATAAGGCTTTAGATAATTCATCCAAATTTTTTGACCTTCACTTTCGTAGCCAGTAGGAGAGGCGTTGTTTAGATATTTTTCAAGAAAATCGATAGATTTTTTATTCAGGATTGATTTAGTTTTACTCATGTGATTATATTTTTTCATTAGTGTCCGATAAACATTTTTAAAAGAGGGATTTCCATGGTTGGATTTCCCTCTTTTTTATATATCTTAATTTTCACAACAAAAACAGATATATGAACAAAAGTACACACTT
>JAQRMW010000104.1 GCA_028599075.1 Urechidicola sp. | reverse complement strand
TGAAAAAAGCAATTTCCTTATCCAAGAATGAGCGAGATACTAATTTACTAAGAAAAAAATTAATAGAAGTTGTCCCTAATTAAAAAACTCAATTGTTATAAGGGTATAAACTATTAATTAAATTAGGAAATTTATGAAGAAAATTATTTTAAGCCTTATGGTTTTGTTATTCTCATTGAATTGTATTGCTCAATCAAATAATGTTACTAATACTCAAAAAGAATTTATGTTTCTTGTGTATTCAGATGGTGATAGGGTTGCAGATTTATCATCAAAAAAGCAACAATTACATATTCAAAAAATAGGAGCTTATATTGAGAATTTAGCTAAGACAGGTAAACTAAGAGATGCTCAACCCTTAGAAATGGAAGGAATCAACATTTCGAGTAGTAAAGGTGTTTTTAGTGAAACCCAACTAAACAAAGACAAAAAAATTATAGCTGGTTATTATCATATTTTGGCGAAGGATATGACAGAAGCAATTAAAATAGCTAAATCAGACCCGCGATTTGAAGAAGATGGATGGAAAATAGAAATTCGTCAAATCAAAAAAGTTACAGGAATAAATTAAACATCATGGAACAAATCAATTATATAGCTGTAATTGCTACAGCTTTCATCATTCAATTTATTGGTTTCTTGTGGTACTCGCCTCTTCTTTTTGGCTCTAAATGGATGAAACTACTAAAAACCAATCCTAAAGAAGTAAAAGCTATGGGAAAGATACCGCATCTTTTAGCTTTGATTACAGCTTTTTTCATGTCTTTTATGATGGCTTTCATCTTATTATGGACAGGTACAGACAATATATTTACCGCAATCGGTTTGGCAACTCTAATTTGGTTCGGAGTTACTTTACCGGATAGTGTTCCTCATTACAAATTTGCAAAACTACCTTTAGGAATACTAATTTTAGATATTTTCCATACACTATCAATGCTGATAACTTCCGCCTTGATTTTAACAATATGGAAATAAAAATAATCATTTAAAAAAATAAAATTATGCAAGAATTTATGTTATTTATTAGAAATGAAGGAAATCCAATAGCCGATTTCTCACCAGAACAACAACAAGAACACGTTCAAAAAGTAGGTGGATTCATCAAACAAATGGTAAATGAAGGAAAAATGAAAGCTGCTCAACCCTTAGAAATGGATGGCACAATGTTATCCTACAAAAATGGAAATTTTGTTGATGGTCCATTTAATGAGACTAAGGAGGTGATTTCGGGCTACTACCATATTATAGCAAAGGACTTAGCAGATGCTACGGAAATAGCAAAATCAGACCCAAGATTTGAAGATGGTGATTGGAGAATTGAAATTCGCCCAATCATGAAAGTAGATGGAATAAATTAAAAAGAGTATTGATAATAGCATATTCTATAACTATGTATATCTAATCATCAGTATGTTTAAACTAGACTTATTTTAATAATTGAAAAAGTATGAAGAAATATTAAAAAAATTAGAGACCGAGCTTGAAAAGCTAGAATCTGAAACTGAAGATACACTTCATAAGGCTGAATCTGGAATTAAAATAACAAAAGAAGTGTTGGAGCAACTAAGAGATTTGGTTGTTAACCAACACTTCAAAAAAGCATCAATAGAAATTGATTTTTTTAAGAACGTAAAACCACAAGTTTACAGTAAACTTATTTATTATGTGAAGCTTTTTAATATAGAAAGTAAAAGACCTAGAAGCAGTAATAAATCTCAATCAAAATACCTTAACAAACATATAGATAAACTTCAAATCTATTTTAATGATAATCTTGAATTCTACCATTATTATCGTAGAGGTGCAACTACACTGGATGAACAATATTTTATGAGAGGAAAAGCGGATATTCGGCTTTACCCTGACACATTTCATTTTTTCACAGACAAACAATTCTCTACAAGTCACGATTCTTCAGTTGCAACAATTTTAGCATACGATATGCTCATCATTCATTTAAAAAAAGAAATCGACAAATTAGAAAATAACAACGGCATGGAAACAATTAATTCTCCCAACCCAATGCTTTCATCAAAACTATTTTGGACAGGAAGTAAAACCGATTTAATAGAACTCATTTATGCACTTCATAGTAGTGGTACAATTAATAGTGGAACAGCGGACATAAAGGAAATGGCAGCAGTATGTGAACAAATATTTAATATTGATTTGGGTAATTATTATCACACATTCATAGAGATTAGATCTAGGAAATCAAACAGCACAAAGTTTATAGATAAGTTAAAAGAATCTTTACTGAAACGTATCGAAGAATCCGATGAATAATTTTCCATAGTTGAACCCAAGGTGGGGAATTCAAAATTTTTGATTCTATCATAAATTTTGCCGCGAAATGAGGTATCAATATTATTAGCAAAACCACAAACTAAACTAATGTAACTCATTAGTAATGAGTATAAAAAAACTCCCACCTTGGGAGTGACTATTGAATAAAACTCAATAAATCAACACAATTTTGTAAAACGAAAGTTAAATCAATTCAAAATCGTTTTACTATGTCAGCAACAATTATTACCACCGAAGATCTTCACGATTTCAAACTTGAACTCTTGGATGATATTAAACAATTACTCAACACGCAATCTGGTCAAGTAACTAAAAAATGGATGAAATCTCCAGAAGTTAGAGAATTACTTGGAATTTCTCCAGGGACACTACAAAAC
>JAQRMW010000103.1 GCA_028599075.1 Urechidicola sp. | reverse complement strand
CTTTAAAATTTGTCTAAATTTCTTCTCAGAAATTCGGGAACGGAAAATATACTTGTTCTTCATTGTTTCTCAATAATTTACAAAGATATAAATTTCCCTAAACTATCTTGAACCTAATTTTAACTTAATTATTAGTTGAAAAATTAGAACCACTTTATTAAGAGTGGTTTTTTTATATAATAAAATTAAAACTCTGAAAATAAACAGTTGCCAACACCGTGTAAAAAAAATTGCTGGTAAAAACCTACTCACGAAAATCCTCGCAAACACAAAATTCTGGTAAATATTTACTAACTTTATTTCTTAAACGACGCAACTTTTCTTACACAAACACGTTGTAAGCAAGCTGAAAAAAGAGCCACCGCACGTTCAAGCACATTTCATTTTGTTCGTACCTCACAAAATAAAAAGAGCTTTCTCTTCCCCTCCGCCACCCAATAAAAAAATAGTTCGATTTTTCTATTTGACAAAAATTGCTTATACGAATAAAAACAGTAACTTTACCCAAAATAGATAAAATAGAAATAGGTAATACTGTAAAATGGGAAGTTTCGGCAAATTCATAAAGACAGAGCGTAACAAAAAAGGTTGGAGTCAAACCGAATTTGGAGCTTTAATAAAAATTAATACTCCAGCAGTTAGCGGTATTGAAAATGACCGAAAGAACTTCTCATTCTCAAAACTAGAGCAATTATCAAAGCTTTTTGAAATGGACTTTGAAATAGTAAAAGACCTCTATTTTGCCGACAAATTTGCAAAAGAAGCATATGAACATAATTGTTCTGAAAATGTATTTACTGTTGCAGAAAGTCAAACAAATTATTTGAGAGAGATAAACTCAAAGCAAGGAAAAATTAAATTCTAATTATTATGAAACATAAAAAACTCATACAAGCATTAGGATTTAAACCTAAAGAAAATACTTCTGGAATATTTCAGAAAAAATATGGCAATTACGCTATTGAAATAGATTTTGAAAAAGAACTTTTCAATTTTGGTAATAAAATAACTGCCGAAAGTAAAACTACACAGAACTTTTCACAAGCCGAAAATTGGGTGGTTTTAGAATGTGTAAATAGATTACTTGAAAAAGGATATAGACCTCAAAATATTACATTAGAAAAAACTTGGAAAACAGGACACGGAACAAGTGGCCGTTTAGATATTTTAGTAACTCGTGATAATGGTTCTGCATATTTAATGGTAGAATGTAAAACTTGGGGAACAGAATTTGACAAAGAATTTAAGAATTTAGAAAAAAACGGAGGTCAATTATTTACTTACTTTCAACAAGATAAAGATGCGGATGTAATTATGCTTTATGCTTCTGAATTGAACGGAAAAGAAATTCAATACAGAAACGAGATTGTAAAAATTGAAGACGATTACAGACAAACAGGAAATGTTAAAGATTTCTTTGAACGTTGGAACAAACAACCGAAATCAAACGGAGTTTTTGAAAATTGGACAACTCCTTATGAATTTAAAAGTAAAGCATTAACAAGGAATGATTTAAAAGTATTAAAACAAGAAGATAGTAGCCATATTTTTAATCGCTTTTTAGAAATTTTGAGACACAATGTTGTTTCAGATAAACCAAATGCTTTTAATAAAATATTCACTTTATTTTTGTGTAAAATAGTAGATGAAAACCGTGATGATGATGAACAACTCCATTTCCAATGGATTGAAGGGCAAGATAATCATATCTCTTTTCAAAAAAGACTAACAGACCTTTACAGAAGAGGAATGAAAGAACTTTTAGAAAAAGAAGTTACAGATGTTAATGATGATGAATTTGATAAAAGGTTTCAACAAGTACAAGAAAATTATAGAGATGAAATAAAGGACATATTAACTGAAATTCGTCTTAAAAAGAACAATGAATTTGCAATTAAAGAAGTCTTTGATGATGCTTCTTTTAAAGAAAATGCAAAGGTTGTAAAAGAAGTTGTAGAATTATTACAAGTATATCAGATAAGGTATAATTATCGTCAACAATTTTTAAGTGATTTCTTTGAATTATTATTAACTACTGGTTTAAAGCAAGAATCTGGACAATTCTTTACTCCTGTTCCAATTGCTCGATTTATTATTAAAAGTCTTCCTCTTCCAGAAATAACTGACAAAAAGATTGCTGAAGGAGATAAAAAAGATTTATTGCCTTCTATAATTGATTATGCAGCAGGAAGTGGGCATTTCATTACGGAGTCAATGGAAGAAGTACAAAAACACATTGACAAACTTGATTTAGATAAATACAAACCGCATACAAGAAAACTTTTAGATGGTTTTAAAAGGGTACAATTTGATTGGGCAGAAGATTATATTTATGGTATAGAGAAAGATTACCGTTTAGTAAAAACAGCTAAAGTAAGTTGTTATTTACACGGAGATGGTTTAGCAAAAGTAATTCACGGAGATGGTTTAGGTGATTTTTCTACTTCAACAGAATTCAAAGATTTACTTAAACAAACAGATAAAACCTATAAACAAGACAATAAGCAATTTGATGTTATCATTTCAAATCCACCTTATTCTGTATCTGCGTTTAAAGGTCAAATGAATGAAGAGAAATCAAAGAAAGCATTTGATTTATATGATAGATTGACCGATCAAAGTAGCGAGATAGAATGTTTATTTATTGAAAGAACCAAGCAACTTTTAAAAGATGGCGGAGTTGCGGGAATTATTTTACCAAGTAGTATTTTAAGTAATACTGGAATTTATACACAGACAAGAGAAATAATTCTAAAATACTTTGATGTTTTAGCCATTACCGAAATGGGTTCAAATACCTTTATGGCAACAGGAACCAATACTGTTACCTTATTTTTAAAACGTAGAAATAATGCAGATGCTTTTAATATTGAGGAAGCCGTAAAGAAACTATTTACCAATCTACTGGACGTTACAATTAATGGAATAGAAAACCCATTAGAAAAATATATTGCTCACGTTTGGGAGAATATTTCAATTGATGATTATAAAACCCTACTACAAAAATCACCAAACGATACAATTAAAAATCATGAGATATACCAAGAGTACAACAAAAAAGTAAAAGCTAAAAATGAGCAAGAAAAATGGATTAATATTTTAGATTTAGAACAAGACAAATTGCTTTATTTTATTATTACACTTAAACAAAAAGTAGTTTTAATAAAAACAGGCGAAAAAAACAAAGAAAAAGCATTTTTAGGTTACGAATTCAGTAATCGTAGAGGAAGTGAAGGTATTCACCCAATACAACGTAGCAAGACAATAGATGATTGTACACAATTGTATGATGCGACTACCTTTGAAAACCCTGAAAAAGCAAGTACATATATTTACAATGCTTTTAAAGGAAACTTTGATTTAGAAATAGAAGACAATTTAAAAGATAATGTGACTTATCAAAACTTGGTTGATATGTTAACATTTGATAGAATTGATTTTGAAAAAAACATTTCACTTTCAACTAAAAAAAAAGTAAAAATTAAAACTAAATGGAATATTGCCAAATTAGGGGATGTTGTAGATGTTTTAGATGAAAGAAGAGTTCCTGTAAGTAAAAGAGATAGGGTTTTAGGTGATTACCCATACTATGGAGCAACAGGAATAATTGATTACATAGATAAATATATTTTTAACGAAAAATTAATTTTAATTGGAGAAGATGGGGCTAAATGGGGAGCTAACGAAAACTCTTCCTTCCCTGTAGAAGGAAAATATTGGGTTAATAATCACGCTCACGTTTTGAAACCTAAAAGAGATATAGTTTTAGATAAATTCATTATAGAAATCTTAAATAAATTTGACCTTTCATTTTACATTACAGGTTCAAATGTTCCTAAACTTAATCAAGGGAACTTAAAAGAAATTAAAATTCCACTACCACCAAAAGACATTCAAAAAAAGATAATTTCTGAAATAGATAAACTAGAACAGAAAAAAGAAAAAGCAATTGAAAGTATAGAGAAGTTACGAGATGATATTAGTGAAACAATTTCTAATTCAACAGGTAAACTAACAAAACTAGAAAATATAACTTCAAAAATTGGTAGCGGTTCTACTCCAAGAGGTGGTAAAGGCTCTTACCAAAGTAGCGGAATTAGTTTAATAAGAAGTCAGAATATTTATGACCACGGTTTTGTAGAAAAAGGTTTAGCTTTTATAAATAACGAACAAGCTAAAAAATTAAATAACGTTACTATTGAGAAAAACGATATTCTATTTAATATCACTGGTGCTTCTATTGCAAGATGTTGCATAGTTGAAGACAAATATTTACCAGCAAGAGTAAATCAGCACGTTTCGATTATTAGAACAAATGAAAAAGCATTGCCGAAATATGTGCAAACGACTTTAGTCAGTTCTTCAATTAAAGAAAAATTATTAGAAATTGGAGACGGTGGAACTTCTAGGGAATCTATTACAAAACTACAATTAGAAGAATTTAAAATTCCTTTACCACCAATAAAAGAACAAAAAAAAATAGTAGCGGAAATTAAAAAGTTAGAAGCTAAAATTGATAAGTTAGAAAAGAAAATAGCTGAAATACCAAAATTGAAAGAAGCTATTTTGAAAAAACATTTGGAGTAAAGCCAACGCAAGCTCAAGCACATTTAAAGTTTGCTCGTACCTCACAAATTTAAAAGAGCTTTCTCGCCAACGCTAGCAAGTTTGCGGAAATAAAGCCAGCTTACAACAATGTATAAAAATAATAGCGGTTTTATCGCTAAACCGAAAGTAAGCAAATATAAAAAAGTCTGTGTTTAACCGAAAAGTCAGTGCGTTTCAACCCGCTACTATTCTTATACTAGACCGTTAGCACACATTTGAAATACAATTATGAATCAAAAAAACCTATGTCTATTATTATTACTATCCATATTTCTTCAGGGCTGTATGTCATTTGACAAAAGTCTATCAAACCCTAAACAA
>JAQRMW010000102.1 GCA_028599075.1 Urechidicola sp. | reverse complement strand
CCATTTCATACAAATTCAATCCAATACTTTCTTCAAATTCTTTACCATTATATTTATTTCTTAAGGCGGGGTTGGTAGAGGCAATTACACTATTATAACCAACGTGTTTCATACCAAAGGGATATAACTTTACGCGTTTTTTTCAGCAATAGCCCATTTTTGAGCGGTTATCTTCCAAAATTTTTTCATAAGAACGTCCTTTCTACATCATCTTTCCGTCCATAAATATACATTATTTTAACAAAGTCCACGCAAGTAAAAGCCAGTATTTTCGTGCCTCAAAAACCTCTGTCTTTTACTTGCTTCCTTTGCCACGATATGTTACATAATTGGCATTATAATACACTTTTAAGTATGGATTATCCAGTGGATGATTCGTAATTAAAACAATATTTAGCTATTAATTTGATGATTGTTGCTGGTGTAAGTTATAATGTAAATTATGTAAAATACTTCCGTTTCACGCCTTTCTGCCGACGCTCGGTTCGGAACTTCGATTGATATTTAAAGGTTTGATTGTAAAAGATTGTGAAGACTAACGCCTTTCAGTTGTTCCATTTTAAAAACCAACGGAACTCCATCAGCTCCATCAACCTCTGTTCCGTTGCTTTTCAAAACGTTTTTATCAGCTGTAAAACGTTCTGATAATAGTTGAAAAAGAGGTTGGAGAAGCGTTGGATTTTCAACTATTATTGGAATGAGACAAACGATAGTGCGTTCAGCTCGTGAGTTCTGAAGTTTCTTTTTTAGTTCGGATTTGTGCGGTTGTGATGTCGGCAATTTTACATAATAGCAGTTATAACTACAAAATAAATTAGCTTAGCGAAGCGTACCTTTTAAAGGCATTTTGCTATTATAACTTCTATTATGTAACTTTGCTTTGGGTAATTTTTGGCGTGAGCATTGGCAACAACTCTTTATTTTTTTATCAATAAACATCTTTTAATATTAGATTCTATTGTAAAAAATAATGTGTTGTGTGAGCGTAGGAAGACAAAAATTACATTTAGCGTTGGCAAGCGGAACAAAACAAAAAACAGAGGATTTTGAGGAACGAAAAAACTGGGTTTTGTTTTGTGGGGATTTTATTCTATTCTCTTTCTTTTTTGTAACCTATTTTAGTTCTTGGTTTTTCTTCTGGTTTAGATAATAGATTTTGAAGAACTTCGTAAATCTCGCTAAATTGTTCATTTGTTTGAGATTCAATTTGCTGGATTTTATCCATTATTTCTTCATAATTATTTGCTATTCTTCGTAATTGAACAAATGTTTTTATGATTTGAATATTCATTTGAACAGCCTTTTCGCTACTTAAAACACTTGATAACATTAAGATTCCGTGTTCTGTAAATACAAAAGGCACAATTCTAATTCCCATAACATCACGATTAGAAGAAGCGTATTGTGTTCTCCATTCTTCCAATTCTTCTTTGGTAAGTTCAAACATAAATTCTTCAGGAAAACGACTAATATTTCGTCTAACTTGTTCTTTTAATCGTCTTGTTTCAACATTATAAAGTTCTGCTAAATCTCTATCTAACATTACTTTTTGTCCTCGTATAACGTATATTTTATTGATTATTACTTCGTCTGGAATTGTTATTTTTTCACTCATTTTTTAGTTGCTATTTCGGCGTAAATTTAACATTTTTAAAATTGGGTGTCGCAATTTGCGACACCCAATTTATGATACTGATTTTTAAGGTTAACTTATTGGATGAAAGTTATTTACTATTTCGTGTAGGTTTTCTAAATCATCTTGTAAATACTTTTCTGTTGAACTTATATAACGATGTCCTGTAAGGTATTGCGTTTTTCGTAAGTTGTATTGACCTAACCAGTTTGTAATTACTGATGCTCTTATTTGCTTTGGATTCTTGATTTTATGATTTATCTTTTTCAGTTTTTTAGTGATTTGATAGGTCATTACATTAAATCTTGTATTCGTTGTAAAAAGTTGTTCGCTATAATTTTCTAATCGTTTTTGTATCGTTGGTCTTACTTCATTTTGATATTCAATAAGTTCCATTATTTGCCACGATTTTAATTCTAATGTTCTTGCGTTACTTCTTTTAGTACTTGGAACATAGATTTTTCCTTTGTTTAATTGTAAATGTTCTATTTTTAAGTTACCTAAATCTGTTGTATTCAAACCTTGATACACCATTAATCCAATAATTACTTTACTTCTTTTCGCTGTGTATTTATGATATTCTTCTTGATAATTGTCAGTTTCAAAACTATAATATAGATCTTCTAATTCATCTGCATTTAATAAATTATAATTGATGATTCTTTTTTCTCCTTTTATAATCGTGTTTTCTATTGGATTATCACTTCTACAAGATTCACTAATCAAGTAATTGAAATATATTTTTACAGTTCTTAATTTGTGATTTACAGTTCTTTTGCTGACACCTTTTCTCGTTAAATATTTGATGTATTTCAAACATTTTTTATAATCTATTTCGTTGACTGTTATATGATTTCGATAGCACCATTTTACAAACTTTTGTTGTTCACTTGTATAAGATTTTACAGTTGATTTACTGTAATTTAACTTTTCTAAATAATCATTATAATTCTTCATAGTTTTTATTGTTTGGGTGTCGAGCCTCTCGACCATTTTCAAGTGTTTTAAGTAAGTGTGTATAGATTTGAGTAGATTCCAAAGAACTATGACCTAAAAAGGTTTTAATGCTTTCTAACGGAACTTCTTTTTGCAATAAATGAGTTGCTATGCTATGTCGTAAAATATGAGGTGTGATGTTTTTTTCTTCTATGTTTTTATTGTTGGTTGCAATTACTATTTCTTTTAATCTGTTGGCAAAACTCATTCCTTGTAATCGTGTTCCTTGTTGATTTATAAATAATGCTTCATCATTTTTTGAGTGATAAAATTCTGGTCGAGATTCATAAATATAATCTTCTAATATTTCTGCATTTTTACGATTTATTGGAACAAAACGCTCTTTGTAATTCTTGCCTTTTCGTACATAAATTCTTTCTTTGTCAAAAAGTATATCGCTAATATCTAAATGTACTGCTTCATTTCTGCGAAGTCCGCAACTGTAGAGTATTGTTAAGATTGCTTTATCTCTTAATCTAAATCGCTGTGATTTATGACTGATTTCTGTGGCTTCAAAAAGTTCTTTAATTTCTGATTGTGTGAGGATATTTATCTTTTCTTCAGTAGGATTTGTTTCTGATTTCAAGTGTACATTAAAATCTTTATAATTGTGATTTTGTAAATACTCCTTGAA
>JAQRMW010000101.1 GCA_028599075.1 Urechidicola sp. | reverse complement strand
AATTAGATATTTTTGGTAACACACCATGCTATTGAGAAAACTGAAACTTTGGCTAAGTTTTATTGACCTTGTGAGGTGCTTTTAATTATTTTTGTATCTTTATCGGACACTAATGATTTAAGATGTTAATTTACAGATGTGTAAAGCTATTTTTTTACAAAAAAGACTTGTCAAAAGCTAAAGGAAGTAAATCGTGAAGTGAATCTGTTTTGATAATTTGCCCTGTTTCTCCCATAAAATAAATTGCAATATCTTCTTCTTGCTTTACCTCATATTCTGATAAAGATTGGCGACATGCCCCACAAGGAGCTACTGGTTTTGTGACAGGATTTTCTTTAGAACTCGCAGTAATAGCAATATTCTTAATTTTTACATTGGGAAATCTAGATCCGGCTTGCCAAACAGCTACACGCTCTGCACACATCCCCGAAGGGTATGCAGCATTTTCTTGATTATTACCTGTAATAACTTCACCATTTTCTAATAATAATGCGGCTCCTACATGAAATTTAGAATAAGGTGCATACGCTGATTTACGAATTTTTACAGCCTCATCCATCAACACCTTAACATCATCCGGTAATTCACTTACCGAATCATAAATGGTTATTGGTGTTTTAATTTCAAGTTTCTTCATAGAGTATTTTAGCTATTAATAATCTTCATAAACATCACCAAAATTAAAGGCTAATGAGAAGCGCAATGTGTTTTCAAGCGGATTGTTAACATCAGAAGCATTGAATAGGTATGACACATCTAACTCTGTAGATTTAAATCTAAACCCTGCACCAATAGTAAAAAATTGTCTTGCTCCTTTTAAATCACTTTCGTGAAAGAAACCAGTTCGTAGTGCAAAAGCATTGTTGTACATATATTCTACTCCCAATGCCCAAGTTACTTCAGCAAGCTCTTCGCTAAATCCATCTGGAGCATCACCAAATGATTGAAACATCCCTTTGGCGAAACCTACATTATCATCTTTACCTTCGATTATGTTACCTTCTTCATCTCTTATTGGAGGAGTAGGTACTAACAATTTGGTAAATTCTAAAGTCGTATTAATTCTGTTATAGTCATCTAATACAAAATCAAACCCACCACCTAATTTTAAATTGGTTGGTACAAAATTTTCAGTCCCTCCATCTGTATATGTTACTTTAGGACCAATGTTAGCAATATTAAATCCACCTCTCCAACGCCCGTTAAAGCTGCCATAATTTTGCTCATCTGTTTGAAAATAACCAGATACACCTACCGTAAATGTATTTACTGGATTTATAGTAGCATCTGCAGATTTAATTCCTAAATCTGATCTAATATAACTCATGGCTACACCCATCCCGAAAAAATCACTTAGTTTAAGCGAATAAGATCCATCCAAAGAAAACTCATTTAATTTTTCTGTACCAATCGGAAAACCACTTCCATCAGTCAATTCAATTTCACCCAAGTTAAAATATTTTAGGCTCGCTGCCCAAGCACTACGATCATTAATTCTATTAGCCACCGTAAATCCTCCTAAAAATATATCGTTGGTCAATTCTCTTAACCAAGGCGTATAAATAACACCAACTTTATATTGGCTATTCATAAAAGAAAATTGAGCAGGATTATGATGTAATGAATTTGCATCTGGTGATGTGGCTACACCAACATCTCCCATACCTCCTGCGCGTGCATCAGGTGTAATTAATAAAAAGGGGGCTGCTGTTGTGATTGGATTTGGCTCGTCTTGTGCTTTAATTGACGGTATTACGAATAAGATTGCAACGATTGCAATTACTATTTTTTTCATTGATTATTTTATTAGGTGAACAAATATCTACTTTTTTTATTGAAGTATAACTAATTTCTCATACTTTTCTGCCTTAACATCTGATAAAACACTTCTTACATTTAGTTTATATACATAAACTCCTTTTCCTATTTTATCTCCAAAATCATCCAACCCATCCCAAGTTACTGAGCGTGAAAGATTTCCAGTTGATTGCACTGTTTCATTAATTGTTTTTACCAATTTACCCGAAACAGTAAAGATTTGAACTTGAACTTCTAAAGATTCATTTGGTTTATTGTGGTTAAACCAAAACTCTGTATAATTTACAAACGGGTTCGGATAATTTAACACATTATCCAAAACCATTTCAGAGTCATTGACAACCACAAATGATAACGTAGCACAAGACACATTATTGTATGTATCCCAAGCACATAATTCTACGGTATGCAAACCAGCTTTTAAATTCCTAAATGGGAACTTTGCCGACCCTTTGGTATAGTCATTTAATTCAGTTTGATAAAAATCGTTTAAGATATATGGATTCCCTGCATCGCCATCCAAAATAGCAACTATATCATGATCTACCGCTGTGATAGATGTATTAATTCCATTTTCATCTTCTAACACTGCCAACAAAAATGGAGAAGCATTTGTATTACCACCATCTACAAATGTTTCATCATTCATATACAATTGAATTTGTGGCCCTTGATTGTCTTCTGGTGCATTTTCATTAATACCACCTATAATGATATCAAAATTATAGCCCGCTTTATCTACCACATTGTCATCAGAATAAAAGCTTATCTTTCCTTCTCCATACGCAATTCGCAAATCACGGGGAGCTATAAAATCAAAAGTGAATTGACCATTTTCTACAGACGCCAATCCTCTAAATATTTTACTTTCTAAAGCATCGAACTCCATGTAAATTCCATGATTATCATTATTCAAGGTTGTTTTATTCAACGGCTTATCGAAAACGATGGTAGATAATTCTCCGTTATAATCTGTCAACAACTCCCCCGTTGGTGTCGTTACAATTCCGTCGAAAGTAATATGAGATAATGCTTTAATAGTATCTGTTGACTGTGTGATATCAACCCCATTCATTCTTGTTAATCTAATATCTGCTTTAGGTACAGCTAAATTCATGGCAGGATCGCCTAAGTAATAAACAAATAGCCTTTGTGATGTTGAAAATTGATTTTTGACTTCCATTAACGATTCAGAAATTGTTAAATCATTATCATCAAACTTTAATAAAACTTTCATTAATCGTTCATTAAAAACACGACCTACATTGATATAAATTTCGCGTGTTGTTGTAATTAATGAAATAGAACCTCCACCCTCATTCCAAACCAACACTTCTCCACCAGAAATACGCAATGGGTTATCAAATCTAGAAAACTCACAGGTAATGGTAATTATTAGCGGAATTTCATTGTAGTTATTTAAAGCACCAACTAAAGGAATATCTAATATTCTTTCTGATGCCCATCCATCTTCACCTCCATGTCCGAAATAGTTTAATAATAAAGTTCCTTTTTCTAAAGTTCGTTCTATGTCATCATACACATCTGGGTAGCGCTCACCACCTGCAGTTGTTTCTTGTACATACGCATCAGCATAAATTTTCTTGACATTTAAAAGTGGTTTTCTATCATTTATAGAGTCTGCAATACGCTCCATACTAGATTGTAAAATAGCTTCTGTTGCTACATCTAAATCATCAGCAACAACAGTTACTAGATTTCGCCAATCACCAAAAGAGTTGGTTCCGTTGTAATTGATTATTTTGTCTATGGCTTGTGATGCTTGTAAAGTTGTAGTAATCGGAATTCTACCTGTAGCTACATCTTGTTTATCGGTTGATGACAACAAACCTTCGTTTGGGTCCATCATCCCATAATAATCATCAGTCATATAAGACGTGGCAAGATTAAAACTTTCGAAAGCTAAAAATACAGGGACAACATTATTGTTACCCGTAATCCTATCTTTATAATCATACGAAGCATCACCAAACAAGCACAAGTATTTTATTCTCTTATCTGGTGATGTAGCATTGTCATACAGATACTTAGTAAAATCTCTAATTGCTGTTAAATCAGGACTGCCTGAAGAAAATTCATTGTAAATTTGATTGATATCAACAACCTCAACTGTCAAACCTCGTTGACGATGAAAATCGGCTAAGCGCTCAACTTCACCCATTAAATAATCACGAGTTACGACAACATAATCAACATCTTCTATGGCATGTAAATTTTGATTGCTCACTATTCTATCTTGAATTGTATTTGGTTCAAAATAATTAGCATCGTTTAAGCTTACATATTCTTTTAAGCTACCTGCATTCGCATTGAATTCAAAATTTCCCGATTCTGATTGGTTGGTAATCCGAACAGGCGAAGTATAATCTGTCACATCCCAAACCTCTGTAGCATTCTGAATTTGATATTGCGAAATACCTGTAGCATTTGCTACATCAAAGTTTCGAAATCCAAATTGCAAATCGGTATTGATTAATTTCTTTTTTCCTATTACTTCAATAAAATCTAAATGTGCTTTTGCTGATGGATTTCCATTATTATTATAGCTAATGACTACTGTCACAGAATCTCCTGTCAACGGAATAGTTCCTGCACCTTCTCTTGCAAATGCATGAATTAAACTGCCCAATGTTAAAGCCGGAAAATTTAAACCCACTACCTCTTGTCCATTCACTGTAACACTCATATTCGATGTTGAAAATGACTCTGCAACGGCTCGAACTCTAATACTAATATCCTGAGTGTTGTCTATATTTTCGAAAGGAATCGTAAATGTTTGTGTATCTTCATAAGAAAAATCTTCGCCAAACCATTGTTGACCAACAAACAATATATTTACCTCATCCTTTTCGTGAAAAGTGTAATCGTTATAATTAGTAATTTGTTGAGAAGGTGAACCAATTATAGGTGTGTCATCTTGTATTCTTTTACCAGTATCTCCACTTGCTGTTACAAAATAAAAAGCTTCATCAGAATATATATTAAATTGGTGTTGTGCTGTATTTGCAGTTGGCACAGAGTTCCATTTATGAGGCCCCTTAGCATAAAACAAAATATAATCATTGTTATCAAAGTTACCATCATCTTCACCACTTACAAAAATGGCGTTTTCTTCTAAATCATCATATCTAAAATCACTGTTTAATTGAGGAAGCATTGCTCCGCCATTTCCATAAATTTTAATATTTTTCGGATTTACATTGTTTACGTCCATCCCTAAGCTTTGCAAAAAAGAACGGCTTAATCTAAAAACACCAGTCGTGTCTACAGCAAATTTATACCAATTACCAGATGACAAAACAGAATTGTACGCTCTATTAGTTGTTGAGCCTCTACTCGATATTGCACTTTGCAGTTCATATTCTAAAGTAAATGAAGTGATTTTTTTTACCAAGGTTCCTTCCTTTATTAAAGGTGTCATTACCAAAACCATTTCAGATTTATTTCTTGATTTTGCAACCTCGACACTACTTATTAAAGTTGTTGGAACATTTTCTAAGTTAAGTTGATTAGCAACATCAGCAGATAAAACTTGATATTGAACATTTGTTAACTTATGAGATTTAACAGAGAGTCCATTTGCAACAGCCCAAGATTCAGAATAACTTGGGTTTTGATTATCATTTAAAAATTGGTTCTCAATAGTCGGAATTGAAAGCTGATTATTCCTACTAGTAAAAACTGAAGACTCATTCCACTTTAAATTTATTTTCTTTGTTTCAGCATTTTGAGCATTAGTTATAATCGATGAAAAAATTACTGCAAAAAGGATGTACTTTAGTCTATTCATATCACACTACTAAACGCATAAATTTATTAGTTATTTTAATGCTTTGCAACATTACACATAATAATAATAAAAAACAATCGTTATAGTAAAACAAAAGCGCAAATACATTTATTAAAAAAACTTGTAAAAAATATTAATTGGTGTATCTTGCGCACTAATGAAACCCTAAAGTAGATAAGGACTATGAAACTTGGTATGAATAAAATAAACTATCTTTTAATTGCTTTATTAGCAATATTAACTATAAGCTGCCATAATAGAGGAAATGACAATAGCACCTCTTTAACAGGGTGGAGCTCTAAAGACAAAAGAGAAGCTGGATTTTCTGACGGCAGTAATTATAAAGGACAAGAAGTTCCTCCAGGAATGGTTTTGATTGAAGGTGGTACATTTACTATGGGTCATGTTCAAGACGATGTTTTATTTGATTGGAATACAACACCTGTGCAAATGCAAGTTCGTTCATTTTATATGGATGAAGTAGAAGTTACTAATTCAGAATATTTATTATACTTAGAGTGGCTTGAAAAAGTTTTCCCTAACGGAGACGAGCAAAACAAACATATTTACAAAAGTGCTTTACCAGACACATTAGTATGGAGACATACTTTAGGTGCCAATGAATTATTGACTGAAAATTATTTACGTCACCCATCATATTCTGATTATCCAGTTGTTGGAGTTAGTTGGATACAAGCAACTAAATATTGCGAATGGAGAACCAACTTTGTTGCTGAAAAAACACTAGTTGATAAAGGTATTCTGGTAAATCCATATACAAATGATTCATTACAAATGAATAGTCAAAACTATTTTGACACAAAAGTATATCTAGAAAATCCTAGCTTATTATTTGAAGGCGATACTGCTGTATATAATTATAATAGAGAGGGCGAAATGGATCGTGTAAAAATATCTGATGGTGTATTGCCAACAGGTTTTAGATTACCCTCAGAGGCAGAATGGGAATATGCAGCCAAAGCTGATGTTGAAAATAGAGAATTTAATAATATTAGAGGACGTAAGAAATATGCTTGGAACAGCAAATATACACGTAACAATTCGAGACGTTTTAAAGGTGATCAATTAGCTAACTTCAAACAAGGTCAAGGAGATTATAGTGGTGTTGCTGGATGGAGTAGTGATGGTGGAGATATTACTATGCCTATTAGATCATACAATCCAAATGCATATGGCCTGTACGATATGTCTGGTAATGTTGCAGAATGGGTTTCTGATGTGTATAGACCAATTATTGATACCGAAGCAAATGACTTTAACTATTATAGAGGTAATGTATTTACTAAACCAATGATTGATGCTGAAGGTAAAGTTGTGGTTGTAGATTTTAACAATGTTGAATATGATACATTAGCTAACGGAAAAATTGGCGTAAGCGATTTACCAGGAAGTATTAAATATATTCCTATCACTAAAGATGATGCATATATGCGAAACAACTATGAGAAAGCATATAATATTGATTCACGTGATGGTGATTTAGCTTCAACAAAAATGTATGAAGAGGATGAGGAAGAGCTAACAACAAAACCTCGTATGTACAACTCTCCGATTACACCTAACAATATTGGCGAAAGCGGATTACGAATTCAAGAGTATGATAAAGAAATTAGATCTACTATGATTAGTGATGAGGCTAGAGTTTATAAAGGAGGTTCTTGGGCAGATAGAGAATTTTGGTTAGACCCTGCACAAAGAAGGCACTTGCCACAATATATGGCCGAGAGCTATATCGGATTCAGATGTGCTACTGACAAGTTAGGACCTATGACTCCTAAAAGAAGAACGAGAACACCAGAATTACCAAAATAATTCTTAAAAATATTTACAGTAAAAACCTCGTTTTATAAAACGAGGTTTTTTATTTTTATACAATGACTATTCAAGAGATTTATCAACTTTATTCCAACCATTGTCTGGTTGATACAGATACACGTTCGATTAGAAAACACACCATTTTCTTTGCTTTAAAAGGCGATAACTTTAATGGTAATCTCTTTGCTGAAGAAGCTTTAAAAAAGGGAGCCAAATATGCTATTGTTGATGAAGCTAAATACCAAACAAACAAAAATATCATTCTGGTTGATAATGTACTCACCTGTTTACAAAACTTAGCAACTTATCATCGTCAGGTATTAGGCATCCCTATTTTGTCACTTACTGGCAGTAATGGAAAAACAACTACTAAAGAATTAATCAATGTAGTATTATCAAAAAAATACAAGACAATTGCTACAAAAGGAAATCTCAATAATCATATTGGAGTTCCTTTAACTTTATTATCGATGGATACAACTACAGAATTTGGGGTTGTAGAAATGGGTGCCAATCACTTAAAAGAAATTGAGTTTTTATGCAATATTGCAAAACCTAACTTTGGGTATATTACCAATTTTGGTAAAGCACATATTGAAGGCTTTGGGTCTATTGAAGGTGTGATAAAAGGAAAGTCAGAATTGTTAGATTATTTACGAAATACCAACGGTAAAGTTTTTATCAATCCTGATGATGAGTTACAATTAAAACAATCGGAAGGAATTCATTCTATTCCTTTTAATGATTCTTTGGTTGATTTAAATACGAATCCGTTTGTAAGTTTATCCTATAAAAATTTAGAAATTAAAAGTCAATTGACTGGAGGCTATAACTACACCAATATTGCAGCAGCAATTTCTATCGGCAACTATTTTGAGATTTCAACAACTGATATTAAAGAGGCAATAGAAAACTACACTCCTACCAATAACAGGTCGCAGATCATACAAAAAGAAAGCTGTAAAATAATTTTAGACGCTTATAATGCCAACCCAAGTAGTATGCAAGTAGCGCTAAAAAGTTTTGACAACCTAAATGATAAAAATAAAATTTTGGTTTTGGGTGATATGTTTGAATTAGGTGAAATTGCGGCAGAAGAACATCAACATATTGCTAAATTATCAGAATCACTTAATGGTAAACAAGTTTATTTAATTGGTGAAAATTTTTCAAAAACAAACACAAAAAAAGCGCTCAAATTTGAACGCTTCTCTGATTTTATTCAATCTATAAATTCTAAAGGTTTTGATAATTCCACAATTCTAATAAAAGGTTCTCGCGGAATGGCTTTAGAAAGATTACTTGACTACCTCTAATTGTTTACGGTGATATTCTATTAGACCGTCAATAGGTCTTCTTACAATATTACCAATTGTAACACCATATTTTCTTGCTACTTTATTTATAATATCCGAAGAGAAAAAAGCAATTGAACCTACAAAATGAACTGGTATCTCTTGATAGTTATCATACGGCTTAATCCTATTTTTAAAGAAATCTTTCATCCCTTTTTTAAGCACGCTATAAAAATAATCGTTGCGCTCTGCCCTAAACATAAACTCAGCAAAATTAGCTAAATACACATTTGGATTATCTTTCTTATAAATATTCTCTTTAATGCTATCGGCACTTAAGTCAAATTTTTGCTCAAATTCTTTACTTAAATCTTTAGGCATTTTTTTGTAATAATAATCTCTTATTAACTTCTTGCCAAAATAATTACCACTTGCCTCATCCATTAAGATATAGCCCAAAGAAGGAATTGTTGTATGTACTTCTTTACCATCAAAATAGCTACTGTTAGAACCTGTTCCTAAAATACAAACTATTCCGGGTTTAGAAGTTACAGCATAGGTTGCAGCATAAGTATCTTCTTTAACTTCTACCACAGCATTTTTAAAAATTGCTTCAAAAATTTTCTTTAGGCCTAAATTTGGCTTTTCTGTTCCACATCCAGCCCCATAGAAAAATATTTTTGTTACTTCATCTACTATTTGCATAAGCTCATCATTGGCTTGCAAACGTTCAATCAAGAGTTCACCTTTAACAACTGCAGGATTCAATCCTTGTGTCCTTGTTTTTAGAGCAACTTCTCCATTGAGATCCAATAAAATCCAATCACACTTAGTAGAACCTCCGTCAGCTATTAAAATCATCTTGTTGCTTTTTTTAAGATTATAGTGCGTCTATGTATTGTGCTAATTCAACCAATTTAGTTGAGTAACCAAATTCGTTATCGTACCAGGTAACAATTTTTACAAAATTGTCATTTAATCCGATAGAAGCGTTTGCATCAAAAACAGATGTTCTAGGTTCTGAAACAAAATCTTGAGATACTACACCTTCATCAGTATATCCTAATACGCCTTTTAATTCATTTTCAGACGCATGCTTCATTGCCGCTTTTACTTCGTCAAAAGAAGCTCCTTTTTCTAATCTACAAGTTAAATCTACTACAGAAACATCAACCGTTGGCACTCTAAACGCCATACCGGTTAATTTACCATTCAATTCAGGAATCACTTTTCCAACTGCTTTTGCAGCTCCTGTAGATGCAGGTACAATATTGTTTAATGAAGAACGTCCTAAACGATAATCTTTTCTAGAGGGTCCATCAACTGTAAATTGTGTTGCAGTTGCAGCATGCACGGTTGTCATTAATCCTTCAACAATACCAAAGTTATCATTTAACACTTTAGCAACTGGTGCTAAACAGTTTGTAGTACAAGATGCATTTGATACAATTTTATCATCAGCCGTAATTTTTTTATGGTTTACACCCATTACAAACATTGGTGCATCAGTAGAGGGTGCAGAAATTGCTACTTTTTTAGCTCCTGCAGCAATATGTTTCCCAGCTCCTTCTAAGTTGGTAAAAATACCTGTACAGTCTAAAACAACATCAGTGTTTACAGCATCCCATTTTAAATCTTCTGGATTACGTTCAGCAGTTACTCTAATTTCTTTTCCGTTGACAATTAATTTTCCGTTTGCAACTTCAATGGTTCCGTTAAACTGACCATGAACTGAATCGTATTTTAATAAATATGCTAAATGCTCAACATCTAATAAATCATTTATACCTACTACCTCAACATCTGGTTTAGAAACAGCTACTCTAAATGCTAATCTTCCTATTCTACCAAATCCGTTAATTCCTATTTTTGTCATAATTCTTTATTTTACTTTTCTTTTATATGGTCATTATATCTGACACTCTTAATAATTCTTTATTAATTTTTGATTTACCTTTTATGGCTTTATCCAATTCGGTTAAAATCATTTTATTATCTGTAACTCCAACCATTAAATTTGATTTCCCATCTAATAAAGTTTCAACAGCCTTCACTCCCATTCTACTCGCCAATACACGATCAAAACAAGATGGTGAACCTCCACGTTGCATGTGACCTAAAACAGAAACACGCACTTCATAAAAAGGGAAATTTTCTTCTACATATTCTGCTAATTCAAAAACATTCTTTCCTGTCTTATCACCTTCGGCAATTACAACAATACTTGATGATTTACCTGACTTCTTACTTTTTCTCAATGAATCAATTAAACGATCTACCCCTAAATTTTCTTCAGGAATCAATATTTCTTCTGCTCCTGCGCCTACGCCTGCATTCAATGCAATATGACCAACATCACGCCCCATCACTTCAACAAAAAAGAGTCTATTATGTGAACTTGCTGTATCTCTAATTTTATCAATCACCTCAACAACTGTGTTCAATGCAGTGTCGAAGCCTAAAGTATAATTTGTTCCGTAAATATCATTATCAATCGTTCCTGGAATCCCGATTACTGGAATGTTATATTCTTCATTAAAAATCATTGCACCAGTAAAACTACCATCACCACCAATCACTACAATACCATCAACATCCTCCATTTTTAATTGATGAAATGCTTTTAAACGCCCTTCTTTAGTTCTAAATTCTGCTGATCTTGCCGACTTTAAAATAGTCCCTCCTTTATTGATGATGTTTCCAACACTACGAGCATCCATTTGCTTAAAATCTCCTTCAATCATTCCTTGGTAGCCTCTGTAGATTCCAACGCATTCTATATTGTAAAACGCACAAGACCTAACTACCGATCTGATGGCAGCATTCATCCCTGGAGCATCTCCTCCAGAAGTTAAAACTGCTATTTTTTTTATGTTATTTTCCATACTCATTATCAAGGCACAAATTTACGACTTAAACAACTCGATACCTATATTTTAAAACTAATTTGACTAAAACGATTTCGGAATTATGAACCTAATAATAAGATGCTTCCTATTTTGAAAACATCCTAAAATAAGCTCAAAAATAAATTATCTTTTTGCAAACATTACAATGACAAAAAAAAGGAAATGGAAATATGAATCCTATGAAACCAAATTTCTTATTCCACCTCTTTTAAGAAATCTTTAAACTATTCCCAATATCCAGCAACACCCTCTGTAGTTTTCCATAAAGCTCTAGAACCGTGTATTCCTTTTTCGGATGGTTTGTAATGAGTTAAATAGTCTGATGATATCCCTGAAACTAATTTTGTAAGGTTAGGGGTTTCAAGATTTGAAGCAGTAACATATACCAGTTTTTCATAGCCAGAAATTGTGCTATTGACATTGATCATCTCAAAATACTCACCTGGACTAAAAGCAACAACTGCTTTTACTTTATTATTTTCTTTTCCCTCTAACAAAACCAAAGTCGCAGAGTACGAACTGCCTATAATTACAATAGGTTGATTCTTATTTCTTACATATAAATAATCAATTGCAGCTTCAATATCTTGATGCGCATCTAAATAACGGGTATCTAACCCCTTCTTTTTTGCTTTTGCATTAGTTTGGTTAGCAATACTATTAACACCTTTACCTGAGCGTTGGTCAATTGCCATACATGAATATCCAAATGCATTTAATTGCAACGCAGTGTTGATATATTCTCCACGACTATATCCTGCTTGATGGCATAATAAAATAGTCAACTTCGGATTTTCTATTTCATACAAATCTGCTGTAATTAACAATCCATCCAATGATGAAAATTCTATTTTTTCTTGTGCCGATAATCCAACAGAAAAGAAGAAAACAATAACAATTAATATGCTATCATAAATTCTCATATTTATACTCTATAATAATCTGGTTTCCATGTAACAATACTTTGCTTAATTTCTTTTTCGCTCATCTTTTCAGATACAGCTTTTTCTGCCAATGCAGGATATTCACTATCCGAAGCAAAACGCAACCCTATAATTTGACGCATTTTTAATTTAGAATTCATTGGTTTTCCTGTCAATAAATAATGTCTAAAATTTTCTTCGGCTTTAATTGCGCGGTCTTGAGCTTTTAAAGAAAAAGCTCTAGCATAAAATGAAATCAATAGAAAAATGATAGTCACCAAAACAAGTAAAGAAGCTGAATATAAATTCTCGCTAGAAGATTTAACTAAATTTACAATTGCGCCTATTAGTAATAATACAATTAATAAAAAAGTAAAATAGTGGTATCCCGGAACCATTCTAGCATGGTTTTTGAAATTTTGATCTTGCATAATAGTGTTTGATTTTTTTGTGAAACGTAAATATACAATTTTAATGTAAGTTTCAGAAATAGAAAAAGCTTCCAAAAATGGAAGCTTTAAATTTATGATTATTAAAATGTTATCTATAAAAAGACTACTTAATTGTATATCCTTTTCCTTCCATACACACTGCAAATGCTTTTTTATAATCCGCTTCTAATTCGTTAGCCTTATTAACAGCAGCTTGGTTATTTGCATTTTGCTGTGCAGCATCTTGTTGTCTTTTAGCTCGCCTCCCTCTAACACCTCCTACTATTGCCCCTATTGCTGCTCCGTCTCCTGCATCTCCTGCTATTGCTCCTATTGCCGCTCCACCTGCTGCTCCTCTTGCTGCTCCTCTTACAGCACTTCCATCTGCTGATTGATCTACTTGTGCAGCATGCACAGTTGGTGGGTTTAATGGGTCATATCCTGTTTGCTGAATTGCCCACTTATAACATGCCGTCTCATCAGCATCATGAGTTGCTTGGTCTTGCCCTTCACTCGGAAAAATATACATTCCCAATCCTTTAGCGATACTTTGTGAATTTACTTGTTGAAATCCAACAACTAAAAAAACTACTGCTAGTATGATATTTACTTTTTTCATTTTGTCTTGTTTAATATTTTAATAATAAGAAAACCCTAATTGCTCTAATACATCTGCTTCGTTATAAAAAGAATAACTCTTTACAATTTTTCCATCTTTGATTAAGTAGTTGGTGTTTGCCCAAATAGTAACACTTTCTCCACTCCCTTTAAAAGTAATTTCTAATTCAGCCCAATTAGCTACCCAATTTCCTTGGTTGTCACCATCTTCAATTAAAATAGGTGCATTTCTAGATTTGTTGTATTTAATCGTTTCATATAAATTTTCAACATTAAATTTCCAATTAGAAACCGTTTGTTCTTTATTAATCGAATCATTTATCGATGGACCAAATCCCATATAATTCTCATCTAAAATTGAATCCATTGCATCAAAATCCATAGCTTCTACAGATTGCACATATTTTTCTATTAGCGCTGTATTGGTAGCATTGCCTTTGTCATTACAAGAACAACTGACAACTAGCAAAGCGCCAGCAATTATTAACATTAGTTTTTTCATATTTACACCTCTTTAAGTTTTAAGGTAAAAATACAGAATATTTATTTTTCATGAAAAAAAAATTAGCACTTCTAAAAGACTTATATTTTATCTGTAAATGATGACGGATATCCAAAGGGGTTTTACTCTTTTTAATAAATTTGCACTAATATTAACTAGACTAGATTCAAAACCATACATTTGCAGTCAAAATAAAATTTTTAATTATGAGTAACGGAACAGTAAAATTTTTCAATAATTCTAAAGGATTTGGATTTATCACACCAGACGAAGGTGACAAAGATGTGTTTGTACATGTAAATGGACTAATTGACGAAATCAATGAAGGGGACAAAGTAAGCTACGATGTAGAAGAAAGCCCAAAAGGATTAAACGCAACGAATGTTAAAGTAATCTAATATTACTTCAATCATATTTGTATAAAAGCCTGTCGTAATTGATAGGCTTTTTTATTTGCAATAACTTTTAAGCACAAAAAAACCCACCTAATTGCTTAGATGGGAAAATTGCTATGAAAAAGAAGTAGGTATAAAACCTACTGTGCAAATTTAATATATAAGGAAAAATAATAGTGTAACATTAGTTACATATAGAAACGACTATTAAAAAACAAAAAAATCCTACTATTTCTAGTAGGATTTTAGATTTGGTGGGCGATGAGGGATTCGAACCCCCGACCCCCTCGGTGTAAACGAGGTGCTCTGAACCAACTGAGCTAATCGCCCTTTTTATTTCCAAGACTCTGAACCATCCCGATAACTATCGGGAGAGCTAATCGCCCTAAGCGGATGCAAATATAAACGAGTTTTTATTATTGACAAAGTTTTTAGAATAAAAAAGTAATATTATTTTTAATGAAAAAATGGCTCTAAATCAAACTGATTAAGAGCCATTAATTTAGGTTAGAATTATTTCACTAATTCTGGAACGTTTTGATAAATAGCATCTCCATGTCCTGAAAATATTTTGCTGTATCCTTCAAAGAATTCTTTTCTTTTTTCTTCATCTGACCAATGTTCTTTTGACAATCTAGTATCTTCGTCAAATGCTTTTTCTATGTCACTAAAACTTTCAAATACAAAGACTTCATGTAAATCTCTACTATTTGCTCCGTATCTATGTCTGTGGGCATAGTAGCCTTTTACGTATTTATTTTTAGAAGTAACATTTTCAAAATATTCTTTAAAGCCTGAGCCATCACCGCTACCTAATATATTCTTTTTTACATAAAAAATCATAGGTTCGGTAGATTCGCTAGTCATATTAATTTGAAAAGGAAGTGATACCATAATTTCATCACTGTGCATAGCATCATAGTAGCTATTTCTTTTTTTGAAATAAGCAGATCGAGCATCTTCATCTGGCCAATGTGCTTTAACTAGCTCACTATCTCTATCACCTGAAGCCTCAATATCTGCCCAAGAACCATAAACTGTTACTGCTATTACCTCAGAATTATCTTCAGAAAAAAAATGAAAGTACAATCCTGAGCCCAAAATCAGATCATTTTTCATAGTTACATTATCATGATATTCTTTCTCTGTTTCTAGCCAATCAGAAAAATCTACATCTGGATCTGACGTCTGATGCATGGTTGTAATGGTTAAAAATACTGGTTTAAATTCTTCTTTCTCATCTTCTTGCGAATAAACTGTTACTGAAAATAACAATGAGAATACTAGTGCAAGCTGCACCACATTTTTAATTGTTTTCATAAAGTTGAAATTTAGATTAGTCATTTCTTGACATACTTTTATGACAAGAATTGTATATAGCAGATGCCATATATTGATTTTAGTTAGTAATTAATATAAGTAATGAGGTTACTACATCTAGCAACTTGGAGAGTGTTTTGCTATAAAGGTCAAATAAAACTATTTGAGGTTTATAATGTTATAACAAATATAACAAAACTTTTTAACTTGATAAATATCAATACAATACCAAAAAAAACTTCTAATAACTGGTGACAAATTCCTTCACTAACTTGCCAACAATTTTTTCGGCAACCTTAGCAACTTCTTGCACTTCTTCGTGCGATACTTCCATCACTTGTCCTTCTATACCTAAGTCGGTAATTACAGAAAGCCCAAGGCATTTCATACCCATATGTTTGGCAACAATTACTTCTGGCACGGTAGACATACCAACAGCATCAGACCCAACTCTTTTTACCATACTGTATTCTGCTGGAGTTTCAAAGGTTGGTCCTTGTAAAGCTAAATAGGTTCCTTTTTGAATGGAAACATTTTGATTTTTTGCAACTTGTTCAAAAGCAGCAATCATTTTTAAATCATATGGTTCGTGCATATCTACAAAACGAGGTCCAAAACGCTCGTCATTAGCACCTCTCAGTGGATGCTCAGGAATAAAATTAATATGATCATCGATAAGCATAATATCGCCAACACTAAAATTAGGGTTCACTCCACCAGATGCATTAGAAACAATAAGATTCTCTACACCTAAGTATTTCATCACTCGAATAGGAAAAATCACTTGCGGCATATCGTACCCTTCATAATAATGAAAACGTCCGCGCATTGCCAACACTTTCTTTTCGCCTAAATCACCAAAAATCAATTCACCATGATGTCCTTTTACTGTTGATACTGGAAAATTTGGAATCTCACCATACGGAATTCTAACTTCGGCATCAATATCATTTGATAAATTCCCTAATCCTGTTCCTAAAACAATACCATAATCTGGTGTTGTAATTCCTTTATCTTGTAAAAATTTAACGGTTTCTTGTACTTTATTCCACATAGTCTTTTATAATTGTATCAAAATCGTTCTTGCGATTTATAAATTTGGTTTTAATTCTTAAGCAACTTATTTGTACGCTATCCTTTAAGCGAACAAAATCTTTTTCGGTCGTTAAAATTAGTTTTTTTTCTGAATGAATAGCACCAAAGCTATTCTTTATTTTATTAACATCAGTTTCAGAAAAATTGTGATGGTCTGGAAATTCGATATGTTTAAACGAAATTCCTTTTGATTTTAAGAACTTTTCTATGGGTGATGGGTTTGCAATTCCGGTAACTAACAGCACTTCAAAGTCTTTGAGGTGTTCTAAAGTTACTTCAGATTTTAAATCTGTAACTACATCATCGTAGGCAATACAAGTAAAAAATAATTCTTGATCAGAATCTAACTTTAATTTTTTGCTGATGTTTCGTTGATTGTTTTCTGATAAATTCTCTGGACATTTGGTTACAATTACAACCTGTGCTCTTTTTGCTCCAGATTTACTTTCTCTTAGATTTCCTGTTGGCAATAAATAATCATTTGCATATAGTTTATCATACGAGGTCAATAAAATATAAAGTCCTGCATTTAATTTTCTATGCTGATAGGCATCATCTAATAAAATAATTTCCGGCGGATTGTTAGTTGATAATAATTGCTCAATTCCATGAACACGCTTTTCATCTACTGCTACTTTTATATCTTTAAATTTTTGATAATACTGAAATGGCTCATCACCAATTTGCTTTGCATCAGAAGTTTCATCAGCCAAAACAAAACCCGAAGTTTTACGCTTATACCCTCTACTAAGTACCGCTATTTTTTTTGAGTCATTTAATAAACGAATTAGGTATTCTATCTGTGGAGTCTTGCCAGTACCACCCACACTAAGGTTTCCAACTGCAATTACAGGTAACTCAAATCTAGTAGATTTTAGCCATCCATTATCAAACATTCGATTTCTAATACTGGTAACAATTCCATAAATAATTGAAATCGGGAACGCTATTTTTCGGATAAAACTCATTAAGGCGAAAATACAAAACAATTATTATTATTCATTCTAAAAGCATAACTTTGAGTTTTAATCTAATTTTTATGACTGTTAAAGATATTACCAATTACATCGAAGAAATTGCACCATTAAATTACGCCGAAGATTTTGACAATGTAGGCTTACTTATTGGTAATTACAATTCAAAAGTTACAGGTGTACTTGTTACTTTAGACACATTAGAATCTGTTGTTGATGAGGCTATTGAAAAAAATTGCAACCTCATTGTGAGTTTTCATCCTATTATTTTTAGTGGATTAAAAAAAATAAACGGAAACAATTATGTAGAGCGTGTTGTATTAAAAACCATTAAAAATAACATTGCTATTTATGCAATGCACACAGCCTTAGACAATTCATTTGTAGGTGTAAATGCTAAAATTTGCGAAATGCTGGGTTTAAAAAATCAACAGGTTTTAATACCGAAACAACATCAGCTTAGAAAATTAACAACCTATGTTCCTAATGAGAATGCCGAATATTTAAGAACCAAACTTTTTGAAGCCGACGCGGGAAACATCGGAAATTACAATGAATGTAGTTTTAATACCGAGGGGTATGGCACCTATAGGGGTAATGAAAATTCTGATCCAGTAAAAGGAACCAAAGGTGAGTTTCATACAGAAAAAGAAACTTTTATCAGCGTAATTTTTGAAAAGCAAAACGAAAGTAAACTTTTAAAATCCTTGTTTAAAAATCATCCTTATGAAGAAGTGGCATACGATATTGTTGCTTTAGAAAACAACCATCAACATGTGGGAATGGGAATGGTTGGCGAATTTGAATCTGCCATGAATGAAGATGATTTTTTCAATCATCTTAAAAAAACTATGAAAACGGACTGTATCCGTCACTCAAAATTAAAAGGGAAACCTATTAAAAGAGTAGCTGTTTTAGGCGGGTCTGGGAGTTTTGCAATCCGCAATGCAATAGCTGCAAATGCTGATGTTTATGTAACATCAGATATTAAATATCACGAGTTCTATCAAGCTGAAAACAGACTAGTGATTGCTGATATTGGCCACTATGAAAGTGAGCAATTCACAAAAACCCTTTTAGTTGATTATCTTACGAAAAAAAATGTTAATTTTGCACCTGCCTTACCAGTAGGTAGAATCATTTTATCAGAAAGAAATACAAATCCAATTTATTACAAATAAACAATGGCAAAGAAAAAAGAAGTAACGGTTGAAGATAAGTTAAGAGCATTGTATGATTTACAATTAATCGATTCTAGAATTGATGAAATTCAGAGTGTTAGAGGTGAGCTTCCTTTAGAAATTGAAGATTTAGAAGATGATATTACAGGTATCAATACTAAAATTTCTAACCTTGAAGAAGATGTTACTAATTTAGAAACTGATATTAAGGCCAAGAAAAATACTATTATCGAGGCTGGTGAATTGGTAAAAAAATACGAAGAACAACAAAAAAATGTTCGTAATAATAGAGAGTTCGATTCTTTAACTAAGGAGATTGAATACCAAGGTTTAGAAGTTGAATTGGCTGAAAAAAGAATTAAAGAGTTCAAAGTTAAGATTGAGCAAAAGAAAGAAGTAATTGAACAAAACAATGAAACTTTATCAAATCAAAATGAGCATTTAAAGCACAAAAAAGCTGAGTTAGACGACATTTTGAAAGAAACAGAAAAGGAAGAAAAATTATTACAGAAAAAATCTGAAGAGTTTAGCAAGGTAATTGAAGAACGCCTACTTAATGCATATACTAGAATTCGTAAAAACGCACTCAATGGCTTAGCAGTAGTACCTGTTTTAAGAGGTGCCTCTGGTGGTTCTTTCTTTACAATTCCACCTCAAAGACAAGTAGAAATTGCAAATCGTAAAAAGATTATTACTGATGAGCATTCTGGAAGAATCTTGGTTGATGCTGTTTTAGCTGACGAAGAAAAAGAAAAAATTGAAAAGTTATTTTCATAATTTCCAAAGACTATTATTTTAAGAAGCCTTCTATATTTTATAGAGGGCTTTTTTTATGCCTATATTTTACTCTTTTAAGTGTAATTTATGTTACACAAAATATTACTTCTTCTCTATATTTTTGCACTGTAATTATTTAAAAAATAAACAAGATGAAATTAAATATTGATATTAAGTTTGATAATAACGGTAGAATTGTTCCTTTTATGAATGGCAGAGAAATTACTATGATTGATTCTCCTTTTGTAGTGTTTTTAGCAACTGCCGGAATGTGTTCTGCTGTTTTTGTAAAAGCTTTTATTCAACAAAGAGGCTTGAGTCTTGACGGACTTGTAATTACACAAATTATGGATTACGACCAAAGAACAAATCATGTAAGTGAGATATTAATCGATTTAAAACTGCCGGCTGGTTTCCCAGAAAAATACACAAATGCTATTAAAAAAGTAGTGAATCAATGTCCTGTGAAACAGCATTTATTAAATCCCCCAACTTTTGAAGTAGTTACTAATTTAGATAGAGTAGCGGCAAACTAAGTTTAATGAAATTTAGATTTAGGAAACTATCTTTTCTAACAAATCCAATTTCCCCTTACGATCATCCCCAAACAACCAATTCAGTACGTTGTCATTCCAAATTTCATCGTACTGTTTTTGGTTTATAATATTTCTATCTAAAGATAAATCTAACAATTTTCCTGGGTATGAAGATTGTTGATCACTTTCCATTTCTCCTAATGGATACGGATCATCTAGTCCCATTAATATCTGATTAGAACCCTGTCTTTCTACCATCAACTTAAATGCATCTGTATCGTGTACAAGAGTGTCGAAATAAATATTTTTGTGCCCCACCGCTTTTCTTGGATGTGTTTTTCCTTCAAACAAGTCAGGCCTTCCATCAAACCCTTGAATTCGTCTTCCTAAATTCATTTGTGCTAATTGACCCCCATGAGCAAAACAAGTTCTGATATCTGGATATTTATCTTGATATCCATTTAAAGTATAAAAATGATACGCATCACCACATTGTGCTAACATCCAAATTAAATGAAAACGCCAATTTTTATCTTCGAGCTTTATCATCTTATCACCATCATACGGGTGAATCTCAATTGCTAATTTATATTTATTAGCCAATTCAAATATTGGAGCATTTACCTCATCAAAAATCACTTTCCAAGTTCCGGTAGTATCCATATAGTGAGTTGGTAAACACAAAACTCTCAATCCCAATTCTTCAACACAACGTTCAATCTCCCATAAAGCGCCTCGAACAAAAGCAGGCTGCACAACAAATCCACAGGTAAATTTTTTAGAATGTTCATTTTGTACTTGAGCATTAAAATCATTTTGAAAACGCAATGCATCCTTCATCACATCATAGGTCAAAGCATTGCCATAGAGTTGTGATAAATTCAATACTACTGCATGGTCGATATTATTGCGCTCCATCCATTCTAATTTTTCATCTAAGAAAAAACTAGAATCTGTTACCGGGCGTTTCCACCCTTTCTGCAACATATGTTTGCGCTCCTTATCTACCCAAAAAATTTCTTTCTCACGCATAAAAGCTGGAATCTGTTCTGGATAAGGTAGTAAATGTGAATGGCCGTTAATTCTGATTTTTTTCATATTGTATAGTTGGTAGTTAGTAGTTAGTAGTTGATAGCCGCTTTCATTTACAAATTACTATCAACAAACAACCGCTAACTAAATTGGAGGTTGCATTATAGTGCTACAAGATTTACATGTCCGCTTTTCTTCATTGCCATAAAAAGCATCAAAAATTACTGGCATATCTGTTTCAATATTATCTAAGGTAAATGGCTCTTCATAAAGCTTTGCATCACAATTTTCGCAATACCATTGTAACGCATCTTGCACCCCTTCACCTCTTGGGTATTCAATCACCAAACCAACTGTATTTGCTTTTCGTTGTGGTGAATGTGGTACTTTGGCTGGTAATAAAAAAATATCCCCTTCATTAATATGGATATCTTTTGGCTTATCATTTTCAATCACTCTTAAAACCATATCTCCTTCAACTTGATAAAAGAATTCTGGTGTTTCATTATAATGATAATCTTTACGACTATTTGGCCCACCAACGACCATCACAATATATTCTCCGTTTTCCCACACAACTTTATTTCCAACTGGTGGTTTTAATAAATGACGATGTTCATCTATCCATTTTTTAAAATTGAGAGGTGTTACTAAATTACTCATGATATTATTTTTTTGGCGTTCCCTAAAGGTCGGGCTTTTCGCTATATCTTTTTATGGTCATTGCGAAGAAAGTTTTTCTCTTTCTGTGGCAATCTCAATTTAACTGAGAGATTACTTCATTTCACTCGTAATGACGCTTTTTCAAAACATAAAAAGGATGTCGCTTCAATCCCTAACGCAAGATTTTGTTAAATTTACAAAGATTTTGTTCTTCCACCATCAACTGGTAGATTTATTCCATTAATATAACTCGCCGCTTCACTTGCCAAAAAAATAATTGCATTTGCAATCTCTTCTGGTTTTGCAAAACGTTTCATCGGAACACTACCTTGCATCATTGCTGCAATTTCATCTATAGACTTCCCTGTTTTATTTGATTTATTGTTGATGATTTCACTCAAACGCTCTGTTCCAGTTGCTCCAGGCAGCACATTGTTTACAGTGATATTAAACAGCCCTAACTCATTTGCTAAAGTTTTAGACCAACTTGCTACAGCGCCTCGAATTGTGTTGCTCACACCTAAACCATCTAGTGGCTGCTTTACAGATGTTGAAATTACATTGATGATTCTACCATAACCAAAACTTTTCATTGACGGAACAATAGCTTGCACCAACACATGATTGCATTTTAAATGTTGTGTAAAAGCCGATTCAAATTCTGACAAATCTGCTTTAAAAATTTGACCTCCTGCTGGACCTCCAGTGTTATTCACCAAAATATGAAAGCCATGATTTTCTTTAATAAACTGATCTAACTTCCCTTTCAATTCTGATGGATTTTGAAAATCAGCTACAATATAATTATGTTGTTGATTGTTATTTGACAATTCTGAAACTCCTTGTTTTAATTTTTCTTCGTTACGTGCAATCAACGTTACATCAGCACCTTCTTGCGCCAATAGTATGGCGGTTGCTTTTCCAATTCCCTGAGTGCTACCGCAAACTAAGGCTTTTTTATTTTTTAAGTTTAAATTCATTTTTATCAATTTAAAGATTGAACGATTCAAAAATTGAAAAGTCAATCTTTTAATATTTTAATTATTAAATTTTCAATACTTTATACACACATTCTTAGGTTCTGTAAAAAAACGTAGCGCTTCAAACCCTCCTTCACGCCCAACACCTGATGCTTTTACTCCTCCAAATGGTGTTCGTAAATCACGCATCATCCATGTATTTACCCAAACAATTCCTGTTTCTAATTGATTCGTCATTCGCATGGTACGTTTTAAATCATTTGTCCAAAGCGTTGCAGACAAACCGTACTTTACATCATTTGCCATCTTCAAAACTTCTTCTTCTGAATCAAAAGACATCAACGTTACTACAGGTCCAAAAACCTCTTCTTGATTAATTCGACATTTGTTTGAATCAACTTCTATAATAGTTGGCTGCATATAATAGCCATTTTCAAATCCAACTATCTCAGCTTTTTCTCCACCAAACAAAATTTTTCCTCCTTCATTTTTTGCAATCTCTACATAATCCAACACTTTTTGTGATTGCTCTTTTGAAACCAACGCTCCTAAATTTGCTTTTACATCTGACGGATAACTCACTTTAAGTTTTGATACCTCTTTTATAAAATCAGTTTTAAACTTTTCATAAATAGATTTTTCAACAAAAATTCGACTTCCACATAAACAAATTTGCCCTTGATTAGCAAATGAAGAACGAACCGTAGTTTTTAACATCTCATCATAATCACAATCTGCAAAAATGATGTTAGGATTTTTACCTCCCAATTCTAATGATAATTTCTTAAACATTGGTGCCGCTACTTTTGCGATATGCGCTCCAGTTTTTGTACCTCCAGTAAATGATATTGCTTTTATATGTGGATGTTCAACAATAGCTTGTCCAGTAGTTGTTCCCAATCCGTGAACAATATTCAACACTCCTTTTGGCAATCCTGCTTTAGTGCATATATCGCCTAATAAATAAGCTGTCATCGGTGTAACTTCACTCGGTTTTGCTACAACACAGTTTCCTGCTGCAATGGCAGGGGCAATTTTCCAGGTAAATAAATACAAGGGTAAATTCCATGGAGAAATACAGCCCACAACTCCAATTGGTTTACGCAACGTATAGTTAATTGCATTCTGCCCAACACTTTCATGACTCTCACTTGCAAACTGTGTAATAGCATTTCCGAAAAATCGAAAATTACTGGCTGCTCTCGGAATATCAACCGACAATGCCAAAGAAATTGGTTTACCATTATCTTTACTTTCTGCTTCAGCAAATTGCTCTAAATTCTCTTCGATTAAATCTGCAATTTTGATTAATATTTTACTGCGATCATCAATTGGTGTATTTGACCAACCACCAAAAGCTTCTTTTGCAGCTGTAACTGCCAATTCCACATCTTCTTTTGAAGAATCAGGAATTTGACCATAAACCTCTCCTGTTGCTGGACAGTAATTATCCAACCACCCATCGGCAATGGGATTTTGATATTTTCCGTTTATATAGTTTTGAATTTTAGTCATTTTGCTTAATAAAAACCTCTCGACTGTGCCCGAGGAGTCATTTTATATATCTATTCATTTTTATTGTCTGGTCGAGCGCAGTCGAGACCTAATTTTTTTTTCTGGATTATATTTATGATGAGTTGCATTTCTGCACTCAGACAAAATTTCTAACATATCATAATCTCCATTTGATAATGCTAGTTTTTTCTTACTACTCCATTTTTTTATTTTCTTTTCAAAATAAATAGCTTGCTCAACATCATTAAAGTCTTGATAAAAAATCAACTCTAAGGGTCTTCTTTTAAAAGTAAAACAAGTTTTGTTTAACCCTCTTTGATGTTCATCAAGCCTTCTTTCCACATCATTTGTAATTCCTGCGTATAGAATACTATCTGAGCATTTCAATATATAAACATAATACGTTTTCATAATTACCTCTCGACTGCGCTCGAGGAGACATTTGGTTTATTTTGAATTTTCAATTATTTATTATTGTTTATTGCCAAAATAGATACAATTTCTTGAAGTTCATCTACATGCTCTTTTAATAGTGAATGTCTCAAAAATAAAGTTTCACTATCATCAATTAACGCACCACAAATATGCTTAATAAATTTATATTTAGCATTAGGGTCTCCTTCTTCGGAATCAATTACAACAAGCGCATCCCTCATCGCTTTATAATACTCTTCTCTTTCTTCCATAATTTTTTTAATTTTTAATTTAGCTTTTTAAAAGCCATTACTTTTATCTCTATAACCAAATCTGGATGTGGCAATTGATGTACTGCCACTGTAGTTCTCGTTGGGCCATTTTCTTTCTCGAAAAATGTTGCATAGGTTTCGTTGTATCCATTAAAATCTTTCATATCAACCAAAAAAGTTGTGACATCAACAACATCATTTAAAGTAGCATTTTCTTTTGCCAGAATATCTCGAATATTTTCTAAAACAGCTTTCGTTTGAGCTTTGATATCTAACTGCTTAACACCGTTTACAACTTCTACTCCAACATGACTATTATCAGCTCTTCTAGAACTTGTACCTGAAACAAAAATAAAATCCCCAACACGTTTTATATGAGGATATGCTCCGAGCGGTTTTGCTTTTCCTTCGATTGTTTTACCTTTCATGTGTTTATCTTTATGCGATTTCTCGTCGAGCATTACTCTCTTTCGAAATGACTACTTCAAATTAGTTTTAATTAAATTAACTAGTGCTGCATCATTTTTGAAACTTTATCATCGTCTAGTATTTCTGAAACTCCTTTTTTAACCAGCTCAAATAGTTCTTCTATTTCCAGTCCTTCCAACTTGTTATTTGCAATCAAATTTAACAATGTCTTGTCTTGAGCATTTCCAATTCTCATCGCTTCATCATAACCCATATCCTCTCTAAAAGTAACCATAGAATATTTAGAATAATAGGAGAACCTCTTTTCGAATTCTATTTCTATTTCACGCTTTTTCTTAAAAATAGGATTGGAAACATGATCGCGCATTTCATAAAAATTCTCAACAGCTAAATCACCAATAGCATCTGCATCCCTTTTGCGCTCTTTTTCATACTCATCAAATATTTTCGACCAATCTCCTTCATGTCTATCAATAAATTTATCCAACACAAAAACATCTTCAAAAGAAGCATTCATACCTTGTCCGTAAAATGGAACTACCGCATGAGCTGCATCACCAATCAGTAAAGTTTTTCCTTTATATGACCAAGGACTACATTTAATTGTCCCTAAATTACCTACAGGATTATTTTGAAATTCATCAATCAAATTCGGCATTAATTCTAAAGCATCTGGGAATTGTTTTTGGAAAAAATTACTTACTTTTTCATCAGTATTCAATTCCGAAAAACTATATACTGAATTATTATGTGGCAAAAACAACGTCACTGTAAAACTGCCATCCAAATTGGGTAAAGCAATTAACATATATTCGCCTCTTGGCCATATATGCAATGCATTTTTATAGGTTTTAAATCCACCCGACTCAGTTGGAGGAATACTCAATTCCTTATAACCATGCTCTAAAAATTGTTGAGAATAGCTGAATAATATCTCTCGCTGTAAAAACATCTCTTTTCGCAAGATAGATCCCGCACCATCAGCACCAAAAATGACGTCTGCAGTAACCATCTCCTCCTGATTATAATTCTTATCAAAAAAAGTAGCCGTATTATTTTCTAAATCCACCGAAGTGCACCCACAATTAAACTGCAGATTTACATTATCAAATTTCTCAACTTCATCTAATAATAAACCATTTAACTGACCACGAGAAACTGAATTGATATATTCTCCATCTCTAGCACTATAAGGTGATAGAAAAGTTTCGCTCTCAATACTATGAATCATTCTACCAGTCATCGGAATACAAAGTGGAAAAACTTTATCAACCACTCCTGCCATTTTCAAAGCTTTAATACCACGATCAGAAAATGCTAAGTTAATAGATTTACCAGCACTTATATCCGTTTTTCTCAAATCAGACCGCTCTTCTCTCAGCTCAATTTGATACCCTCTTTGTGCCAATCGCAGAGCGAGGAGCGAACCACAAAGTCCAGCGCCGATGATTAATATTTTAGCCCCTCCTAAATCCTCCCCAAAGGGAAAGACTTTTTTCATTTTAGTATTTGAGTTTTCTTTTTTCATCTTAATTTATCAATCGCTTCAAAACCTGAACAAATTTATATACATCTTCAAAAGAATTATATAATGGCACTGGCGCTACACGGATTACATCAGGTTCTCGCCAATCTGTAATTACATTAGCTTCAGTTAATTTTTGATGTAAGCCTTTATCTGCATTTTTTACTTGAATAGATAATTGACAACCTCTTTCTTCAGAATCTTTTGGAGTAATAATTCTGATTACTTCTTCACCTAAATCTTTTAGTAACACTTCTAAATATCCTGTTAAATCAATTGATTTTTTTCTAAGCGCATCCATACCTACTTCATTAAAAATATCTAGGGATGCTTTAATTGCTGCCATCGACAAAATCGGCGGATTGCTCAATTGCCAACCTTCAGCCCCTTGCAAAGCATCAAAATCATGGCGCATATTAAAGCGAGTATCTTTATTATGCCCCCACCAACCAGTAAATCGTTTGATATCTTTTTTATTGGCGTGTTTTTCATGCACAAATAATCCGCCTAAACTTCCTGGACCCGCGTTTAAATATTTATAGGTACACCAAACTGCAAAATCGATATTTGAATTGTGCAATTCTGGCTGAATATTACCAACTCCATGTGCTAAATCAATTCCAACTTTTGCTCCAATTCGATGTCCAAATTCTGCTATTTTTTTAAAATCAAAAAATTGACCCGTATAATAATTGATACCACCTATCAGCAATAAAGCAATTTCATCGGCATTGTTATCTACAATTTTTTCTAAATCTTCTAAATGCAATAACTCCTCACCTTTTCTTGGTTTCCATTCTAACAAACAATCCTTCGGGTCAAAACCATGAAATCTCAATTGAGATTCTACTGCATATCGGTCAGAAGGAAAAGCATCAGACTCAATAACAATCTTATTTTTTGTAGATGTTGGCTCATAAAAAGAGACCATTGCCAAATGCAAATTTGTGGTCAGGGTATTCATCACAACAACCTCAATAGGTTTTGCGCCAACAACTTTTGCCATTGATTCTGTCAAAAACTCATGATAAGGCATCCAAGGGTTCTTAGCTTCAAAATGTCCTTCAACTCCAAAATTTGCCCAATCTTCTAGTTCTTGATTGATATAAGATTTGGTAGTTTTCGGTTGTAAACCAAGTGAATTACCACATAGGTAAATCCAATCATTTCCTTGAGAATCTTTTGGAATATGAAACTTGTTTCTATAATGACTCAATGCATCATTAGCATCTAACCCTTTTGCGTATTCTAAAGTACTTATTTGTTTCAAATTCATTTTTTAGGAACTACACAAATTTACATTTTTAAACTGAATACAAAAATTATATACCAAACGATAGGTAATGCTTCTACCCAAAATGAACTGTAGTATTTTGGTTGATTCTGTTTTGCAAACAACAGTAAACTTACTGCGAGTAAACTCATTAGAGTTATAATATAAAATTCGATACTTTTCTCAGTATAGTTGAAAGATGCTAAAATTAAAATTACAAAAAATAAAATAGCACCTAGAATTTTTGCAACTCTAACTCCAAATAATTGTGGAATCGTTTTTAGTGCTTTGTTATCATAATTAATATCTCTAATATCAAAAGGAAGTGTTATTAATATCACAAAAAGTAGACGCTGAACAAAAAGAGAGATAACTTCTGAAGAAATAGTAACTTCATTCTGAACCAATGGAAATAAAACTGTGATACCCGCAAAACAAAATGCAATAACAAAAATCTTTAACCCCGGAATCCTTCTTAACGAAATTGCTTTTTTAGGAAGTTTCATTCCATAGAAAAAAGTCAAAACCACAAATGGAGCAAGTACAATCAGTGCTATTAATTCAAATTCAATAAGTAAATACAAAGAAAAAATACTACTTAAAATAGAAATCAAAATAAGAGATGTTTTATTGCTATAAAACCAATTACCAAAGAAAGTTTCTTTTATGGGCAAGTCCATAAATCGGATAAAATTATAACTAAGTATGGTAGAAAAAAATACGAACAATGCTGTTTTATCTTCAACAATCCCATATGAAAGCAAGGTGATTTTTACAAAACAGAAAGCACCTATCGCAACATGGATATTGCTAAAAATATAAAAATCAAAAAGCCTTTTCAAGAATTGCATCGAACAAATATAGGCAATGAGAAATAGAATTTTATCAATTAGAAAAAGGACATACACCCTCAATTTCATTATCCATAATTTAACAGCATTTTAAGCCTTAAATTTTATCAAAAATGAGTATTTTTGACGTTCAAAAAATAGATTCAAAAATGAGAACAGATTCTTTCGTTTTACGACATGTTGGTCCTCGTCAATCTGAGGTTGAATTAATGCTACAAAAAATTGGTGTAAACTCAATAGACGAGTTGATAAACCAAACAATACCTGATGATATTTGTTTATCAAAACCATTAGATTTAGATCCTGCTTTGGACGAGTCAGAATTTGTAACTCACATTAAAAGCTTAGCTGCAAAAAACAAGCAATTTAGAACCTATATTGGCTTGGGTTATAATGCGGCAATTACACCTCCTGTAATTCAACGAAATATTTTTGAAAACCCTAGTTGGTACACATCTTACACACCATATCAAGCTGAGATTTCTCAAGGCAGATTAGAAGCATTGCTAAATTACCAAACTATGATTGGTGACTTAACCGGGTTTGATTTAGTAAACTCTTCTTTATTAGATGAAGGTACTGCTGCTAGTGAAGCTATGATTATGCTTTACAATAATAGGTCTAGAGCACACAAAAAAGCAGGCTCGAATCAGTTTTTTGTTTCAAATACTGTTTTACCACAAACCGTTGATATTTTAAAAACAAGAGCTACTCCACTTGGAATTGAACTCATTTTTGGAAATTATAATTCTTTTGAATTTACACAAACAGTTTTCGGTGCCATTGTGCAATACCCTACAAAAAATGGATGTGTAAACGATTATACAGATTTTATTTCTAAAGCACATGCAAATGAATCTAAAGTTGTTGTTGCTGCAGATTTATTGAGTTTAGCTTTATTAAAATCTCCTGCAGAAATGGGTGCAGATGTTGCTGTGGGTACCACCCAACGGTTCGGAATTCCTTTAGGGTATGGAGGCCCTCATGCTGGTTATTTTGCGACTTCTGACTCGTATAAAAGATCTATTCCAGGTCGTATTATTGGTGTTACTGTTGATGCTGATGATAACCGTGCTTTGCGTATGGCTTTACAAACACGTGAGCAACATATTAAAAGAGAAAAAGCGACATCAAACATTTGTACCGCACAAGTTTTATTAGCTGTAATGGCGGGTATGTATGCTGTTTATCACGGTCCTGACGGAATTAAATATATTGCCTCAAAAATTCATTCTTTAACGAATACTTTAAATGATGCCGTTCAACAACTAGGTCTTACTCAAAAAAGTAAAATTTATTTTGATACACTTCAAGTAGTTGTTTCTGATGTTCAAAAAGTAAAAGAATTATCCGAAGAAAAAGAAATGAATTTCTTGATGATTGATGATACTTCAATCGGAATCTCAATTAACGAAACAACAACTTTAGATAATATTCAAGAAATTGTAGATGTATTAGCTGTAGCTGAAGGAAAGACGACTCCTACAATTCAGCTTTCAAAAAATTCTGCTATTCCAGAAGAAATGAAAAGAACATCTGCGTATATGCAACATGAGGTTTTCAATTCGTATCACTCAGAAACAGAGATGATGCGTTATATCAAAAAATTAGAACGCAAAGATATTTCACTAACAGATTCTATGATTTCTTTAGGGTCTTGTACAATGAAATTGAATGCTGCTTCAGAAATGCTACCATTGAGTTATGGAAGCTGGAATAACATCCACCCGTTTGTGCCAATTGAGCAAGCAGCTGGCTATCAGGAATTATTTAAGGGGTTAGAAGCATCCTTAAATGAAATCACAGGTTTCCACGCCACATCATTACAACCAAATTCTGGTGCTCAAGGAGAATATGCTGGATTGTTAACGATTAGAGCATACCATGAATCAAGAGGAGATTCTCACCGAAATATATGTTTGATCCCTTCTTCTGCCCATGGAACAAATCCTGCGTCAGCAGTTATGGCTGGAATGAAAGTGGTGGTTACAAAATCTATGAATAATGGAAATATCGATTTGGATGACTTGCGCGAGAAAGCAGAATTACACAAAGATAATTTAGCTGCTCTGATGGTAACTTATCCTTCTACTCATGGAGTTTTTGAATCATCAATTAGAGAAATTACACAAATTATTCATACGAATGGCGGACAAGTGTATATGGATGGAGCGAACATGAATGCACAGGTAGGATTGACAAATCCTGCAACAATTGGCGCTGATGTTTGTCACCTTAACCTACATAAAACTTTTGCTATTCCACATGGTGGCGGTGGCCCAGGAGTTGGACCTATTTGTGTTGCCGAACATTTAGCACAATTTTTACCAAGCAATCCTATTATAAAAACTGGAGGCAAAAATGCGATTACAGCTGTTTCTTCTGCCCCATGGGGATCTGCTATGGTTGATATTATTTCTTATTCGTATATCAAAATGTTAGGAGCTGAAGGCTTGACGACTTCAACCAAATATGCCATCTTAAATGCCAACTATTTAAAAACAACTTTAGAAGAGCATTACTCAATTTTATATGCTGGCGAGAGAGGAAGAGCTGCCCATGAAATGATTGTCGATTTTAGAGAATTTAAAGAAAAAGGGATTGAAGTAACGGACATCGCAAAGCGATTGATGGATTACGGATTCCACGCTCCAACTTTATCATTTCCAGTTGCAGGCACCTTGATGATTGAACCAACTGAGAGTGAAAACAAAGCAGAATTAGATCGCTTTATTTCAGCGATGATTTCTATCAAAAAAGAGATTGATAATTTTAATCCAGAAGATTCTGTTTTAAAAAATGCACCACATACACAAGCAATGATTACAGCTGATGACTGGCCACATTCATACACGAGGCAAGAAGCAGCATTTCCTTTAGACTATATTAAAGAGAATAAATTTTGGCCACCAGTAAGAAGAGTGAATGATGCCTATGGTGATAGAAATTTGGTGTGTTCTTGTAATCCTATTGAAGACTATATGTAAGGTAAAGTTAGAAGTACAAAGTTAAAAACAAGAAGTTTAACTACTGATTTTTAGCACAAAAAGGAATATCAAAAAAAATAAAGCTAGGTATTGTATAATAAAACAAAAACAGTACATTTGCACACTCAAAATCAACCGCTGACGAGAATCGTGAATGTTGGTTTTAGTAAACCATTAAAACTATAAAAATGGCAGATTTAGTAAAGTTCGTTCAAGACGAATTTGTATCGAAAAATGAATTCCCTGACTTTTCAGCAGGAGATACCATCACAGTATATTACGAAATTAAGGAAGGTGACAAAGTTCGTACGCAGCACTTTAGAGGTGTTGTAATTCAACGTAAAGGTTCTGGTTCTTCAGAAACTTTTACTATCAGAAAAATGTCTGGTACTGTTGGAGTTGAGCGTATTTTCCCTGTAAACTTACCTGCACTTCAAAAAATTGAAGTAAACAAACAAGGTAAAGTAAGAAGAGCTCGTATCTATTACTTTAGAGGCTTAACTGGTAAGAAAGCTAAAATTAAAGAGGTACGTAGATAATATAATCTTAACCTCAAAACAGCTAAAATCCCGATTTGAAATTCAAATCGGGATTTTTTTGTTTATAAACATTTGTTAATAAAGTAGGTTCATATCTTGTTGAAAATTAAAGTGTTGAATTTTAGGATTTATTTTTAGATAGCTCTTATATTTGTAAAAGAAATAACGGAGAAACTTGTTTCGAAATTGTTTCTAACTATCAGTTCTTAATTTATTAGTCAGAAATATTACGATGCTTTTATAAGAATCGCAAGAGGAATATAAACGCGTAAAATTACTGAGGACGATTTTAAAAAATGATAGATGTTCTTGAACATCGTTTTTCATATTTAGCAGAAATATAAACCACAAAGTATTTAGCATACCATAATGGGATATATGAATATGAAAAGCAACTTTAAAAGGGTTGTCTATAGCGAGTTGTTTTTATTAAAAAGCAACAACAAAGTTTTAGCAACCATTTTAAGGAAGATCAAACGCAAGTGAGAAGTCAGTCCCTAAAATTAACATTGAGTAGCTCATTAACGAATTGAAAATCGAGATTTTGAAAGAAATCGTTTGAGAAATGAAATGAGTTGATAGTGAAAGTTAACAGAAGTGAGAGACAAGTAATAATCGAAAGATTGTTGCGGTTATGAGCAAGAGAGATTCCAGCAAAAAGCCATGATAAAAGAGCAATCATTTATGATGGCTTTTGTTTTTTTATTCATCTGCTAATAAACCAATCTACATATTTCAATTTCGGCAATAAAACACTAAATTAATGCTAAATTAAGATAAAAAAATCCCTTATTAATTCTTAAATTTGTTTGAAATTTAAATAGTGTAAAATGATGACAAATAAATCAACCATAAACTATACCATTACTGATGAAGCCCCTGCATTAGCAACTTATTCTTGGCTTCCAATTATAAAGGCATTTACAAAAACTGCCAACATAAATATTGAAACAAAAAACATTTCATTAGCAGCTAGAATCCTAGCAAATTTTCCAGAAAAATTAGCTCCTGAACAACAACAAGTAGATGCTTTGGCAGAATTAGGAAAATTAGCTAAGAGTGCTGAAGCAAATATCATCAAGCTTCCAAATATTAGTGCGTCCTTACCGCAGTTAAAAGCAACGATTGCTGAATTGCAAGAAGATGGTTATAACATCCCTAGTTATCCAGATGAAATTAAAAATGATGCAGACAAAGAAATCAAATCACGATATGCAAAAGTATTAGGGTCTGCAGTAAATCCTGTTTTACGAGAAGGTAATTCGGATCGTAGAGCTCCGAAACCTGTAAAGGAATTTGCACGTAAAAATCCACATTCAATGGGTGCTTGGACATCCGGCTCTAAAACACATGTTGCAACTATGCAAGGAGGAGACTTCTTTTCGAATGAAAAATCAGTAACTGTTGCAAATGCTACAAATATTAGGATCGAACATGTTGCTTCTAGCGGAACAACTACCGTTCTTAAAGAAAGTACGCCTTTATTAGATGGTGAGATTCTAGATGCAACAGTAATGAGCAAAAAAGCTTTGATTTCATTTATAGAAAAAGAAATTGCAACAGCAAAAGAGCAAAACATCTTGTTTTCATTACATATGAAAGCTACAATGATGAAAGTTTCTGACCCAATTATTTTTGGTCATGTTGTAAAAGTTTTTTTCAAAGATGTATTTACAAAACATGCTAATACTTTTAAAGAAATCGGAGTTAATGCCAACAATGGATTAGGATATTTATTAAACACTATCAAAGTTTTACCTGAAGACAAAAGATTAGAAGTTGAAGCTGATATTAAAGCTGCTATTTCAAATGGTCCAGATTTGGCAATGGTAAATTCTGACAAAGGCATTACCAATTTACACGTACCAAGCGATGTTATTATCGATGCATCTATGCCTGCGATGATTCGTAATTCTGGACAAATGTGGAATGCTGAAGGAAAATCTGCAGATACAAAAGCAATGATTCCTGATAGTAGTTATGCGGGAGTTTACCAAACAACTATTGATTTTTGTAAAGCGAATGGTGCTTTTGACCCAACTACAATGGGATCAGTTTCTAATGTTGGTTTGATGGCTCAAAAAGCAGAAGAATATGGATCGCATGACAAAACATTTGAAATTGCATCTGATGGAATTGTACGAATTATTGACGAAAACAACATTATTTTAATTGAACATCAAGTTGAAGAAGGCGATATATGGAGAGCTTGTCAAGCCAAAGATTTACCGATTCAAGATTGGGTAAAATTAGCAGTTTCTAGAGCTAAAGCTACTCAGACTCCAGCAATATTTTGGTTAGATAAAAATAGAGCACATGATGCTGAAATCATCAAAAAGGTAAATCAATATTTACCAAATCATGATACTACTGGTTTAGACATTAGAATTATGTCTCCAAAAGAAGCAACTTTATTTTCACTTGATAGAATTAAAGATGGGCTAGACACTATTTCGGTAACAGGTAATGTGCTGCGCGATTATAATACAGACCTCTTCCCTATTTTAGAAGTTGGTACGAGTGCCAAAATGCTTTCTATCGTTCCGTTGATGAATGGTGGCGGATTGTTTGAAACTGGCGCAGGAGGATCTGCCCCAAAACACGTACAGCAATTTGTTGAAGAAAATCACTTACGCTGGGATTCATTAGGAGAATTTTTAGCCTTGGCTGTATCTCTAGAATTTTTAGCAGAGAAACATGATAATAAAAAAGCGCAATTATTGGCAGATTCATTAGACTTAGCAACTATTAAATTACTAGATACTGGTAAATCTCCTTCAAGAAAAGTAAATGAAATTGATAATAGAGGAAGTCATTTTTATTTAGCACTATATTGGGCTGAAGAATTAGCTGTTCAAAATGAAGATGCAGAACTAAAATCAAAATTTGCATCATTGGCTACTATTTTGAAAGAAAATGAATCTAAAATTGTAAGCGAGCTCAACGAAGTTCAAGGAGGCAATGTTGAATTGGAAGGATATTATTTCCCTAATCCGAATAAAGTTTCTAAGTCAATGCGACCAAGTATACTTTTAAATTCTGTAATTGATTCATTTTAATTATTGATTTAAAAAAAGATAGTAGGTCCTTGCTTTTTGCAAGGGCTTTTTTAGTATTTTTGAATTCATGAGTTTTGATAAAATAACTGAGCAATCTTCTAACTACAATCATCTTGAAAAAATGAGTGTAAAAGAATTACTCCTAAACATCAATAAAGAAGATCAAACCGTTGCAGATGCTGTTCAGTTAGCAATTCCACAAATAGAAGAATTAGTAAAGCAAACCATACCAAAAATAGAATCAGGTGGACGGCTATTTTATATAGGTGCGGGCACAAGTGGTCGACTAGGAATTTTGGATGCCTCTGAATGTCCCCCAACTTTTGGAGTTTCTGATGATGTAGTTATTGGATTAATTGCAGGTGGAGATACAGCAATCAGAAAAGCAGTTGAAAATGCAGAAGATTCTACAAATCAAGGTTGGAAAGATTTAAAAGAATACAACATCTCTAAAAATGATGTTATCATTGGCATTGCTGCTTCTGGCTCAACTCCTTTTGTAGTTTCTACATTAAAAAAATGTAATGAAAATGGTATTACAACAGGTTGTATTACTATGAATGCTGGAAGTCCGCTAGCAAAGACTGCTCAATTTCCAATCGTATGTGTTGTAGGCCCTGAATTTGTTACCGGAAGTTCTCGAATGAAAGCAGGTACAGCACAGAAACTCATTTTAAATATGATTTCTACTTCGGTGATGATACGCCTTGGAAAAGTAAAAGACAATAAAATGATAGATATGCAACTATCTAACGACAAACTTGTGAGTCGAGGAACTATGATGATTGTTGAAGAATTAAATATTGACAATACTCTAGCTAAAAAATTACTAATTGAACACGGTAGTGTTCGTAATGCAATAAATCACTACAATGAGCAGCAATAAAGATATTATTGTTAAAGGAATTAAATTTTTAGGAGCAGCTTTACCGTTAATGCTTATTGGCCCTGTAGTTCTCACCATAGGATTCAAAGCAATAAGAGATGGTAATTACATCTGGATTACTTTAGGAATCATACTTTTGTTGACTGCAATTATCCTTGCATTTTTGGGAGTAAAAACAATCCTCAATGGTTTTTTTGATACTAAAAAATGAGTGCGTTCAAATCTTCTTTTCATAAATTAACGCATTGGGAACATTGGCCATCGTACATGTTTTACCTGCCAAATATTCCCTATTCATTTTACTTAGCTATCAAAGCAAAGAATCCTGTGTTTTTTACTGCTACCAATCCTGCCATCAAAAATTCTGGTAATGGCATGGAATCTAAATACGAAACAATACAAATGATTCCTCAGGTCTATAGGCCTAAAACAGTATTAATTAAAATAAATTCTAGTTTTAATGAAATTCTCAAAAAAATTGAGAAATCAAAAATTGAATTCCCATTAATTGCAAAGCCTGATATTGGATTTAGAGGTATATTAGTTCAAAAAATAGATTCTGAAAAGGAATTGAAAAAATATTTTGAAAACAATCCAATTGACATCATCATCCAAGAATTTATCTGCTACCCAAAAGAGTGTGGTATTTTTTATTATCGGCTTCCAAATGAAAAATCTGGAACCATTACTTCCATCACTTTAAAAAGATTTTTAACAGTAGTAGGAGATGGAATCAAAACTTTATCCGAACTAATTATCGAAGATAAAAGAGCATATCTCTATTTTGATATTCTTAAAAAAATACATCAAGAAAATTTTGAATCCATTCCAAAAAAAGGAGAAGAAATTACTTTAACAGTTATTGGCAACCACTCTAAAGGAACTGAATTTATTGATGGAAACCATTTAATCAACAAAAAACTTACCAAAACTATTGATAAAATAAGTCATCAAATTAAAGGTTGGTACTATGGCAGATTGGATATAAAATATGAGTCTATCGAAAAACTAATGAATGGTCAGCAACTAAAAATCCTTGAAATTAATGGTATCATATCTGAGCCTACTCATATTTATGACGCTTCCAAAAATTCTTATTTTGATGCAGTAAAATCAATTGGAAAACATTGGAAAATTATTTATCAGATTGCAACTAACAATCATAAGAATCAAATTATAGGCTATACAAATACAATTGTCTTTTGTAAAGAAATAATTGCACTAAGAAAGTATGCTAAAAAACTAAATAAACTACGATTGCAATAATTGATCTTTTGGAGTTGTTGGGTTATAACCAAAATCTTCATCAGGAATCTCAATCCCTAACAGAGCTATGATATATCCTAAACTTGCAAAGTGATGTGTGGCATGACTATGCGCCTGAATTAATAAACTACCCAGTGTATATTTTTGATTTACAACACCCATACCCAAATCATCAGATACTAAAATTAGCTGGTCTAAATCAACATCTTTTAATTCATTTAATTTGGACAGAATAGCATTAAAATAAATTATCCCTTCAGCAGTATCAATTTCAACCAACTCATTTCTTTTTCGTGCAGATAAATCTACCAAGCCATTAGGCAAGCCTTCAAAAAGGCAATCAAACACATCAAGAATATG
>JAQRMW010000100.1 GCA_028599075.1 Urechidicola sp. | reverse complement strand
CTTTAAAATTTGTCTAAATTTCTTCTCAGAAATTCGGGAACGGAAAATATACTTGTTCTTCATTGTTTCTCAATAATTTACAAAGATATAAATTTCCCTAAACTATCTTGAACCTAAAATTTTGTTACGGGTGTTTCTACAGATGATTTTTTACAAACCAAGCACTCTTTTGTATTGCTCATAATTTTCTATTTAATAAAAAGCAAAAGTATCTTATACTATTTGATTAAAACATAACAAATATCATACATTATAACTTCTTCATTCTTTTTAAAAATTAATTAGCAGGTTTTTTTCTAAAATCTGTATTAATGAAAACTGCAAATTGTAAATACCACTTTCCAGAATTACTTAATTGTTGATGTAGCATCCCAGTTTGTATATTTATATCCTTATTGATCTGATAGCCTAAGGCTCCGTACAACCTGTTTCTATCAAAAAAGGATTCTTTCGTATTGATAAAAATTTCATCATAAACACCTAAAAAGAATGCTCCTTTTTCAATAACAGGTTTATTAAGAGGTACAAAAAGCATCAACCTATAACGCAATCTATTTTTATAATCTTGATTCACCCATCGTTGCTCAACTCTGTAACGATGTTCAAATTTTACTCTACCAATTTTATTGGTCAAAATAAACTGCTGCCATATCCGGTGTTCTTCAACTTCTGGAGATGTTTGTTCAGATTCATAAACATATGATGGTATATATGCGTAACCAGCAGTTACTGTGGCTTTCTCAGAAAAATGATAATTCAACCCAGTTCTAAGGAGTAATTGTTCTACATTATTTGGAGTTAAAGTATGATTTCTATATTGTATTTCTGTGTGAATACTAAAATCATCACTAATTCTATTTGTGCCAAAGTACATTAACCAATTCCCAACCTTATCATCTTGAGAATAGGTTATAAGAGGAGCTAGAAACAGTAAAAATATACTGTTTATAACTAATTTATTTAATAAGTTCATCCTATATTATAAAAAATTGACAGCTCCTGTAGAAACATTGTAAATTGCACCAACAATTTTTATTGCTCCTTCTTCTTCTAACTCTGATAAGATTGCACTTTCCTCTCTAATTCTTTCAATAGATAGTTTTACATTCAATACAGAAACCTCTTCAATTGACGCATCATTCATTTCAGAAACATTTGCTTCAATAATTTTTACTGCAGGCTGTATTTTATGTAATAACGGAGTAATATTTCCTAGCTCTACATGTTTACATGCAGCAGTAACAGCTCCACATTTAGTATGTCCTAATACAACTAAAAGTTTTGATCCTGCAACTTTACAGGCGTATTCCATAGATCCTAGAACATCTTCATTTACAATATTACCTGCAACTCGAACGCTAAAAACATCTCCAATCCCTTGATCAAAAACCAATTCAGCAGGTACCCTAGAGTCAATACAACTTAAAATTACAGCAAAAGGATATTGGCCTTCACTTGTTTTAGTTACTTGCTCATTTAGGTTTCTTTGAGTCATGAAATTTTGTGTAAACCTTTCATTACCCTCTTCCAACATAGTTTGAGCGATGTTAGCATTAATATTATCTTGTGTTATTTTTGTTTGTGTTATCATTTTTATATTTTTTTAAAATTTACTTTTTGTGCTCTTTAATCCAATTGATGGCTTCTTTAAAAGTTTTGAAAATTTGATCTTCAGGAATTAAATCTGGGATTATATCAATACGCTCCATTAAATACCTAGGTTGTTCTATAATATTTACTAGCAATATTTTTTTACCATCTCTAACCAAATCAACCAAAACATCTTCTAGTGCGTATAACCCTGATTGATCTATATACTGCATCCTTCCCATTCTAATAATTATTGTTGATGCTGTATCAGGAATCTGTTTTACGAGTTCTTGAAATTCACTTGTTGATCCAAAAAACAGTGGGCCTTTTATATGCTTTATATAAACTGATTCCTCTAAATTTTTAGGGAAGTCTTTTTCATCTGGCCATGCCTTCTCTTTTTTAAATGATGTGATATTTGATCGTTTTGCTGTTAAGTCTCCTATTTTTTTCATAAACATCAAAGATGCTATCACTAAGCCAATACCAACTGCATAAACTAAATTCCAAACGGATGACAATACTAATACAATTAGCATTATTGTTACTTCTGGTTTTGGCATTTTAGGAATTGCTTTTAATCCTTTATAATCCATTACACCGATACCAACAGTAATTAATATTCCAGCTAATACTGCAGCAGGAATTTGAGAGGCAACAGGTCCTAGTGCTAATAAAATTACTAATAAAAGCAACCCAGCTATCATACCTGATAATCTTGTTTTTCCTCCAGCATTAATATTTACAACTGTTCTAATTGTAGCTCCAGCTCCTGGAATCCCTCCAAAAATAGCTGCAATACTATTACCAATACCTTGACCAATTAGTTCTTTATTGGGTTTGTGTTTGGTCTTGGTCATATTATCTGCAACAACCGATGTTAAAAGAGAATCAATCGCCCCTAACAGTGCTAAAGTTAATGCTGTAAAAATATATGGGGTAATATTTCCAAATTTAAAACTAGTAAATATTTCAAGGTTAGGTAATGGTAACCCACTTGGTATTTCTTCAATTGGTCTATAGTCTAACCCAAAACCAAATGCAATTCCTGACATCACCAACAGTGCGACTAAGGTACTAGGGATTGCTGTTGTAATGCGTTTAAATCCGTAAATAATTAATATAGTTCCTAGTGCTAATAATAGTTCTAGCCAGTTAATATTGCTTATTGCTCTAGGTAAAACTTTAAAAGCACCTATTACCCCTGATGCTTCTTTTCCTGCAAGCGTTTGAGATTCTTTTAATATTTGTGCTTGACTGATGCTCTCAGCTCTTTTAACAGTTTCTTTAAAGTTTTCTAAAACTAAAATTCCTTCCCCAGCTTCTTCTTTTAAGATATTATCTAAAATAATTTCTTGGGCATGTGGTTTAAATTGGCTTACAAAATCAGCATCTTCTTTTGGATAATAACCTACAGAGGGTAGTATTTGTGTTACTAAAATTATGACTCCAATGGCAGTCATAAAACCCGAGACAACAGGATAAGGTATGTACTTTATGTATTTACCAAGACCTATTAAACCAAGTCCAATTTGCATAAGACCAGATAGTATAAATACAGTTAAAATAGCTGGTAACGCTTTTGTGATATCTCCATCAAAAGCGGCAACAATACCGGCAATAACAACCATACTTACGGCAGTCATTGGTGCTGTTGGTCCAGAAATTTGAGTATTAGTTCCACCAAAAAGAGCAGCTAAGAAACTTACAAAGATTGCACCATACAATCCTGCACTAGGGCCAAGTCCTGAACTAACTCCAAATGCTAATGCCAATGGTAGTGCGACAATTCCGGCAGTCATTCCGCCAAATAAATCGCCTTTAAAATGTTTGAAATCGAATAAATTTTTCATTTTTTATTATTTATAATTGATGTGTAATTTCTTATTACAGAGATTATGTAATAAGAAGAATAAGTAGATTTAATATCTAGTTAAATAGTGTTGAGATGTTATATTCTCGGAGGTGGAACCTGTATATCTATATTTAGATTCCAAAATGATTGGATTAAAATAAAATAAGATTGAGATTGATTGATATCTGTTGTATTCCCTATTTTCTTAATGTTATAAGTGATGTTTTCATCTTCTGAGTCTATTTCATTTTCAGAGGAATTCTCTTTTTCAGAAGTATCAGCTAGTTCGAATTTTATATCTGACTGATTAAAAGAATTGTGGACTACGGTTTTGTTCATTAACAAAAACAATAAACAAAAAGAGATGAGGTATCTAAATTTATAAATTAGAGCAATAGGGCTATATGTTGTTTTTGTTGAAATCACTTTATTACTTGAATTACCATATTTGTGTAAAACTCTGTAATACTATTTGTTCCTTTTTTTGTGTCGGTAAGCGAAGGTAAATGATCAGCAAAATATCTTTGTTGATGCGCCCCTTCAATTACTGTTGATATTAACATGTGAGGAAATTTATAGTTGGCATTTATTTCTAAAACAATTTCACTTACACGCTGTACTACATTTCTATAAGTTTTAAAGTATCCCTTTTTATTCTCTTCATCCACACTTTTAGTATGATATGATTTCATTGACTCTGAGATTATTATCTCACTTAACAACACCTCATTTATATAAGAGATAGAATTGTCAATTAAAACAGGTTTTGTAAGAATGTCAATAGATGTAAGTAGCCTTTTTCTTGGAGAAGGCACATTTGTTGTTGCAAAAACTAACTGATATTCTATCCAAGCCCAATACCAACTGGTGAGGTAAATGAGTAGAATATGTTTGTTTTTAAAATAGCGATAAATAGTACTTTCAGGGGAGTTTAAAAGTATCCCTAGTTTTTTAAATGTAAATGCTTCAAATCCTATTTCGTTAATTAGTTCGATACTCTTTGCAATAATATTTTGACCCAACTCAGTAGAGTCAGGGTTTTTTGAATATAATTCAGGGTTTATTTCTATATGAATATTTAAGTTTTTCAAACAAATTATTATTAGCACGCAAATATAATAGTATTACTATCGATTATGCAAGTAAAAAATGATATTTTATAAATTTAAATTCTAATAAGTCATTTTAAAAAACTTAGATAACTGTTAAGTTATTTATAGATTATTTAAACTATGAAAAACTTCGTTAGAAAGGTGGGTGGTAATTATATGACTGGTCAAAATTTTATCTACTATGCTTTGGGTTTTATCAGGAAAGCTTAAATCAACAATATCATTAGATGCTACCCATTTTTCAATGGCAACAACTTGCTTTTTGCCTAATTTCTTTATAACAGGAACCCCAATTTTTTTTAAACTTTCAGCATTATATGCTTGCTCATATTGTCCTTTCATCGGAATAACCATTACTTTTTTCTTTAAAAATAGAGCTTCAGCTGGAGTCTCAAATCCAGCGCCACATAAAACACCCTTAGACCATGCCATACTTCGTTCAGAAGACTCATTTGGTTTTATAGGTTTCACAAATACGTTTTTCCGTTGATATGGCTTTGTACAATGTTTAGAAAAAACCTTCCATTTTACCTTTTTAATTTGTGACAAAACTTTAATAATATTTTCATCGCTATAAGAAGGTAAGTAAACAGTATAATATTTTTTATGTTTAATTTTTTGTTTACGAATTTCTTGCCTTATTACAGCAGGAAATATTCTTTTGTCATAAGTTTTAAAATGAAACCCATATTGATCTCTTGAAGGGGCATAATTTTTTAAAATAAAGTTAGCGATACGATTCTTTTTGCTAGGTTTAGGTACATTTTTATTTAATAGAATACTTTGATGGCTCAGAGATACACATACTATATTGTTAAAATAACATGCCCATGCAGATATTGGTTCAAAATCATTAATAACTATATCATAATCTGAAACTTTGCATTTTCTTATTTCGTTAATAATTCTGAAAATATTGTTCTCTTGTAATGTTTGATAATAATTGATTCCTCCATTTTTTCCAAATACAAAGCCAATTCCCTTAAATTTATATTTAATTGGAAATGGTAATTTAACCTGAGACTCTGTACCACTAATTAATATATCTACTTGTGCCCGATTCATCAGAGCTGGTATTATTTCTTTAGCTCTACTTAAATGACCGTTACCGGTGCCTTGAATTGCGTATAGTATTTTCATTTAATTTTTTATTAAGTTAAATTCAGATAAAAGCTCATTGAAAATTTCTTTGTCTGTTTTTTCAGTAATATCGCTAGTTAGAAAATTTTCCCTTACATTTTCATAATCTTTCTCGTTATATTTATAGACACTCCATTTCTTTTTATTATACTCTAAAGCCGTTAGATTTTCTACCCAATCGCCTGAATTTAAATACAGTGTTTTACCATTTTTGTTTTTATATTCTTTTTTCTTTGGCTGATGTATATGACCACAAATCACATAGTCACGATTATTTTCTATAGCTATATTCGCAGCTGTTCTTTCAAAGTCATTTATATACTTTATTGCACTTTTTACGCTGTCCTTTATCTTTTTTGATAGTGAAATTTTCCTTTTACCAAAAAATTCACTAACCTTATTCACAGCACTGTTTAATAAAATAAGAAGATCGTAGCCAACGGAACCCAACTTGGTTAACCATTTAGAATGTTGCATAGTAACATCAAAAACATCTCCATGAAAGAACCATGCTTTTTTTCTATCAAGGGTTAAAATAACTTTATTTTGTATAGTGAATGAATTAATCCTGAAATCAACGAAGCGACGAAGCATTTCGTCATGATTACCAGTAATATAATAAACTTCAACACCATTTGTGATCCAACCAATAATATGCTTTATAATTTTCATATGTGATTTTGGCCAATATCGTTTTTTGAATTGCCAAATGTCAATAATATCTCCGTTAAGAATGACTTTTTTTGGTTGTATGCTCTTTAGGTAATTCAATAATTCTTTAGCATGACAACCATATGTGCCTAGATGTACATCTGAAATTACAATTAGATCAACTTTTCTTTTTTTTGCCATAAGAAAGATTAAACAGTTTTATATAATATGCAATGTATCGCTTGAAGTTAAACAATAGGTTTCCCTAATATTACCTTTTCATTAATTATACTAAAAAGAAGAAAGTCATTTTAGATATTATGTATGCATATGTTAGTAAAAAATACTTAATTGCGATTTTTGTACTGAAAATTAAGTTATGCACTTTAAGAATTCGCAACAACACTTGTACAAGTCGTTAAGCAAAATTTACCAAAACCATAATTTAACAATCATAATTCATAATTCGTAATTCCAAAATTAGCAGTATCTTTGCCGAAATTATTTTTTAAGATGGCAGCAAGAGAAAACTCGTCGAGAGGACGACACGCTAAAAAAAGTACTCCTCAAAAATCTGGTGCGAAAAAAATGAAAACTAAAAATTTTCGCCCAAACCCACAAAATGTAAAAACCTTTAAACGCAAACCAAACACAACTCCTAAAAAGGAGAATGTAGCTGACGGAATTCGTTTAAATAAATACATTGCCAATGCTGGTATATGTTCACGTCGCGAAGCAGATGTGTATATTGCCGCAGGTAACGCAACAGTTAATGGAAAGGTTATAACCGAAATGGGTTATAAAGTTCAGAAAGATGATGTGGTTCGTTTTGACGGCGCTTTATTGTCTATCGAAACAAAACGCTATGTTTTGATGAACAAACCTAAGAATATGATTACCACCATGGATGATGATAGAGGTCGTACAACGGTGATGCATATTATTGAAAATGCTACTAAAGAACGAATTTACCCAGTTGGGAGATTGGATAGAAATACAACAGGTTTATTGTTGTTTACCAATGATGGAGACTTGGCTAAAAAGTTGACCCATCCAAAACACAATGTCAAAAAATTATACCACGCATCTTTAGATAAAAAGTTATCAATGAAAGATATGCAAACTATAGGAGCTAACTTTATGTTAGAAGGTAAGATGGTTTTTGTAGATGCTATTTCTTATGTAGAAGGACAATCGAAAACTGAAGTTGGTATAGAAATTCATTCTGGTAGAAATAGAATTGTTCGTAAAATATTTGAACATTTTGGCTATACTGTTGTTAAGTTAGACCGTGTTATTTTTGCTGGATTGACAAAGAAGAACTTACCAAGAGGGCAATATAGACCACTTACAAATCAAGAGGTGATTAATCTAAATATGATATAGATTAGTTGGTGGTTGTTAGTTAATGGTTGTCCGTCTTTGCGAACGCAATGAAATGAAGTGTGGCAATCTCATTATCATTGTAACTTAGTTTGTGTAGATCTCCACATCGCCCGTTCCTCACTTCTCGCGAAGACAGGTTTATACTTTTTGAAAAATTGGTATTTGATATTTGACTTTTGGAATTTATTAAGGCTCTGACTTAACATCAACACACTCTGCAGGGTTATTGCTTATTGTAAGTGAAGCATCAGAAGGAGAAATATAAGGGATGCCTAACCCCATTCCTCTGAGAATAAATAGAATTCCAATCATCACAACAAATACAGGAATTACTTTTTGAATTTTATTTCGAACAGAAATTGAAAGTACATTTCCTAAATATACAGCAACAGTCATTAGTGGTATTGTACCTAGTCCGAAAATAAACATATACAGAGCGCCAAGTGCGGTGTCGGTTGTTGCTATTGATCCAACTAGCGCCATATAGACCAAGCCACAAGGTAAAAATCCGTTGAGGATGCCTATAGTAAATAGTGCTTTGTTAGATTTGTTTTTAAGGAGCTTCCCTAATCCTGATTTTACTTTTCCGACGAAAGTATATAGAGGTCTAGAAAAATTGAATTTGTTAAAAGTTCTGACTGGAATTAAAACAATTACAATCATTAAAACCCCAACTAATATGGAGATACGTTGCTGAAACCCCATTAAGAACAAACCTTTTCCTAATAGCCCAAAAATCAATCCGATAAAAGAATAGGTGAGTAGTCTGCCTAAATGATACAATGAAACCTGTATCGTTTTTTTAAAGTTGTTTTCTCTATTTAGAGGTAATACAAACGCAATGGGGCCACACATACCAATGCAGTGAAAACTGCCAAGCAGTCCTAGTATGAGTGCCGAGTAAAGCATTAGTAAGTGATTGATCGTTTGACTAAATATTCCTCAGAATTTAATTTAAAATCAATAGTGATTTTCCAATTACCAGAAATTAAATTTTCGTGTTCAATAATCATTTTATTGTCAACAATTGCAAGCGGAAACTCAAAATCCAACACTTTGGTAGAAGGTCTATAAAAAACAACCGTTCCAGTTGCTTCCTCATTTATCTCCTTAGGAAATTCAATTAAATAACCAGTTGCTGTTTTAGTAATAATGACTTTACTTGATAAGGTTTTGGTATTCTCTAACTTGTCAATTACCTCTTGATGTTTCAAAGATGATTTGTAATAGTCTTCTTCGTCAAAATAGTACCTGTTTTCTGGAGCTGCAGACCTTACAACAAAGTATATTATAAAGCTCATAAACAATGCCATTGCAATCACAATTCCTGTTCCCCAATTTATTTTCATATTCTTTCTTTTTTATTTGTTGAAATGGATTCCCGCCCCTGCTGGAATGACATTCTAGTTTTCCCCTTTGGGGATTTAAGTGGCTTTTATCTGTAACTCCTAGGCCCTAAGAAATTAGTCTTGGTAGTTTCAATCAATTCACCATCAGAATAGACACCAATCTTTATTTTTTCTTTGGCATCTTTTAGCTGACCTCTAGGAATCTCAATAAACAATGTACCACTTAATAAATCTTGTTTGTTTAATTTAAAATCTTCGTGTCCAATTAATTTGATGGTTCCTTCGTGAGATATTAATTCAAATGTGATGTTATCAATATCATTCGATGTTTTGTTAATCAGCTTATAAGTAAATACGTTGCTAATTACATTGTTCTCCTTTGATTCATACAATTGCCCAGGCAATCTCAAAACTATTGCCTCTACATCGGTGCGCATAAACAATAAAGTAGTTAAAGCGATTAGCAAGATAATTAATACTGTTGAATATCCTTTAACACGCGCATTCAATTTAAACTTGGTGCCTTTTGCAATATTATCTTCAGATGCGTAACGTATTAACCCTTTAGGAAAATTAACTTTTTCCATAATTGTATCACACTCATCAATACAAGCGGTACAATTAACACATTCTAACTGCGTACCATTTCTAATATCAATACCAGTAGGGCATACCACAACGCATTGATTACAGTCTATACAATCTCCTTTTCCTGAAGCTGCTCTATCTTCACTTTTCTTTAGTTTACCACGACCTGTCTCTCCCTCTCCACGTTTGTAGTCATAAGCTACATTTATAGATTTGTTATCTAATAATACACCTTGCAATCTACCATAAGGGCAAGCAATAATACATACCTGCTCTCTAAACCAAGCAAATATAAAATAGAAGATTCCCGTGAATACCAATAGTGAAATAAGTGTGCTTACATGATTCTTAGGGTTATCAGTAATAATTTTTAAGAGTTCATCACTGCTGATAAAATAGGCAAGAAATACATTGGCGATGATAAATGAAACGATAAAAAACAAAAACCATTTAAAAAGTCTTTTTCTTATTTTATTGCCATTCCATTCTTGTTTAGCAAGTCTCATTTGAGAAGTTCTGTCACCTTCAATCCAATATTCAATTTTTCTAAAAACCATTTCTAAGAAAATGGTTTGAGGGCAAATCCATCCACAAAAAATACGACCATAAATTACTGTAAAGAGTGTGATGAATACCACCCCAATAATCATAGACAATACAATGAGATAAAAATCTTGAGGCCAAAAAGGAATGCTAAAAATATTAAACTTACGGTCTATTATATTGAATAATAGAAATTGATTTCCGTTTATTTTTATGAAAGGAGAAGCAACTAAAATAAATAGTAAAAACCAACTTAGAAAAGTTCGATATTTGTAGAAAAACCCACTTGGTTTTTTGGGAAAAACCCATTGGCGTTTTCCATCTTTTTTGATGGTGCCAATAGAGTCTCTAAATGATTCGTCTTTTTGATCAGACATATTTTAGTATTTTTTATAAAACATAACTGCACTTTGATTTTAATTTCAAAGCGCAGTTAGTAAATTAGTTTATTTATTAAAATTTATTCTTCAACAGCTTCTTCAGCATTCCAAATATCACCTTCTGCATCTTTTGGTTTTGTTGGGGTTGTGCCTTGAAGTGAAAGAATATAGCTAGAAACTTGTGCGATTTCACCAGGTTTTAGTTCTGATTTCCATGGAATCATCCCTTTACCATCACGTCCACCTTCAGATACAGTTGTAAAAACATTTTTAATTCCTCCTCCTAAAATCCAATATTCATCAGTAAGGTTTGGTCCAATACTACCACCACCATCTGCTAAATGGCACGCAACACATTTTTCTGCATATATTGTTTTACCATTAGCCAAATCTGCTTCATCAGTCATCAATTCAACCGTAGACGCATCTATTAAATTTTTAGCAGTTTTCTTGTATTCATCTACATCAATCTTGGCTTGTGCCATTTCTTTATTAAATTCAACTATTTGGTCATCACCATCCATCAAATGATAATAACTTAAATATCCAATTGCATAAATAATTGAAGCGTAAAAACCGTACAACCACCATGGTGGTAAATCATTATCTAACTCGCGAATACCATCATAAGCATGATCCATTAAAATATCATCTTCTTCATCCATTGGTTTAGTACTTGTTAAGGCTTTCATCAAGCTTTTATACCAACCATTTTTAGAGTTGTTTTCTTCGTTAGTTGAATTATTAGCTCTCGATTCTCTGAGGTTATTAACGATTTTCCCATTAAATAAGATAGCTATTAGCAGGACTACAAACCCTAATATTACTAATGGTTGCTCTACTAATCCTATCATTGTTAGGTCTAGTATATACCATAGGACTGCAAAAACAATGATTGCAAATATGGCTGTTCTAAAATATCCTTTTATTTTCATAATGTTTGGTTGTCGTTTTTAGTTGATGAATCGAACGGTAAATTACTTACATGATCGATATGCTGTTTCTTTGCAGTTATCACCCAAAAAAAGAGGACTACAAAAAAAACAATGAAAATCAGTAATGATATGATCGGATAAATTTCTATCCCATCAATACCTGTCATGTGATGTTTTATAAATTTTAACATGTTATTCTTCTTTAACTTTAATATCAGTTCCTAATCGTTGTAAATAAGCAATCATTGCTACAATTTCTTTTTCACTGATTGGAATAAACTCTTCACCACTTGCTTTGGCTGCTTCTTTATCTGCTTTATAATTTTCAGCAAATGTAGGGTCACCTAGTAAATTAATTTCAATATCTAATGCTTGAGATTTTAAATCATCAATTGCATTTTCAATATCCTCTTCAGAGTAAGGTACACCTAAGGTCACCATCACTTTCAATTTAGCTTGTGTATCAGAAATATCAAGTTCATCTCTAACCAGCCATTGGTAACGTGGCATTATAGAACCTGGAGATGTCGATTGCGGATCGAACATATGATTTAAATGCCAACTGTCATTATATTTTCCTCCAATACGATGTAAGTCTGGCCCAGTACGTTTTGACCCCCATAAGAATGGATGGTCATAAACAAATTCACCTGCTTTAGAATACTCTCCATAACGTTCAACTTCAGATCTAAATGGCCTAATCATTTGCGAGTGACATCCAACACAGCCTTCACGTATGTATAAATCTCTTCCTTCTAATTCTAGTGGTGTATATGGTTTTACACTACTAATTGTTGGAATATTAGATTTCACAAATATGGTAGGGAGTATTTGTACAGCACCACCAATTAAAATTGCAATGGTTGCCAAAATAGTCAATTTAACAGGTTTTCTTTCTAATACCCTGTGCCAGTTTTCACCAGCTAATCTTCCTTTAATAATTTTCTTTAATGCAGGTGCTTCAGCCAATTCATCTTCAACTGCACTTCCCGCTTTTATAGTTTTAACAATATTGTATAGCATAATAAATGCTCCTATGATATACATTGACCCACCAATAGCTCGCATCCAATACATAGGTATAATTTGTGTAACAGTATCTAAGAAGTTACCATAAACTAAGCCTCCTAACGGAGTAAATTGTTTCCACATTGTAGCTTGCATAAATCCTGCAACATACATTGGCAGTGCATATAATATAATACCTAGTGTACCTACCCAAAAGTGTGTATTGGCTAAACTGGTTGAGAATAATTTTGTTTTAAACATTTTTGGAATAAGCCAATAAATCATACCAAATGCCATAAACCCATTCCAAGCTAATGCACCAACGTGTACGTGAGCAATAATCCAATCTGTAAAGTGTGCAATTGCATTAAAATATTTGATAGATAAAAGCGGTCCTTCAAAAGTTGCCATACCATAACCAGTAATTGCTACTACCATGAATTTTAATACTGGATCTTCTCTCACTTTATCCCAAGCACCCCTAAGTGTTAGTAGTCCGTTAATCATACCACCCCAAGATGGCATTAATAGCATAATTGAAAATGCAACACCTAAGTTTTGCGCCCAATCTGGTAGTGCAGAATACAATAAGTGGTGAGGTCCTGCCCAGATATATAAAAATATCAACGACCAAAAGTGAACAATAGATAACCTGTAAGAATATACAGGTCTATTTGCGGCTTTAGGAACATAATAATACATCAATCCTAAGAACGGAGTTGTTAAGAAAAATGCCACAGCATTATGCCCGTACCACCATTGTACCAATGCATCTTGTACACCTGCATACACAGAATAACTTTTAAGCATTGATACTGGTAATTCTAAACTATTAAAAATATGTAAGACAGCAATAGTTATAAAAGTTGCTAAGTAAAACCAAATTGCAACATAGAAATGACGCTCTCTACGTTTAATCATTGTTCCGATAAGGTTTACACCAAATGCAACCCAAACTAAGGCAATGGCAATATCAATTGGCCATTCTAGTTCGGCATATTCTTTACTTGTTGAGTATCCTAATGGAAGTGTAATTGCAGCAGCAACAATAATTAATTGCCATCCCCAAAAATTAAATTTACTTAAAAAGTCGCTAAACATTCTTGCTTTTAATAAGCGCTGTGTAGAATAATAGGTTCCTGCAAACATCGCATTACCTACAAAGGCAAAAATTACAGCATTCGTGTGTAGTGGTCGTAAACGTCCAAAGCTTAGCCACGAAATTCCGTCAGTTAAATTTGGGAATAAAAACATGAAAGCAAGTAAAAGACCGACAGTCATACCAACTAACCCCCAAAGGATTGTGGCATAAATAAAGTTTTTTACAATCTTGTTGTCATAATAAAATTGTTGCATTTCCATAAAAGTTATGAATTTAGTTTAGTTTTAGTGATTGATTTTTTAGGTGATTTATTTTTGACTTCATCGTCAAAGAGCATTCTAACAGAAGGTGTGTAGGTATCGTCGAATTGCCCACTTTTTACTGACTTAATAAAGATAAAAAAGAAGACTAGCGCTAGGGCTAGACTGACAGTTATTAGTACGTAAATTACACTCATTATGCTTGTTAAAAAATAATTATCAAAAGTACTTTTTTAAAGAAAAATAAAACATGATAATTATCATGTTTTGTAGTTTGTAACGCTGTTAATTTTTCACGATTTAAAATTAGAGAAAATATCTTATACTAAAAAATTAATCGTTTGAATCTGATAGTTTTCTGCTGATAAAATTGATTGTAGCTTATTATTTTAAAAACGGTATTTAGCATTTAATAAAAAATATCTAGGAACAAGTTGAAAGGAAGATTCTGTTTTTTGAAATTCAGATATAATAGTATTTGAGTATATATCAATATTGGTTAAATTATTTCCAATCAATAGAAATGACCATTTACTATTTTGGGGCTTATAGTTGATGTTAAAATTAGAGAAAAAATAACGATCGTCATAAGTTTTATTGTATTGAGTGCCAATTTCTAAAACTATTTCAGGAGAAAATGTAGTAATCATTCTTATAGAGCTATCTAAATACTCATTTGAAGTTGTTTGAGTATTGAATTTCCCCTTAGAATAATTATATTGAATGTAGAATTTAAAATCTATAGGTAAATTAAAGTAGGTCGTACCCTGTAAACGATAACTTGCATTGTAATTATTTAAGATGTTATATTCATTATTTATGATAGAAGGAGATTTATTCCAAGTTTGATTGGTACTTAATTTAATACTTGTTTGGAGTGGTATTAAGTATTTACTAATTTGAAAATTAAATGTTGTTAATTTACTTTCAACATTGATGGATGTTAATTCTGTATACGTATAGTTTTGGTCTAAAAATGTTTTATTTCCATATTTATTATCAGATATGCTATATAAAAATAATGCATGGATTTGAAATTGTTTTTTATAGTTGTTATAAGTATGAAATAAACTGAATGAATGATTTCCTATTTGTTGTACATTTTCAATCCCTTTACTAAAACTTCTATAACTTCTTAAAAGGTAGTTTTTATTGAGGTATAAGATTGTAGGCAATCTGTTTAGGTAATTATAATTAATTCCAAAATTTCCCAGTTTAGTTTTCTTAAAAGAGAATCCGATTTTAGGGTTGAAAAAAAATAAATTTTCTTTTTTATTATTTAATTGAGTAAAATTATCTGTTAAGGATGCTGAAAGCCGTAATGATAATTTTTCTGAAAAGTTATGAGTGAATTTACCCGAAATATCAATTTTACGATTTTCAAAAATCGTATTGTTTGATAGCGAGTCAATAGGAGATTCTACATTAAAATTAAATATAGAATTAAGTTGGTCGCTATCATAAGAAAATGTAGTTGAAACACCCCATTCATTTTTGTTGCTTCTCGAAGCTATTTCTGAAGTGATACCATAATAGGTTAATGGGTTTTCTGTATTTTGATGTAAATTGTCGTTTGTGCTATTAACAAAGTCTAAAGAATATTTCTGTTTGTTATTATTTTTACCCAGATAAGCATATAGCAAGAATAAACTTTTATCTGAAATTGTTTTTGTAATATTTACATGGTTGTATAAATTGTAAGTTTTATCCTTTTGATGTTGAAATCGCTGAAGGCTATTATAAATTAAATTACCTGTAGTTTTTGATGGAGTATTTTCATAATTAAAAAGATAGGTGAGATATGTTTTTTTATTAATTAGAGATTTTAATTCGAATTCAGTATTTAATGAAATATCTTCTTTGTTTATGGTATTTACTTCACTATAATTAAGATTGTCTTCTACAAAATAATCTACAAAATAGGAATCTTTCTTTTCTAGTTTATCTAAAGAGTAGTTGAAAGTGCCTCTTAATGATGTTTGGTTTATTTTTTTTAAAAGGTTTAAAGAGCCTAAGTAAGACTTATTAAAATTAATTAAATTATCGGGTAAAAAAGAGTTGTCATTGTCAATAGTAATTACTTGCTTACTTTCTTTTTCAATTTTTTTATCAGTTTTATTTTTAGTGGCTTGGTATGTTTTTAGATTTTTTGATTGTGTTGTGGCTTTTGTTCCAGTGTTATTAAGATTGATAAGGTTAAACAGTTTGATGTCTTTTCTAAGCAAACCTAAATTAGAATGAATATTATAATGCTTATCAGTACCAATACCAACATTAATATTCCCAAACCAAACATTGCGCTTGTCTTCTTTTAAAATTAGATTTAAAGCTACTTTTTCTGATTCTTGAAAATCTTTTAGAATAGGGTTGTCTTCAAAATTATTGAGCACTTGCACTTCTTCTATGACACTTGCATCTAAATTTTTTGACAATAAACTGTATCTTCTGTTTAAAAGATCATCACCCTCAATTAAAAGTTTGTCAATAGGTTTGCCATTTATTTTAATTGTACCATCGGTATCAATGTCAATACTAGGAATATTTTTGAGCAAATCTTCTACCACTTGTTCATTTCCCTTGCTAAAAGCAGCAGCTTTGTAAGTAACAGTATCTTTGTTGACTTTTATTTTTTCCCAAGATTCTAGAACAACCTCATTTAGAAGTTCTGACTTTTCTTTAAGGTTAAAAATAATTTTTTCTAAATTGCTGATTGTAAGCTCTTTTTTAGAAGTTTCAAAGCCAATATGTTGGGCTTTCAGAATTATTTTTTCTGGTACAGAATCAATATTTAAAATAAGATGAAATTCCCCAGAATCATTAGAATACGTATAGCCTAAAATAGTTGCATTGTCATAAGCAATAACAGATACACCTTGAATAGGTGTATTGTCAATATCATTTACGACCCCTGTAATTGATATTGATTCTTGACTCCAAGCATATTGTTGTATTATCAACAATAAAACAAAAAAAAGTTTACTGTTCTTTAAGATAGGCATCAATGTCAAAAACTTCAAGGTAAGACTTAGACATATCATATTTTTTAGTAGTGCTTTCACCATCAAAACTTTCTGCCATTACCCGTACGTAGTTTGCTCGCTCAATAAATATTTCGATAACAGCTTTTTTATATTCATCAAAGGTAATCCATTTATGTATTTTACCATCATCTTGAAAAGTCGGTTTGCTAATCGCTATATTTGTATCTGAAGGATAGGTAATATTTTTAAAGTAAAAGTAAATTTCTTTATGTGTATCATAGGCTTCCAAAATCAATCCAGGTAAACCTTGTAATTTCCAAGGTCCAAAAGGTACAGGGATTTCAGTAGTAAACCACGCTGTATAATCACGTCCTCTAAATTTTGCGGTTGCTTTAGCGCAGGTGTAATTGCCTATTTTTTTTGTTTCACTTTGTATTTTCCAATCAATTTTTGGAATTTTACTACGTACATGACTAAAGCCTAATTCTCTAGTAAATAGACTATCTTTACGTGTATCTATAAAATATCGAAAACCATAAGGGTTAGTGATTTTATTTATAACAAATGTAGTATCATCAGTTTTTATTCTTTTAAACTCGTTGATATAGCCGCCTTCAAGCGAGTCGCTTTGAGTTGTGTATAAAGATTTATGATTATTGAAAATAAGAAGGGTGTTGTAATCAATGCCAATGGGTGCACCCATTCCAAGACTTTCTATAAATCCATAATGGACGGTGCCTTTTGGTATTTGTGCAAAAATAAAAACGGGAAAGAGTAAGGTAAGTAAAATTAATTTCATAATTATTTAGATAATATTTAGGTTGAAAAGAAACTTCACTAAACAACTTAAATAGTTTAGTGAAGTTAGTAAATCAAATTTTATTGACAGCCTGAGATAAGTTGATCTATCATGGCGTCAAAAGATGATTCAGCTAAACATCCTGAGTACTCCCACCTATGGCCATCACCACAAATAACATAGATAGTCATGCATTCTACAGCTTCAATTGACTCAACATTTTCGCTAGCTTTTTCATCTTTTGCAAAAGATAAAGTTGTTAATAAACATACTGCAATCGTAAAAAATAATTTTTTCATAATAATTATAGTTTTAAATTAAGATTAATTATGAAGCAATAATAATAATAATAATAATAATAATAAATTACAAGGTAAATGTTGGTTAACTGAAAAGCAAAGTTTAAATAAAGTATTAATTCTTTAATTTTCTACTAATAAAATTAGTCATTAAAGTTACAAATAGGACAATGCTTATAGAACTCAAAGGCATTAAAATTGCTGCTATTATTGGTGATAATTGCCCTGTGACTGCAAAATAGAGCCCAATAATGTTGTAGATAAATGACAAGCCAAAACTCCACTTAATTACATTGATTGACTGTTTTGCTAGTTTTAAAAATTGTGGAATTTTTGTAAAAACTGACGCATCTATAATAGCATCACAAGCGGGAGAAAACACATTGATATTTTCAGAAACCGCTACGCCAACATTGCTTTGGGCTAATGCCCCAGCATCATTTAAACCATCACCAAACATCATTATTTTTTCATTACTATTTTGTTGTTTACTATCTATAAAAGATAATTTATTTTCTGGTTTTTGATTAAAAATGAGTTCTATATTTTTTGGCAAAAGTTTTTCTAAATTTTGTTTTTCTCCGTCATTATCTCCAGATAAAACAGTTAATTTAAAATAACGAGTTAATTTGTTAAACATCCCAGAAATACCTTTTCTGTATTGATTTTGAAAAGAGAATCGCCCTTTAAATTCACTATTGATAGAAATATAAACAGCGGTATCATCATCGTTTTGAGTTTTACCAATAACAAACTTTTTTGATCCAATTTTATAGTGATTGTCATTAATTGTTCCTTCTATTCCTTTGCCAAGAATTTCATTAAAATTTGAAACGGTTGATGTAATATCTGTTTTTAAATAATCATATAACATTCTACTCAAAGGGTGATTTGAGTTTTTGAGAATAGAAGTAATATCTTGTTTTTCAGATTTAAATAATTCACTTTCTTCATAAGTAATTTGCTGTGTCAAGGTGCTTGTAAGTGTTCCGGTTTTATCAAAAATAAGACTGTTAATCTTTGCCATATTCTCAATAACTGTAGCATTTTTTAAATAAAATTTATGCCGGCCAAAAATGCGTAGCATATTACCTAACGTGAACGGAGCTGATAAAGCGATAGCACAAGGACAAGCAATAATCAATACGGCTGTAATCACATTAATGGCAATAGCAGTATCAATAAAAAACCAATACCCACCTGAAATCGTTGCAATGAATAAAACAGCAATTGTAAAATTTTTGCTGATTGAGTCGGTAATGCTTTTAAAATTGTCTTCCTTGTTTTTGGCAAATACATCGTTGCTCCACAATTGTGTCAAATAACTTTGCGACATTGTTTTAATAGCTTCGATTTCTAGAATGCCATCCAATTGTTTTCCTCCCGCAAATATTTTATCGCCAGATTTTTTATGAACAGGAGTGACCTCACCTGTAACAAAACTGTAATCAATCATGGCATTACCATTAATTAAAATACTGTCAATCGGTATCAATTCTTGATTTCTAATTAAGAGTCTGTCTCCTTTTTCTAGGTCTTGAATCTGAATTGACTCTTCTTTTAGATTTGTAATTTTAGTAACTGCAATTGGGAAATACGATTTATAATCTCGTTCAAAAGAGAGATAATTATAGGTGCTTTGTTGAAAAAACTTTCCTAATAATAAGAAGAATACTAATCCTGAAAGACTATCAAAATACCCCTGTCCAAAATCAAAAATAATTTCTACAGTACTTCTGATAAATAAAACAGCTATCCCTAAAGAAATAGGAACATCAATATTTAAAATCCCTTTTTTTAATCCTTTTATTGCAGAAGAAAAATAATTATTTGCAGCATAAAAAACTACAGGTAAGCTAAAGAAAAATAGCATCCACCTGAATAGAGACTTGTATTGATTAAGCCAAAATTCATCTACTTCAAAATACTCTGGAAACGAAATAAACATTGAATTCCCGAATGCAAACCCAGCTACTGCAATTTTATAAATCAGTGAATTGTCTTTCTTTTTTAAATTATTATTGTCAACATTTTCTAAACTTATGTAAGGCTCATATCCAATAGAACTCAACAATTCAACAATATTTTTAAGTGCATTTTCTTTGTTGCTATATATAATGCGAATTGTCTTTTTTGGAAAATTAACCTGTGAGGAACTGATATCTGAATTCAATCTTTGCAAATTTTCTAAAATCCAGATACAAGAACTACAATGTATATAAGGTATGTGTAAAGTAATGATGGCGGTTTTCTCATCTTCGAACTCTAATAATTTTTCTACAATCTGTGGATTGGCCAAATAATCATATTTTCCTTTTATCTCTTCAGGAATTTTTCCGGGAGCATTTTCGAGGTCATAATAGCAGGTTAAATCATTTTCATTTAAAATTTCAAAAACTGTTTTACATCCATTGCAACAAAAGTGTTTTTGTTGTGAGATGATGGTTTCTGATTCGTTGTGTTCAATTCCGCAATGAAAGCAAGTATGTTTATTCACTAATAATGATTTTGTGCAAATGTCGGATAATTTCAAAAATTATTAACATGACATTTATCATTTTTTAGATTATATTTGTGGCTTAATATTCTATCTATGGGTAATTGTCAGTCTTGTATAATTCGCAAATTCAACTCTCTTAGCAAGCTAACGCAAAGTCAATCAACGCACTTATCAGAGCGCAAAACTGAAATTAACTTTAAAAAAGGTGAAGTAATTTTTTCTGAAGGAGCTCATCTTAATGGGATTTATTGTGTGAGAACGGGTAATTGTAAGATGTCAAAACTGAGTAGCAATGGTAAAGATCAAATTGTTAGATTTGTAAAAGATGGAGAATTGTTAGGGTATAGATCAGTTATTGTTAAAGAACCTACTAGCTTGTCTGTTACGGCTTTAGAGGATATGTCTGCTTGTTTTATTTCAAAAGAAGATATATTTGAAATGTTAAATGCTAACCCAGATTTTTTGTATGATGTTTTTAAAACAGTTAGTCGTGATTTAAAAAATACGAGTAAGTCATTAACAGATATGGCTCAAAAATCAGTTCGTGAGCGATTAGCCCATACGATACTCTTTTTAGATGAACGTTTTGGTGAAGATGAGGAAGATGCTATAGATATACACTTATCTCGAGAAGAAATTGCCAATGTTATTGGTACAGCTACAGAGTCTGCAATTAGATTGTTATCTGAATTTAAAAAAGAGGGGTTGATTAGTTTAAAAGGTAAAACAATTATTATTAAAGACAAGAAGAAGCTAGAAAAAATTGCTTTAGGATTTTAAGGGTACTTTATTTTTATTGTGAATCTTTCGACTATTGCTCAAGACAGACTAAAGTGGAGCAATCATCTGTTTAATCAAAAAATAGACTGCCACAAAATTGTTCCAGTTTTTTGCAGTGACGCTATTGTTTCAACGCATTTTTCATTTTCTCTACAATATTATCTAAACATAAGTTGTTAATACTCCCTTCGTGTGTATGATTTACTAATTTTTCAGGATTAAAGTTTCCATTACCAATTGATTTACCAACAATTTTGTAAGCATCTCTAAAAGGTGTCCCGTTTTGAACTAATTTATTCACTTCTTCAACACTAAACAAATACAAATATTTGTCGTCATCTAAAATAGTTGTGTTAACCTGTACTTGTTCTAAAGAAAAAGTTATCATTTCTAAACACGATTTCAACGTTTGAATTGCGGGAACAATACCCTCTTTCAATAATTGTAAATCTCTATGATACCCACTTGGTAAGTTATTTGTGATTAGAGTTAATTCGTAAGGTAGTGCTTGTAACTTATTGCATTTTCCTCTAATGAGTTCAAATACATCCGGATTCTTCTTATGTGGCATAATGCTAGATCCTGTAGTTAATTCATCAGGAAATGAGATAAAATTAAAATTCTGACTCATATACAAGCAGATGTCCATGCTCATCTTAGATAAAGTGCTTGCAATACTACTCATGGCAAAAGAAACCGATTTTTCTAATTTGCCTCTACCCATTTGTGCTGCAACAGAATTGTATTTTAAAGTTTCAAATCCAAGCAGTTCTGTAGTAAGTGTTCTATCAATTGGAAAAGAACTTCCATACCCTGCAGCAGAACCTAACGGATTTTGATCTGTTATTTTTTCAGCAGCGATTAAAAAGTACATGTCATCAATTAGGCTTTCGGCATAGGCAGAAAACCACATTCCGAAAGAAGAGGGCATTGCTACTTGTAAGTGTGTATATCCAGGTAATAATACCTCTTGATATTTTTTTGATAACTCAATAAGTATGTCGAAGAAATTTTGAGATAACTGTTTTATCTCTTTCAATTCATCTTTTAAGTATAAATGCATATCTACTAAAACTTGATCATTTCTAGATCTTGCAGTATGGATTTTCTTGCCAGTATCTCCCAATTTTTCAGTTAGGATATGTTCTACTTTTGAGTGTACATCTTCAAAAGAATCTTCGATAGTAAAGCTACCTTCTTCTATAGTTTTTGAAATTGCATTTAGTTCTTTTTCTAAAGATGATATTTCTTTATCAGTAAGTAAACCAATTTTGTGTAACATTTTTGCATGTGCAATGTTACCAATCACATCATATTTTGCAATGACGAGGTCTAATTCTCTATCGTTTCCAACTGTGAAAATATCAATCTTCTTATCTGTGCTAAACCCTTTGTCCCAAAGTTTCATTTTTTTTCTTGTTTAAGTGTTTAAGTGTTTAAGTGTTTAAATGTTGATTTGTATTTGTGATTACACAATCATACGTTTCAACAATTCAACATAAATTTTTATTCCTTCTTTTATTTCATCAATATATATAAACTCATCAGCGGAATGTGATCTAGTTGAATCTCCAGGGCCTAATTTTAAAGATTGGCAACTCAAAACAGACTGGTCTGAAAGGGTAGGAGACCCGTAAGTTGTTCTTCCCATAGCAATACCAGCTTGTACAATTGGGTGTTTTATATCTATTGATGATGAATTCAATCGCAATGATCTTGGAGTTACATCACAAGGTGCCAACTCAGAAATTGTATCATATATTTCTTGATTTGAATACTTGTCATTTACCCTAACATCAATTACCAAATGTGTTTCTGCAGGAACTACATTGTGCTGTTTTCCAGCATTAATTTGTGTGACTGTCATTTTAACATCGCCTAAAACTTCGGATGTTTTTTCGAATTTAAAATTTCTAAACCATTCAAGTGCTTCAATCGTTTTATAAATAGAGTTATCATCATTAGGGTGTGCAGCATGACTCGGAGTTCCTTTTATAAGCCCTTCAAATACTACCAATCCTTTTTCGGCAATGGCTAATTGCATCAATGTTGGTTCTCCTACAATGGCAAAATCAATTTCTGGTAATTGTGCCAACGTGCTATTCAATCCGTTTTTACCAGAGTTTTCCTCTTCAGCAGATGCTACGATGACAAGATTGTAGTTTAAGTTTTTTTGATTGTAAAAATGGGTAAATGTCGCAATCAATGATACCAAACAGCCACCGGCATCATTGCTTCCTAAACCAAATAATTTACCATCTTCGATATGTGCATTAAGCGGATCTTTGGTATATGCTAAATTTGGTTTCACTGTATCGTGATGAGAATTTAAAAGGATGGTTGGCTTGTTGTTGTCAAAGTGTTTATTGTAGGCAATGACATTGTTTTGTAATTTTTTAAACGGAATATTTTCTGATTCAAACCATTGTTCAATTAGCATTGCAGTTCCTTCTTCTTCAGTCGAAAAAGATTGTGTTGCTATTAAGTTTTTTAAAAGCTCAATGGCGTTATGTGTTAGTTTATCAATCATAAAACTAAGGTTGTATGAGGTTGGTTTTTATTTTTTAGAATTGTAGGGGAGGCTATAATTACTTTATCAACTCCTTTTTGTAAAGCATTAAAACAATTGTGCATTTTTGGTAACATTCCATCGGCTATAACACCTTCTTTTTTCAAAGATTCATAAGAAGTAGAGTTGATGTTTTCTATAATGGATCCATCATCATTAATACTTCTTAAAACTCCAATTTTTTCGAAAGTATAAATCAGAGAAACCTTGTATTTGTTTGACATTCCAATCGCAATTTCTGATGCAATGGTATCTGCATTTGTGTTTAGTAATTGCCCTTTTTTGTCATGTGTAATGGCACAAAAAACAGGCGTCATATTGTTTTGTAGAAAAACATCAATATTGATTGAATTCACGGTATCAATATCACCAGCAAATCCGTAGTCAATATCCTTTACAATTCTTTTATGAGCTAGAATGCTATTAGCATCTGCTCCAGAAATTCCTAATGCATTACAATTGTTTTGTTGCAATTGTGCGGTGATACTTTTGTTTAGTAAACCTGCATACACCATGGTTACAATTTCTAAGTTGGCTTTATCTGTAACTCTTCTTCCGTTTATCATTTTTGGTTTAAGTCCAATAGAATTGGCCAATTCTGTTGCTTTTTTGCCACCACCATGTACAAGAATTTTGTGTCCATCAAATTCTGAGAAATCCTTTAAAAAGGAATTCAGTACATCAGTATTATTGATGATGTTGCCACCTATTTTGATGATATGTAAATTTTGTTTATTCATTTTTTGGTTTTCATATCCCTTATTGAAATTACCATTGCTAGAATTAATAGGACATTACTTAAAGGTCCAAAATAATCTTTCCAATTTGCATCTATATAATCCATAAATACAAAATGGAGGATGAATAAAATAGCACTTACAATTATAAGTACCCAGGCTAATTTAATTTTTGTTGTTGTTTTCATTTATGTTTTTTTTGATTGCTTTTCTTTTGTCTTTACCAAGTAATCGGGAATCCAAAATTAAATTCTAATGGATTCCGCATCAAGTGCAGAATGACAGTTTTATTTTAAAGTTTCTAATATTTTTTTCAACACTATTTGCGCAGAGTAAGTTCTGTTATTTGCCTGCTCTATCACCAAAGAATTTTCAGAGTCAATTACTTTATCAGACACGACTACATTTCTTCTAACTGGCAAACAATGCATAAATTTAGCATTATTTGTATGCTCCATTTTATGTGATGTTATCATCCAATTTTCATCTTGTGAGACTATTTTACCATAATCATTATATGAACTCCAGTTTTTCACATAAATAAAATCTGCATTTTCAAAAGCTTTTTCTTGATTGTATTCTACTTTAGAATTTTTCACAATCTTAGGATTTAACTCATACCCAACGGGATGTGTAATTACAAAATCAGCTTCTTGCAAAAGCATCATGTCAATAAATGAATTTACAACAGCATGTGGCAATGCCTTTGAGTGTGGTGCCCAAGACAATACTACTTTTGGTTTGTGAGAAACTTTATATTCTTCTAGAGTAATTGCATCAGCTAGAGCCTGTAATGGATGTCCGATAGAACTTTCCAAATTCACCACAGGCACTGTAGCGTATTTTATAAAACTACTTAGCACCAATTCGGTTTCATCTTTTTCTTTATCAACCAAACCAGCAAAAGCTCTTATTGCAACAATATCACAATATTGTGAAACAACTTTAGCGGCTTCCTTAACATGCTCTGATTTGTTTTGATTCATTACAACTCCATCTTCAAATTCTAATTGCCAGCCTTCACTATCAAAATTCATCACAATAGTATTCATGCCTAAATTTTGTGCTGCTTTTTGAGTACTTAATCTAGTTCGTAAGCTATTGTTAAAAAACAACAAGCAAATGGTTTTTCCTTTGCCTAAACTTTCAAATTGCAATTCATTATTTTTCAGCGAGATTGCTTCTTGTACTGTTTCTTGTAGGTTTTTTAAATCGTTGATATGTGAATAATTTTTCATGATTATAAAACTTTTTTTAGAGCAGTTATAAAAATATCTATGTGATCTTTTGTGACTGTTAGCGGAGGAAGAATTCTCAATAGATTTTTGTTCATGGCTCCACCAGTAAAAATGTGATGCTCATAAATCAGTTTCTTTCTTAATTCCACTACTCCAAAGTCAAATTCGATACCAGCCATTAAGCCTTTTCCTTTGTGATTTTTTACCTGTGGAATTTTTTTGATTTGATTTTCAAAGTGTTTTCCAACTGCTATGGCATTCTCAATTAATGTTTCTTTTTTAATAATGTCTAAAACCGAAATTGCTGCAGCACATGCTAAGTGGTTGCCTCCAAATGTTGTTCCTAGTAGACCAAAACTCGCTTTTAGTTTAGGTGAAATTAAAACTCCACCAACCGGAAACCCATTTCCCATACCTTTTGCTATAGTTATGATATCTGGTTTTATATTGTGATGTTGATGTGCAAAGAATTTTCCAGTTCTACCATATCCAGATTGAATTTCATCCAAAATTAAAATCACATTGTATTGCTCACATAAAATTTCTAATGATTTAAAGAATTCTGTTGTTCCTTCATCCAATCCACCAACTCCTTGAACCCCTTCTATAATTACAGCGCAAACATCACCTTTTTGCAATTCTTTTTCTACAGCATCAGCATCATTCAAACACAAAAAAGTAGCGATTTGTTGTTTGTTAATTGGAGCGTTTATTTTTTCATTATCAGTAACAGCAACTGCTGCAGAGGTTCTTCCATGGAAAGAATTTTTGAATGAAATTACTCTCGATTTACCAGTATGAAAGGAAGCTAATTTCAGTGCATTCTCATTGGCTTCGGCACCAGAGTTACACAAAAACAAATCATAATCATGATAGCCAGAAAGCTCACCTAACTTTTTTGCTAACTCAACCTGTAAAGAATTTTGAACTGCATTAGAGTAAAATCCAAGATTGTCTAATTGGTTTTTCAATTTAGAAACATAATCAGGGTGTGTATGTCCAACAGAAATTACCCCATGACCACCATATAAGTCCAAATATTTTTTACCTTTTTCATCCCAAACAAAACAGTCTTGTGCTTTTACTGGAGTAACATTATATAAAGGATATACGTTGAATAAATTCATTTTTTTTAATTCTTTATCTCATTAATTTTGTCAAAAGATTTTACCAAGCCTTTGATTAAAGCACTACTCAGTCCTTCGTGTTCCATTTCGTTTAATCCAGAAATAGTACAACCTCTTGGAGTTGTAACCCTATCGATTTCTTGCTCTGGGTGACTCTCAGTTTTTACCAACAAACTTGCTGCGCCTAAACAAGTTTGCATCGATAGTTCTTGGGCTTCAGTTGCATCAAAACCTAATTGAATTGCACCTTGGGTAGTGGCTCTAATCAACCGCATCCAAAAAGCAATTCCACTTGCGCAAATCACTGTTGCGGCTTGCATCAATTCTTCTTCAATACACATCGTTTTACCCAATGCATTGAAAATTGTTTTGGCAGATTCAATATTTTTATTTCCTTTTTCATTTGCACTTAAGCAAGTCATAGATTGAGAAACTGAAATTGCAGTATTTGGCATCGATCTAATTACAGCAGTTCCTTTTGGTAAATATTTTTCAATTTGAGAAATAGGTCTTCCTGTAACTACAGAAATTATGGTGTGTTGTTTCGGATTAATTTCAGATTTGATAGCTTCTAAAACACCCTCTAAATGATTTGGTTGTACAGCCAAAATGATGATATCAGAATTTTTTACAGCTCTCTTATTATCCGAAGTAATTTTTACATTTGGAATGTTTACAAACGAATTTAACGTGCTAGTATTTCTTTTTGAAAGGTATAACGAATCAAATTTGATATTATCTTCGCCTAATATCCCAAGGGCGATTGAATACCCTAAATTTCCTACTCCTATGATTGCTATTTTCATATTTTTCCTTTTAATACCTGCAAGGTTTTGGAAACCTTACAGGAAAAATTGTTTACTAAAAATAAGTTGACTTTAAATTCAACCCTAAATTTTCTTCCAATCCAAAAACGAGATTCATATTCTGAATTGCTTGTCCAGATGCTCCTTTTAACAAATTATCAATCACGCATGTAATTAATAGCTTGTTATTGTGTTTTTGCAAATGGATAAAACAGTTATTGGTATTCACTACTTGTTTTAAATGGAGAGGACTTTTGTTGATATGTGTAAAAACAGCATCTTCATAAAACTTTTCGTAAAACGTACATGCTTCCTCAATTGACCCTTCGAAATCGGTATAAATCGATGCAAATATTCCTCTGCTAAAATTTCCTCTATTCGGAATAAAAACTAATTCTTTATCAAAATTGTTTTGAAATGATTCTAAACTTTCACCAATCTCACCTAAGTGCTGATGTGTAAATGCTTTGTATACTGAAAAGTTATTATCTCTCCAGCTAAAATGTGTGGTGGCAGTAGGAGAAACTCCAGCTCCTGTTGCCCCTGTTGTCGCATTGATATGGATATCACTTTTCAATAAGCTGTTTTTTGCCAATGGTAATATTGCCAATTGAATTGCAGTAGCAAAACAACCAGGATTTGCAATGTTAGATGCTTTCTCAATGTCATCTTTGTTTAATTCTGGTAATCCATAAATAAATTCTTTTCCTTCAAAATTGGCATCATCATTCAATCTAAAGTCATTACTTAAATCGATGATTTTTGTACTGTCAGAAAAAGAATTGTTTTGTAAAAATGTAGTTGAATTCCCATGACCTAAACATAAAAACACGACATCAGCATCTTTGTTAATAGTATCTGAAAACGATTGTTCAGTTTGTCCAACCAAATCTTGATGTACTACATAAATTTTATTTCCGGCATTCGATGTGCTAAAAATAAAATCAATTTCTACTGCCGGATGATGAATTAACAACCTGATTAATTCTCCAGCTGTATAACCTGCCCCTCCAATAATTCCTGCTTTTAACATGATTTATTTGTTTACGTGATTAAATATTTTTCCTTGATTCGATAAGATTTTGATGAACCCTTTTGCTTCATCTGCTGTCCAACCTTTATTCATTTCACCGTAAGTTCCGAAAGCAGCATTCATCAAATCATGCTTTGATTCGATACCGTTAACGGTAAACCTATATGGATGTAAACTCACAAAAACATCACCCGAAACATTCTTTTGAGTATCTTCTAAAAACACCTCAATATTTCGCATTACTTCATCTAAATATTGACCTTCGTGCAACAACATTCCATACCAATTGCCCAATTGTTCTTTGTGATGTTGCTGCCATTTAGTAAGCGTATGTTTTTCTAAAAGATGATGTGCTTTAATAATTATTGTTGCTGCTGCAGCTTCAAAACCAACTCTACCTTTAATACCGATAATTGTATCACCAACATGTACATCTCTACCAATTGCAAATTTCGAAGCTATTTCTTCTAGCTTGATGATATTATTTACCACGGTATTTTCTTCACCATTAATCGCAGTCAATTCGCCTTTGGTAAAAGTCAACTTAACTTGTTCGGTTTCCGTTTTTTTTAGCTGACTTGGAAAAGCTTCTTCAGGCAAATATTTATCAGAAGTTAAAGTTTCTACACCACCAACGCTTGTCCCCCAAAGCCCCTTATTGATTGAATATTTTGCTTTCTCCCAAGGTAGGTCTAATCCATTTTCTTTTAAGTAATCAATCTCAACTTGTCTAGATAATTGCTTGTCTCTAATAGGGGTAATGATTTCAATTTCTGGGGCAATGATTTGAAAAATTAAATCAAATCGTACTTGGTCATTTCCAGCACCTGTACTTCCGTGAGCAATATATTTTGCATTTACACTTTTTGCATAATTCACAATTTCGATGGCTTGTACAATTCTCTCAGCACTCACCGATAATGGATAGGTATTGTTTTTTAATACGTTTCCGAAGATTAAATATTTTACTACTTTGGTGTAGAAAGTTTCTATGGCATTAATTGATTTGTAAGAGCTGGCCCCTAATTGAATTGCTTTCTGTTTAATATTTTCAATTTCTTCTACTGAAAAACCTCCAGTATTTACACTCACAGCATGTACTTCATAGCCTTCTTCTTTCGATAAATATTTTGCGCAGTAAGAGGTGTCTAAACCTCCGCTATATGCTAAAACTAATTTTTTGCTCATTTCTTTTTGTTTTTTAAAAACAATGCTTGTTTAATATTTTTTAATCGTGTCCATACTTTTTTATTATATGGATGCTCATGAATTTGAGTTTCTTCAAATTCTATATTTTCTGTTTTTTTTGGATCGTATAACATCCCAGTACACAAACACATTTTGTGTTCTTTCAATTTTAGGATTTCGTAATTGGTACAGGTTTCACAACCAGCCCAAAATTTTGTATCATCTGTCAATTCAGAAAAAGTAACAGGTTTGTATCCCAAATCAGAATTGATTTTCATTACGGCTAATCCTGTTGTAATTCCGAATATTTTAGCATCAGGATATTTTTCTAGTGAATAATCAAAAATTTTCTTTTTGATTTTTTTTGCCAACCCAAGATTTCTAAAATCAGGATGTACAATCAAACCAGAATGCGCTACATATTTTCCGTGATCCCATCTTTCTATATAGCAAAACCCTGCAAATTTTTCACCTTCAAAAGCTATAACAGCATTGCTGTTTTCTAGTTTTGTGATGATGTAACCCTCAGTTCTCCTTGCAATTCCAGTACCTCTCTGTGTTGCAGATGCTTCGATGGTTTCGCAAATATCTTTGGCGAATCTAATATGTGATATATCAGCGACTACAATTTTCATTGTAATTGAATTTGAAATTATAAAATGTGAATGTGATTTGTGTTGAATGCGGAATTGGACTCACCTAATTCCATGAAATAGAAAACCCTTA
>JAQRMW010000010.1 GCA_028599075.1 Urechidicola sp. | reverse complement strand
CAAGTTCTTTTTACATTTAAAGGAATGTGAATATCGTTATAATTATAGAAATAAAAATTTGTATATTAGCACCCTAAAATTAATCAAAGATAACCCTCTTAAGTTATCTTGAACCATAAATAATTTGGATTTTCTGTTTTTTGAACTTCAATAATTGTAATTGATTTGTCAGAAATACTCGGTAATAATTTAGAGATGTCATCACCATACACCATTAATTGTAGATGAGTGTTTTCCATACCTGTCCACCAAAAAGGAGGCTCAATACGGTCAATATTTTGGGCGCTGATTGTTAATGTGCTTAGACAAAAAATGAATAGACTTAAATGATAAAAAGTATGTTTCATGGTATAAATAAGTATTGTTTTAACTCCAAACCCCTCACAAAAGGAGAATTATATTAGGTTAAATTTATATGGTTACTAACTCGTTTTTTGAAATGATTTTTTCTACTCCATCAACAATGATTTTTACTGGTGATTCAGATTCATTCGTAAAAACACATTCTGTTTGACTTTTATAGACTTTTAAAGTGCTACCTCTATAATTGATTTTAAAAGAATATGATTTCCATTCTTTTGGTATTTGTGGATGGAAAGAAAGTTGTCCATCAAAATTACGCATACCTCCAAAACCTTGTACAATTGCAGACCACGTGCCAGCCATACTTGTAATATGCAAGCCTTCATGCACTTCGTGATTATAATCATCTAAATCTAATCTCGAGGTTCTTAAATATTGCTCATAAGCTTTTGGCATCCTGTCAAAGGAAGCTGCCAAAATAGAATGGATACAAGGCGATAATGATGATTCGTGTACGGTAATAGGTTCGTAAAAATCGAAATGTTTTTCGATGGTATCTTTTTCAAAATGATTTTCAAAAAGATACATCCCTTGTAAAACATCGGCTTGTTTTATATAGCAAGAACGCAAGATTCTATCCCAAGACCATTTTTGATTTATAGGTCTATCAGCTTTAGAAAGTTCAGATACAGGAATAATTTCTTTGTCTAAAAATCCATCTTGTTGTAAATAGATATTGTGCTTTTCACTTATAGGGAAATACATGTTGTTAGCTACTTTTAACCAATTCTCAATTTCTAAATCAGACAACTTTGTTAGTGCTATAATTCGGTCATAATCATCCTTAAACTCATTTTGAAGTTTGTCTAGATTTTCAGCAGTATATTTAATACACCACTTTGCCAAATAGTTGGTGTAAAAATTATTATTGACATTGTTTTCATATTCATTTGGCCCTGTAACACCTAAAATCATATATTGATTTTTATTCTTAGAGTAAGTTGCTCTTTGATGCCAAAAACGTGCAACAGCAATCATCACTTCCATTCCAAATTCTGGAATATAATTGTAATCTCCTGTGTAATTTACATAATTATAAATAGCATAAATCATAGCGCCATTTCTATGAATTTCTTCAAATGTAATTTCCCATTCATTATGACATTCCTCACCGTTCATCGTTACCATAGGATATAACGCAGCACCGGAATTAAATCCTAATTTTTGAGCGTTTTCAATTGCTTTGTCTAATTGATTGTGGCGATATAACAACAAATTACGAGCAACTTCTTTGTCTTTAGTACTCATATAAAATGGAATGCAATATGCCTCTGTGTCCCAATAGGTGCTTCCTCCATATTTCTCTCCTGTGAAACCTTTTGGTCCAATATTTAAACGAGAATCTTCACCCGAATAGGTTTGATTTAATTGAAAAATATTAAAGCGTATAGCTTGTTGCGCTTTTACATCACCTTCGATAATAATATCTGCAGTTTCCCAAATTTTTGCCCAGGCACCTTTTTGATTTTCTAGTAATTGATCAAAACCAATAGTTGAGGCTTTGTATAGAATGTTTTGTGTATTTACAATCAACTCATCTTTAGGATGATTCATAGATTGCGAATACCCACCAAATTTTATGAGAGATAAAACATCTCCTTTATTAACTGTATTTTTACTTGTGTAATCTATTCTTTTTTTGCCTTCTAATACTGTATGAGGAAGTTCAATGGCTTGTCCATTTAGTTCATAGCCAATATGCATCCCTGTGGCAACATAGAAGTTTGTCTTTAAAGTTCTAGATAAAATAACCGCATCATTATCGCGGTCTTCAATATCTAAAATTTCCCAAAAGAGTTCGTCGTAGTTAGTATCTTCATTTTTGATACCTGCATCTAAATAAGGAGTAAATTCAATTTCACCAGAAAAGTTTAATGGAGTGACGCTATATTTTATAGCTCCAATTTCATTTATGTCTAAAGAGAGAAACCGTACAGATTCAATTGCAACTTGGTTTCCGTTCTTTAAGGTTGCCTTAAAAGATCTTTTTAAGAAGCCTTCTTTCATATTTAGTTCACGATAAAAATCTTGAACCAGACATAAATTTAAATCTAATTGCTCATCGTTAACTTTAACATCAATCCCAATCCAATTTGGTGCGTTCAATACTTTTGCAAAATATTCTGGATAGCCATTTTTCCACCATCCAACACGTGTTTTATCAGGATAATAAATTCCACCTATATAACTTCCTTGAAAAGTTTCGCCTGAATAGTGTTCTTCAAAATTGGCACGTTGCCCCATGGCACCATTACCAATACTGAAAATACTTTCAGAAGCAGTGGCTTGGGTTTTATCAAAACCCTCTTCAATTATCGACCACTCGTTAGGTATAATATAATCTAAGTTCATTTTAATCTTTTATCAATTCTTTTATCATGTCAATCGTTAACTCGCTAGTTGAGTTAAGATTGATATCTGCTTCTCTTAATGCAACTTTATCTCCAATCCCAATACTTGTCATACCAGCAACATTTGCTGCTTCTACACCTGCAATGGCATCTTCAATAACAACACAATCATTTGGGTTTGCATTTAGTTTTTTTGCTGCAATTAAAAACACTTCGGGGTCTGGCTTTGCTTTTGACACATCGTTCCCATCAACAATGGCATCAAATAAATCAATTAAATCTAATTGTGTTAAAATCATTCTCGCATTTTTGCTTGCAGACCCTAGAGAAAAAGGAATGTTGTTTTCTTTGAGATGTAGTAGCACCTCTTGCATACCTTCTAGTATTTCATCTTGTCCCATTTTGGAGATGTATTGCAAATAATGCTTGTTTTTATTGTGCATTATTCTCGCTTTTTCATCTTCTGGTAAGCTTATATTTCCAATCTCTAATAATATTTCTAAAGAGCAAACTCTACTCACTCCTTTAAGTAATTCGTTTTGAGTTTCGGTAAAATCAAACCCTAAATTGTTTGCTAATTTTTTCCATGCTTTATAATGGTATTTTGCAGTATCTACAATAACACCATCCAAATCAAATATGAAAGCTTTTTTACTCATTGCCTTGATATGTAATTGCGTTTTTGTTTGTGATTAATAAAGTTGATGCCCCAGCAATAAGCAAACTAATTCCTGCAACAGTCATTGCATTTATAGGTTCTTCTCCCAATAAACTTGAGACATAATTAATGCCGCCAAGAGCAGCAATAATTTGAGGGATTACAATAAACATATTGAAGATTCCCATAATTACTCCCATTTTTTTTGGATCAACAGAACTAGATAACATGGCATAAGGCATAGATAATATACTACCCCATGCAAAGCCAATCAACACAAAACAATATTTTAAATTTTCGGGAGATGTGTAATACATCAAAATAAATCCGATTCCACCAAGTATTAGAGAAACCATATGAACCAACTTTCTGTTGATACGTCTTTTTCGAGTATAAAAAACCAATATTAATGCAAAGGCCATAGATGATAATCCGTAAACCCCCATTGCAGATCCAACTAAATTTGATGATTCTTGAAATGCAGTATTTACAATGTTAAAGGCATCAGATTCGGCTACCAAAGTCATATCATATGCCGAAGCAATTGGGGCAGGTGTGTTAAAAACATGTTCGGTCAATGCAGGGTTTGCCATACTCCACATCGTAAAAAATGCGAACCATGAGAAAAATTGAATCACACCTAGTTTTTTCATTGTCAAAGGCATGCTTCCAATATTTCCTAAAATATCAGAAATAAAAGTATTTTTTGATTCACGTTTTTCACGTTTAAACTCTTCCATATCTTCTGGAGGATATTCAGTCGTAGTAAAAACTGTATATAAAACACTTGCTACAAAGACAAATGCTCCTATAGCAAAAGCAACTTTTACAGACATTGGTAATACACCAGGTTCAGCGGCATTGCTAATTCCTAGTTGTGACACCATCCAAGGTAAATTACTTGCTACCCAAGTTCCGATTCCGATAATTAAGGCTTGCATCACAAACCCATTTGAACGTTGCGACTCATCTAATTTATCGGCAACTAATGCTCTAAAAGGTTCCATTGAAATGTTTATGGATGCATCTAGAATCCATAAAAACCCTGCAGCGATCCACAACATTGGAGAATGTGGCACAAAAAATAAAGCTAGTGAACTTAAAATAGCACCTACTAAAAAATATGGTCTTCGCCTTCCCCAACGTGGATTCCAAGTTCTATCGCTCATATAGCCAATTATTGGCTGTACCAATAATCCTGTTAATGGGGCTGCAATCCAAAGCATCGGAATATCTCCTTGTTCTGCCCCGAGTGTTTGAAAAATACGAGACATAAATCCACCTTGTAATGCAAAACCGAATTGTATTCCGAGGAATCCAAAACTCATGTTCCAGATTTCCCAGAAACTTAGTTTCTGTTTTTTCATCGTAAATATGTATTAATAAAATTATCGAATAGTAAAGGCTGAAAGCCAATTATTCAATGGTGTGAAGTCGAAATTTAGTAAATTGTGAAATTACTTTTGATGGTTCAAAGATAGAATCTTTTTTTTAATTTAAAGCTTTTTATAAACTTTTTGTAGATTTTCTAATTTTTAAATTAGTAGATAATACCACTTTTTGTGGTTTGAATTCCTCTTTACTTTCAATGCGATTTATTAATAATTCGGCTGTCTTTTTCCCCATACTATAACCATGTTGAACAACTGTGGTTAAAGGGGGTAGTGCTAATCTAGAAAGGGGACCGTCTGTAAACCCAATAATACTAATATCTTCAGGAATTTTAAATCCTCTTTCTCGAGCTACATTCATTGCGCTTACAGCATATACTTCGTTGACTGCAAAAATTCCATCAGGTGTTTCACTTTCAAATAGTTCTTCGATTTGTTCTTTAATACTTTCTCTTTCATCAACTTCAACAATCAAGTCAACATCAACCTCTTGCCCATGATTTTGGATTGCTTTTACGTAGCCTTTTCTTCTTAAGGTGCCAACAGTAATATGTTTTGGAGTAGTAATCAATGCTATTTTTTTGCATCCAATTTCTATCAAATGATTGGTGGCATTTATCGATCCACTTACATCATCAATAATTACCTTGTCACATTCGAATTTTTCATTAACCCGATCAAACATCACCAGAGGAAAGTCATCTTCTATTAAATCATTAAAATGTGAGTAATCGTTCTTTTTTTGGGTTTCTTTAGAAATTGAAACAATCAACCCATCAACACTACCATGTGTAAACATTTCAATATTCAACACTTCTTTTTCATAAGATTCATTTGATAAGCATATCATTACATTGTAACCTCTTTGGTTAGTAATTTCTTCAATTCCTTG
>JAQRMW010000001.1 GCA_028599075.1 Urechidicola sp. | reverse complement strand
AACTCCAATCAGATGAAGCGCCATAGGAAAAATCTACAATACCATTCCCATCAGCTGTTATTGTAAGCTGAGAATAACTATTAACACTTATTAATAATGCTACTATAAAAAAATAAATTTGTTTCATAATGTTAAGTTTTTAAGTTAAGTTTAATTTTTAATGATTCGTTTTGTACCTGAGCCTTCTGGGGTTGCAATTTTTACAAAATAGATTCCGTTAGATAGGGTTGAAATATCTAATGGAGTATTAAATGCTGTATCTACAAATGTTTTTATTTGTCTTCCTGCCATATCATACAATTCAATTTTTGTAGCTGCTTTGTTCAAAGCAAATGTCCCGGTTGTAGGGTTTGGATATAGTCTGATTGCATCAGAAATATCAAAACCTTCAACACTCAAACCTTGTGCTGCATGATTTCCATAAATTTTAAATTGACCTGCGGCTATACTAATTGGATCAGCAGTGCCTGTTACATTTATAGAAGTACTTCCGCTTGCATCCATCAAATCATACCAAGTACCTGTATACGGAAAATCTGGAGTTACGTTTTGCGAAGTTACATCAAAATTGGCAAGTATCACTACATTTTTTAATTCGGTGGTTGGTATGGCATCATCCCACACATAAATTCTAGGTTGCAGCGTATTGGTGTTAATAGAATAATTGCCTTCAAAAACATCTTCGTTTGTTTTTATAAAATTGATACGCGACCAGTCATTATAAATTTGGCTTCTATCAGGATCGCTTAACCAATTGTTAACCCATTGAGGTTGTGGCTTCGTATCTAGCTTACAATCAGGATCATTTACAGAGCCATTATTACAAGTAAAAATAGAATTTTCCATTCCTAACTCAGCGAAATGCCAAATCATTTTTGGACCAGGTATTGTTAGTGAAACAGCTCCTAAAGCTGACATACGAGATAATGCTACATCTAAATCTTTTACATCATGTGCTGCATTTGTACTGTTTCCGTATTGCAAGTTTTTATACATTAAACGTTCTTCATCATGACTTTCTGGATACCCCATTACACGTTTCCCTGCAAATCCATGAGCAGTATGTCCCATTCTAGAAATATCTGTACCTCCATTTTGGCCCATAGTAAGTTCGTTATATGCATCGGTCATTTTACCCCACATCATAATTCCTTTTCCTTCGCCCAATCTGTAATCGGCCCATTGTTTTTCTTCTGTATCTCCTCCTAAATGTTCAAATATTACATAATGATCAGCATCTAAGCTCCAAGAATAATCGGCGTATTGTTTTAAAATAGCTACACGGTCAGCTTGTTCTGAATTAGTACAACCTTCATCACCTGTACAGTTTTGAGTAAATCCTTTGGTTAAATCCCAACGGAAGCCATCAATTTTAAAGTTTTCTATCCAATGTGTAATCACGCGCTCAACATAATATTGAGTTCTAGCCTGTTGGTGATTAAAGTCAGAACCAACACTATAACTATGTGCAGCAACTTCATTCATATAAGGGCTTTCAGAACTTGGTTCACCCCAACCATCACCATCAGGATCATTCATCCACATTCTGTTGATAGGGTTTCTTCCAAAAGCATGATTTAAGGCAACATCCAAAATAACGGCTATTCCATTTTGATGACAAACATCTACAAGCTCTCTAAATTTGTCTTCAGTTCCATAAAATTTATCTAATGCTAAATGAAAAGAGGTGTTGTAACCCCAGCTTTCATTTCCTTCAAATTCCATGATAGGCATTAATTGAATTGCATTGATATTTAAATTTTTAAAATAATCTATTTTATCGATTAAATCTTGAAAGTTACGATCGGCATCAAAATCACGAATCAATACTTCATAAACGATTAAATCTTCTTTTTTTGGTTTTGCAAAATTGGTAACCACCCAATTATAAGGTGTTTGTCCTGTTTGCAAAACAGTAACTTCTCGTTCTTGTCCAGCAGGATATGTAGGGATATTAGGGTAACTTGCTGAAGGTATCCATGGATCATCAAAAGGAGATAATACCAATGTTGAAAAAGGATCTGCAGTTTTAACCAAGGTTGGTGAACCTGCAACTGGATTGGTAGCATACACCCAATATTGATAATTTTCTATTTGACCAGAAGTTAGACCTGTTAATGTTAACCAAAACTTTCCTGAACCTGGATCAGTCTTCATAACATCTGAAGCTGTTGGTGTGTAGTTGTTAAAACTACCAGCAACATAAATAAAGTCTTTTAAAGGAGCATCTAATACTAAGGTTGCAACTGTAGCGTCTGCACCATCGTAATTGATTCCATTTTCCATATTGGCAGGCATCGCTTCGGAAATAACCCCAGGATTTACAATTACATTAAAATATTTTGAAATTGTTGTACCTCCTTGTGTTACTTGTAACTCGTAGTTGGTATTTACTGTGATATTGGTAGCAGTATGTGTATAAAAAGTTGTAGTTGAAGTGTGTATACTTACTGTATTTGCAAATAATTCATAATCGGCAGATCCATTTGTATTTTGTGCTACAACGTTTATGCTACCTCCAGAACTAACAATAGTATTTTCATCTGTTGGATCGAATAGTGTTACTTGAAAAGCCCCTACTGGAAGTGCTAAATCTGATGATTGAGTTCCGCCATCTGCACTTCTAACTACGATATCAATTCCTGTAATTGTACCGGCAGGGTTGCTATAAAAAGCAACAATACTTGGTGATAATGTTAGATGATAAATATTACCAGATATAAGTGTAAAAGCAGGTTGAGCTCCGTTATCACCCCAAGAGCCAATTACATTTTGCCAATGATTTGTATCATTTGTTGTTGCACCTGTGTGCGCATAAAAAGTGCCCGCAGTATTTTCTAGCGGAGTACCTGTAGCATCAAAAACGATGGTTGCTGATTCTGTTTCTTCTGGCGTACCAGCAAGCCAAGAAATTTGGGCATAGGCTGTAAAAGAGGTTGCAATTACAGCTATAAAAAGTAAAATTTTTTTCATAGTACTTAAATTTAAAAAGGCTGTTCGTTGCAAGCAACAAACAACCTTTTATTGAAAACTAATTTAATTTAAACTATTCAATTGTATATGTTGGGTTGTCTGGATCTGCAAAGTTTAGTCT